>NZ_AJQE01000234.1 GCF_000261685.1 Bradyrhizobium genomosp. I (2014) | reverse complement strand
CCCCCCCCGCCAGCACCATCGGCTGGTTGGCGACGAAGCCGACGGTGCGGCCAGCGATGCGGCCGAAGCCGGTGACGATGTTCTTGGCGAAGGCTTCCGCGATCTCGAAGAAATCGCCCTCGTCCACGACCTTCAGGATCAGCTCCTTCATGTCGTAGGGCTTGTTGGGATTGTCGGGGATCAGCGTGTCCAGCGACATGTCGACACGGCCGATGTCGTCGAAACTCGGCCATTCCGGCACGCCGTCGGTATTGTTGGACGGCAGGAAGTCGATCAGGCGCCGCATCTGCAGCAGCGTCTCGACGTCGTTCTCGAAGGCGCCGTCGGCGATCGAGGAGCGCGTGGCGTGCACCGAGGCGCCGCCGAGCTCTTCGGCGGTGACGACCTCGTTGGTGACGGTCTTCACCACGTCCGGGCCGGTGACAAACATGTAGCTGGTGTTCTTCACCATGAAGATGAAGTCGGTCATCGCTGGCGAATAGACGTCGCCACCGGCGCAGGGCCCCATGATGACGGAGATCTGCGGGATCACGCCCGAGGCGAGCACGTTGCGGCGGAAAACGTAGGAGTACCCGGCGAGCGCAGCGACGCCCTCCTGGATGCGGGCGCCGCCCGCGTCATAGAGGCCGATGATGGGCGCCCTCGCCTTCATCGCCATGTCCTGGAGCTTCGTGATCTTCAGCGCGTGGGTCTCGGACAGCGAGCCGCCGAACACGGTGAAATCCTTGGCGAAGACAAACGTCTTGCGACCGTTGACGGTGCCCCAGCCGGTGACGACGCCGTCGCCCGGCACCTTGGTCTTCTCCATGCCGAACTCGGTGGAGCGGTGCTCGACGAACATGTCGAACTCCTCGAACGATCCCTTGTCGAGCAGGAGCTCGATGCGCTCGCGCGCGGTCAGCTTGCCGCGGGCATGCTGCGCCTCGATGCGCTTCTCCCCGCCACCGAGCTTGGCGCCGGCGCGACGGTCTTCAAGGGCGTCCAGGATGTGTTTCATTTGCTCCCGCCAGTTCTTAAATGATGCGGGGTTCTAACACGGCATTTTGCAGGCCGGGAAGCGGCTTTCGGCGTCGCAGGGCTGCCCTGCCGCAGCGGGAAAGCGCAAGGAATTACAAAGTTTTGCCTGGGGGACGAGCATGACCGAAGGAACGGCCGGGACCGGCGCGGCGACAGGCGGTGTCAACATCCTGCTGCGGCTGGAGGGCCTGACCCTGTTTGCGGGGATGGTGATGCTCTACTGGGCCTGGGACGGCTCCTGGTTGGTCTTTGCCCTCCTCTTCTTCGTGCCCGATCTGAGCTTCCTGGCATACCTGTCCGACGCCAAGTCCGGCGCGATGGTCTACAACGCCGCTCACAGCTACATGGCGCCGGTGGCACTGCTGACGCTGGGCTTCGGGCTCGCCTCGTCCCTCACTTTGTCCATTGCCTTGATCTGGCTTGCCCATATCGGCATCGACCGGGCGCTGGGCTACGGCCTGAAATATTCCGCCGGGTTCGGCTTCACGCATCTGGGCGCGATCGGCCGGCAGAAGGACGCCTGACCGGCGCGGACCCCTCGCAATGACGTCGGTGGTAGGGCTGCGCTCGCAATAACGAGGACTTCTTTGCGGTCCGCAATAGGGCGCGATCACTACATACGCTAGATCGCGCCGATCTCGGCAAGGCAAGCTTGCGTCAGCGGCATGCGCTCGCCGATCAGGCGCGACTCCTTGCAATCCATGTTGAGCGCGAACACGGTGTGCGCCTCCCCCTTCTCGGCCCAGCCGACCATCCAGCCGAGCGACGGCTCGCCGCGCTCGGCACCCAGCAATCCGGACTTGGCGCGGATGACGCTGTCGCCGACCTTGGTCACCGGCAGGATGTCGGCGACGAGATCCTGACTGCGCTTGCTGATCGGCAGCACGCGGCGGCGCAGCCGGTCGACGAAATCAATCTGCTCGACCGGATCGATGCGCAGGGCGCCGGTGAGCCAGAACTGGTCGATGCCGCCGCCGATGTCGCGATTGCCGTAGTCGAACTCGTCGACATATTTCTGCATGCGCTCCTGCCCGATGCGACGCGCGATCTCCTGATACACCGGCACCGCGCTGACCGCGATCGCACTGCGCAGCGTGTGGTCCTTGTTCCAGGCCTCGATCGGACGCTTGACGCCGTCCCAGGGAAACACATCCTTGTCGGGGTCGGCGACCACGCCGGTCTCGAGCGCAATCAACGAGTTTGGAATCTTGAAGGTCGAGGCCGGCAGCTTGCCCTCACCCGAGCGCTCCTTGTCGCTGGCGACGATCAGATAGTCCTCGACCTTGTAGCCGACGAAGGTGCCTGATGTGCCGAGGTCGGTGAAGCGTTTCGCAAGACTCTCACGGATTTCATTGCGCGGCGGCGCGACGTGGGCGCGCGCGCGGGATGGCAGGACCGCGGCTGCGGCGAGAAGACCGAGGGTGGAACGACGGGTGAGCAACAGCGATATCCGTGAGCAATGAAGGCCAGCGCGACCATGCAGCCGCTACGTGGTGAAACGATGACAGGTTGGTTTTACCGCCCCCGGCCCGACAGCCGCAGCACAAACACCAGCACCTCGGCGACGGCCTTGTAGAGATCCGGCGGGATCTCCTCACCTAGCTCGACCTTGGACAGCGCGCCGGCCAGGACCTCGTTCTCCTCGATCGGGATGTCGTGGGCCTTCGCGATCTCGACGATCTTTTCGCCGATCGTGCCCTTGCCCTTGGCGACGACGACAGGCGCGTTGGTGCCCTTCTCGTAGTGCAGCGCGATCGCGAGCCTGGACGGATCGCTCATGTCGCTCGATCCAGGAAGTGGCCGGCGCGGGCAGGCGTCGGTTGGGGCGGCGTGCCGTCGCGGACCACGATGTCGCCGGGTGTGAGCTCGGCCCGCGTCAATGCCTGGCTGAGCTCGCCAATGCCGGCACGGAGTTGCTGCGCCGTCGCCGGCCGCTCCGCCCACATCCGCACCAGGGTCTTGTCGCCGTTCAGCGTGATCAGCGCATGCACGGGACCCGCCGGCTCGACATCGAGCGAGAAGCGCGCGCGCCAGGCGCGCCTGGCGGGATCGGCGGAGTCATTGCCGCCATCGCGCGAGATCTCGAACTGGGCCATCGCGGTGCCCTGCGGAGTCGCGAACGGAATCTCGAAATTCCACTGCGGCACGGCCGGATCGACGCGGTGGCCGCCGGCGTCGGTGCGATCGGGGAGCGAGGCGACCTGGAGCAAGGTCTGCCGCGCGATCGCGGCGTCGGTGTCGCCGAGCAGGCGATGCACCGCGGTGGCCAACGGTGTATCCGGCGCGAGCGACGGCGAGGCGATCGGCTGGGGCGCCGGCAATGCGCCGCGGAACGGTGGCGGCGTGGCCGCACGGGTGGCCGCCTCGAAGATGTGGCCGTCCGGCACGGCCTTGTTGGACCCTGGCACGTTGCCGATCATGCGCGGGAGATTTTGCGTCATCTCCTGCAAGAGGCTGGCGGCAAGCCCCGCGGTCATGGTCCGCGGCATCGCGGCCTGCGCAACGCCGGCGGCAGCATCAGCCAGGACGGCGGCCGCTTGTGTGGCGCTGCGCGGCATTTGCTGAGGTTGCGCGATCTCGGTTTCGGATGAGGGCACGGCCCCGCCTGTCGGCTGAGCCGGTGCAGCTGCCGACTGCGGTGTCCCCGCGGCGCTGGCGGGCATGATGGCGCCTTGCGTATGCGGCGGGGTGGCTTCGAGCGTGGCCAGTGCCTGGCGCAGCACCAGCAGCGCCGCCTTCAGATCGGGCATTGCGCCGGACGACGGCGTCGCGCCTGCGGCCAGCGAGGCCTCGAGGAACAGGCCGGATTTCTGGAAGGCGGTTTCGATATCGCCGCCATCGAGCCCGGTGTTGAGCGGCGTCTGCTGCGCAAGCACGTCCAGCACCGCCTGCTTCAGGCCCGCGGGCAGATCGCTGCCGGTGACGACGGCGGCCAGATTGGCAAACAGCGGCGCCTGGCTGCCCTGCCTGGTGACGGCCTCGGCCGAAGCCGCCGTGACCGCGACCTGCTCCGAAGGCGTCAACGCACTGCGCGCTGCGCCCGCCGACGGCGCGAGCGGCGGGCTCTCCACCAGCGAGGCCGCACGCGGCGTCAGCGTGACCATATCGGCGACCGCCTCCCCTGCTCCGCCGACGACGGCAAGGCGGACAGTGCCGTCGTTCTGCGACACCGCCAGCTGGAGATTTTGCCCGGGCGACAGCGCGACTTCCGACATCACGTCGAGGGATAGATTTGCGATCGCGATCCGCACCAGATGGTCGGCGAGGACGCTGACGACCCTGGCATCGACGACACTGCCGGCTTGAAGCACGAGATCGGGCGTCGCCGCATCAGCCAAGGGGCTGGCGGCGCTGACGGGAGCGATGGAGGTGACGGGCGTCGGCATCTCAGCGGCCTTAGGGAGCGCCGGCTACCGTAACGCTGCGTCGTAAACCTCTCGTTAAGGACCTGTGGTTGCGGAAGGCTTTACGGCCGCCAGCACCGTCACGGCGGCCTCGAAATCCCTGAAGCGGATGGCCCGGCGGTTAGCTGCCTCCTCGTCCACGCCCCATTGCTCGGCGTTCCAATCCTCGTCGACATGAGCGGCGGCCCAGACCTGGCTGGCGTCCCGCGCGCCATGGGCCAGCGCCAGCGCCAGCAGCGCCGAGCCGCTCAGGGTCGTCACCACGTGGAGGGCGGCGACCGACCAGGCGTCCCGCGGCAGCGCGGCGCGCGCCGCGCGAAGCGCCTCGTCCGGCTGCTTCACATGCATGATGCCCTCGGACAGGATGAAATGCGCTCCCAACGTCTCCGCCGCCCAGAACAGCACGGGATCCCAATGCGCGGCCTCGCGGGCGACCAGTCCCTCGGGATGGCCGGCACGATAGAACAGCAGATCAGACTCGAAATACTTGGCGAGATCGTCGCTGACGAGCTCGACCCGATCGACGACCCCCTCCACCACGCTGTTGGCGATCCGCGTCAGCGGCATGGTCACGGGGTCGATCGTCTCGCCCTGGGCCGCCCATTCCGCGGCCACCGCATCGGCGAGGTCGCGCGAAGGGATCACCACCTGACGACCCGACGGCGTACGGATCGGCCTGCCGTCGAGCGCAATGACGTACCCGCCGTCGGCCTCGCTCACGCCCGCCTCCTTGTAGAAGCGCTTGCGCTGCGGCGGGCGCGCCGACTGGCGTGCCGCCTCGCGCGGATCGGGCGGGGTCTGCCCCGCAGCTTCGTCGAACAATTCGCGCATGTCGCTTTTCGGTCCCTGCCGCTGAATGCCAGGCTTTTAAGATAAGACCGGCGGCCGATAAAGCGAGCGGCGCGAGGGAACTTGCGGGCCCTGTTCGCCAGGCTTCAACCGGTAGCGACAGGAGACCGAATCGACCCTAGTTCGCGCATCTGAGCGCATAGGTGCCGCGGTCGGCGGGGCCCAGCCCCGCGCCTGCGGCGTCCTCGAGGCACTTCGACACGCGATCGCTGAACGAATTGCGCGGGAACGGCCGGTAGTTGTGGCTCGGCCGCGCATCGATCTGCGGCATCTTCGGCACCTCGAGCTTCGGCGGCGGTGGCGGCGAAGGCGGCGGAACGACCTGTGTGGGGCCCGGCAGTATAATCTGTGCCTGAGCCGCCCGCCCCAAGACCTGCCCCAAGACCTGCCCCAAGAGCAGTGCGGTCAAAACCAGGAGACAGATCGAGAGCCGTTTCATGGGTGATATGTTGTGCTCCGACCACCCCCGTTCAACTTAACTATTCTTCAGGCGCGTTCTCGATCGGATCAAATCGGGTTGCATCCAGTCCGAGCAGGTTCCAGGACTGCTGCATGTGCGGCGGCAACGGCGCGGTGGCGTCGATGACGCCGCCGCGCGGATGCGGAATGACGATGCGGCGTGCCAGGAGATGCAGCCGGTTCTGCAGGCCGCCCGGCAGCTGCCAGTTCTCGATGTTGAAATATTTGGGATCACCGACGATGGGATGGCCGATATGGGCCATGTGGGCGCGCAACTGGTGGGTGCGCCCGGTGACCGGCTTCAGCGACACCCAGGTCAGCTTGTTGCCGGCGGTCTCCACCACCGCGTAATAGGTCACCGCGTGGCTGGCGCCCTCGTCGCCATGCTGGGCGATGCGCATGATGGTGTCGTCCTCGCTCTCTTCCTTGGCGAGGAAGGTCGAGATGCGGCCCTGCTTGGGCTTCGGCAGGCCCGGCACCAGCGCCCAATACACCTTCCGCGCCGACCGCGAGCGGAACGCGCCGGTCAGATGCGAGGCAGCGAAGCGCGTCTTGGCGATCAGGAGACAGCCGGACGTCTCGCGATCGATGCGGTGAACGAGGCGCGGCTTCTGGCCCTTGGCATCGCGCATCACCTCCAGCATCTGATCAATGTGCCGCGTCATGCCCGAGCCGCCCTGCACGGCAAGGCCGGCCGGCTTGTTGAGGACGAGGACGTCGTCATCCTCATAGATCGTCATCTCCTTCAGCGCCTTGAGCGTCTTCTGCGCCGCCTCCGACAGCTCCCCCACAGCCTTCGGCGCGTCGAGCTTCAGCGGCGGAATGCGGACGCTCTGGCCCTCCTCCAGACGGTCCTTGCTGTCGACGCGCTTGCCGTCGACGCGCAGCTCGCCTTTGCGGACGACGCGCTGGATGTGGGAGAACGACAGGCCGGGAAAGCGCGCTTCGAGGAAGCGGTCGACGCGCATGTTGTTCTCGTCGGCCGTCACGGTGACGGTCTGCACCTTGGTCGGCAGCAATGCTTCGACGGGCTTCTCCGGCGCGGGCCTGTCCTGGGGGACTTTGGGCGGCCGCCGCTCGGCACGCTCGGGGGCACGCCGCTCGGCACGCTCTCCGGCAAAGCGCGGCGGCTTGCCGCCCGGACGCGGCCCGGCCTTCTTCGCGCTGCGCGCGTGATGCGGACGAGCGTCCTCGCGCTCGTCACGCGAGCGGGGCTTTGGATTCATTCTCTTGATGCGGCGGCTCATGCGGTTTTTCCAAGCTTTCGTGTCGACTGCGCGTTGGCGCGGCGGGGCAGCGACGCAACCTGCGCGCCCACCTCCTTCTCCGCCAGCCGCAGCTCATATTGCTGTTGCAGGTTCATCCAGAATTGCGGGCTCGTGCCGAACCAGTGACCAAGGCGCAGCGCCGTATCAGCAGTAATGCCGCGCTGTCCGTTGATGATGCCGGTGATACGATTGACCGGCACATCGATCTGACGCGACAGCTCCGCGGCTGTAATGCCGAGTTCGCGTAGTTCTTCGGCGAGGTGCTCACCGGGATGTGTGGGTGTCTGGGGCATGGGAATTCCCCCGCCGAGTAGCAAGATTTACGTGTTACGTAAACCGTAAATGTACACCCTGCGGCGAGCCACAGCTCTACTTCCCGCCCCGCTCCTTGCGCAGCTTAGCCCAGTAATCCAGCCGCTTGCGGATCTCCCGCTCGAAGCCGCGTTCGGGCGGGTCGTAGAAGGTCTGGCGGCCCAGGGCTTCCGGGAAGTAGTCCTGGCCGGAGAAGGCATCGGGGGCGTCGTGGTCGTATTCATAAGCCGCGCCGTAGCCTTCGGACTTCATCAGCTTGGTCGGGGAATTGAGGATGTGCTTTGGCGGCAGCAGCGAGCCGGCTTGTTTGGCGACCTGCATCGCCGTGCCGAAGGCGGTGTAGACCGCGTTCGATTTCGGCGCGGTGGCGAGATAGACGACGGCTTGCGCGATGGCGAGTTCGCCCTCGGGGTGGCCGAGGAAGTCGAAGGCGTCTTTGGCCGCATTGGCGATCACGAGCGCCTGCGGATCGGCGAGCCCGATGTCCTCCACCGCCATGCGCACGACGCGGCGTGCCAGGAACAGCGGGTCCTCGCCGGCGTCCAACATCCGCGCGAGATAATACAACGCCGCGTCGGGATCGGAGCCGCGCACCGATTTGTGCAGCGCCGAAATCAGATTGTAATGGCCGTCGGCCGACTTGTCGTAGATCGGCGCGCGGCGTTGCAGGATGTCCTGCAATTGCGCCGCATTGAAGATCTCGTCCGCGCGCGCCGAACGCCAGACCTCTTCGGCGAGCGTCAGCGAGGCGCGGCCGTCGCCGTCGGCCATGCGCACCAGCACGGCGCGCGCCTCCGCATCGAGCGGCAGCTTCCTGCCCTCGACCGCCTCGGCATGCGCGAACAGCTTTTCGATCGAGGCGGCATCGAGCGAGCGAAACACCAGCACGCGCGCGCGGGACAGAAGCGCCGCGTTGAGCTCGAAGGATGGATTTTCGGTGGTGGCGCCGACCATGACCACCGTGCCGTCTTCCATCACGGGCAGGAAGGAATCCTGCTGGGCACGGTTGAAGCGATGCACCTCGTCCACGAACAGCAGCGTGCCCTTGCCCATCTCGCGGCGGGCGCGCGCGGCATCAAAGGCCTTCTTCAGATCGGCGACGCCGGAGAACACGGCCGAAATCTGCTCGAAATGCAAATCCGTTGCGTCCGCCAGCAGCCGAGCCACCGTGGTCTTGCCTGTGCCGGGCGGGCCCCAGAACACCAGCGATCCGAGCGTGCGCGTCTCCAACATGCGCGTCAACGCACCGTCGGGGCCGAGGATGTGGTCCTGGCCGACGACCTCCGAGAGCGCGCGCGGGCGCAGCCGGTCCGGCAGCGGATGCGGAGCCTCGTGGTCGAGCCCCGCCGCGGCAAAGAGAGTCGGCGTCTGTTGTGGTCGCTTCGGACTCATCCGCCCAGCGTGACGTTGATCTGCTGGCCGCCGCGCACCAGCGTAATGCGCCAGATCCGCGACCGTTCGCCCGCCGCCTTCTCGAGGTCGCTGGTCTTGCCGATCTTCAGGTTGTTGACGGCGAGGATGATGTCGCCCTTCTGGAAGCCGACGCTCGCGGCCGCGGTATCACCGCCCACATCGGTGATGACGACGCCTTCGGTGTCGGCGTCCAGATGCAGCTCGTCAGCGACCGCCGGCGTGATGGTCGAGACCTTCGCGCCCTGGAACGGCAAGCGCGCGGTAACGACGAGTTCGTTGCGGCCGATGTCGGGCGCAGTTTCCAGCGCCACTGTCAGCTTGAGCGGCCTGGTGCCGCGCTGCACGTCGATCTGCGCGGTGCCGCCGAGGGGACGGGTCGCGAAGCGGTAGTCGAAGGCGTTGGGATCATCCACGGTCTGGCCGTCGATCCCGGTGATCAGGTCGGAGGATTTCAGGCCCGCCTTCGCTGCGGGGCCATTGGGCACCACGCTCGCCACCAACGCACCAGTCGGCGAGCGCAGGCCGAGGCTCTCCGCGATCTCGGGCGTCACCGCCTGCAACTTTGCTCCCAGCCACGGCCGCTTCACCGCCTTGCCGCCGCTCTTGGCGGAGGCGACGACGACGCGCACCATGTTGGATGGAATCGCGAAGCCGATGCCTTGCGAGCCGCCGGAGCGCGAATAGATCGCGGTGTTGATGCCGGCGAGCTTGCCGCTCATGTCGACCAGCGCGCCGCCGGAATTTCCGGGATTGATCGGCGCATCGGTCTGGATGAAGAACTGATAATCGGTGATGCCGACTTGCGTGCGCGCCAGCGCCGAGATGATGCCGTGGGTCACGGTCTGGCCGACGCCGAAGGGATTGCCGATTGCGAGCACGACGTCACCGACCAGCAGCTCATCCGAATTGGTGAGGTCGAGGGTTGGGAATTTCTCCTTCGTATCCTTGAGGCGCAGCACGGCGAGATCGGTACGCGAATCCTTCAGCAGGATCTCGGCCTCGAACTCGCGCTTGTCCGACAGCGATACCTTGACCTGGTCCGCACCTTCGATGACGTGGACGTTGGTGACGACGAGCCCGGAGGCATCGACGATGACGCCGGAACCGAGCGAGCGCTGCATCTGCTCGGGCTGCTGACCCGGCACGCCGAAGAAGCGGCGGAAGATCGGGTCGTCCAACAGCGGATTGCGGTTCTGCACCACCTTGGCGGCATAGACGTTGACGACCGCCGGCTGCACCCGCTGCACGATCGGCGCATAGGACAGCCGCAGCTCGGCCGGCGACGACGGGAGGCGACGGTCCTGCGCCGAGGCCGGATTGAAATGGGCCGGAAAGGCTATGCACAAGGCCGTGACGACGGCGGTCCAGGTCGATCGAAACATTCCTACCTCTTGGAAAAGACGCCGGAATATAGGCGCGTTCGCCCCTCAATAGAAGGGCGCAGGGCGGCAATATTCGGCCTCATTCCGGTGTCTCCCGAATGCAAGCCCGGCGTACGAAAGCGACCGCTTGCCTGTCGTCGCGGATTGGCATGACACGCGTCATCTTGCATGCTCGCTCCCGGCGGATTCGGTTGCGGCGAATTTGCATCAGCGGGAACCAGCGCAACCGGAGGCGCGCCGTCGTGCGGCAGTCATCGACCGTTCTTAGGCTCTGCGCTGACGACTTGGGGAAGTTGGTCCAACCGATGGAGTGATGATGTGAGCAGGACAAGGATTGCAGCGACCGCGATTGGTCTCGCCGGCGCAATGGCGGCTTCGCAGGCCCAGGCCCAATCGGCAACCAACAGCGAGCAGGAGATCGCGCTGTTGAAGCAGCAGTTGAAGATGCTCGAGCGAAAGCTCGACAAGCTTCAGAGCCAGACGGCGGCGAACGCCGCGGCTACCGCGAAGGCGAAAGCCGAAGCCAAGGCGGAGGCGCGCTCGGAGGCGAAGGCGGTGGTCGCCAACGCGAACGCGGCGATCCCCGTCAAGGGACCCGCGCCGGCATCCGGCGTCGTCGTGACGATGCCGAACAACCGGCCGACGATCTGCACCGCCGACCAGGCCAATTGCGTCGCCATCACCAGCCGCCTGCATTGGGATGTCGGCGGCTACGATTATCGTCCCAACACCGCAGCGACCGTGCCGCAGAGGCTCAACAGCGGTCAGAACGTCCGCCGCGCGCGCATCGGCGTCGCCGGCAAGTTCTTCAACGACTGGAACTTCGCGCTGGTCTACGATTTCGGCGGCTCCTCCGACGGATTTGGCGGCGCCGCGCCAGGATCGCTGCCGGGCGGCGGCGTCTCCGGCGTCGAGAACGCCTATCTCAGCTACACCGGCCTGAAGCCGTTCGGCGGCAAGATGGCGATCGAGGCCGGCATCATGGATCTGCCCTACACCATGGACGAGGCCACGAGCTCCAACGATATCCTGTTCATGGAGCGCGCCTCACCCGGTGTGATCGCGACCAACATCGCCGCCGGCGACTTCCGTTCCGCAGCCGGTGCGCGCTGGTTCAACGACCAGCTCTGGATCGGCGGCTATGTCACGGGACCGTCGACCGGCGCGATCCATTCCGCCTCGAGCGCTTCGCCGCCGGGCACGAGCGAGCAGTACGGCGCGGTGGCGCGCGTCGCCGGCAATCCCATCAGCGGCAGAGACTACTCGGTACATATCGGCGCCGACGCGCAATGGCTGATCCAGCCGCCGCGCAATCTGATCGCCAATACGCAGACGCTCGCGCTCAGCGATCGTCCGGAATTGCGTCTCGACCCGACGACCCTGATTTCGACCGGCGCCATGGCCAATGTTTCGGGGGCACAGGTCTACAGCGTCGAGGCGGCAGCGACTTACGGTCCGCTCATCGTCCAGGGCGAGTACTTCTGGTACAACGTCGACCGCACCGCCAACACCGGCGTGCCGCTGGTCGGCGCACCGAGCCTGAAGTTCCAGGGCGGCTATGCGCAGGCCGGCTACGTGCTGACTGGTGAGGGGCGCACCTACAACGCGGCGAGCGCGGCCTATAGCGGCGTCAAGCCGGCGCATCCGTTCTCGCTCGACGGCGGCGGCTGGGGTGCGTGGGAGATCGCCGGGCGCTTCTCGACGGTCGACCTGAACGATCAGCTTGCAACGGCGAGCGGCATCGCCGGCGGGCGGCAGACGGTCTATACGCTCGCGCTCAACTGGTATGTCAACGGCAACGTCCGCTTCATGCTCGATTACCTGCACGGCACGGTGTCGCGACAGGCTTCGCCGGTCTCGACCGCAGACGTCGGCTCGAAGTTCGATGCCGTCGCAATGCGCACGCAGTTTGCGTTCTGAGGCCAGGCTAGACTCGTCGTCCCGGGGCGTGCGCAAGCACGAACCCGGGACCTATAGCCACAGGATGAGATTGGGCGAAGGCTCGGAGTTGCCAGCTGGCGCCACAACGTCTCCCGGGGTTATGGATCGGTGCGTTCGCAGGGACGACACCCAGAGCTCGGCGAGCTGACTCAAAATTTCACGCCGCACGCTTCTTCTTCACGACCACCGGCGGCGGCGCGCAGGACAGCCGCTCCTGGTGACTCTCGCCCCAGGCCTTCAGGATGTCGATCACCGGCTTGAGGCTCTCGCCGAGCTCGGAGAGGCAATACTCCACACGCGGCGGCACTTCGGCATAGACCTTGCGGATGACGAGCTTGTCCTCCTCCAGCGCGCGCAGCTGCTTCGTCAGCATGCGCTGGGTGATCCCTGGCATCCGGCGGCGTAATTCGCCGAAGCGCTGGGTGCCGCTCTGCAGGTGATAGAGGATCACCCCCTTCCACTTGCCGTCGATCAGATCCAGCGTCGCCTCGACCGAGCAGCCGGGCCGACGGGCAAAATTGCGCCGTTTCATGCGTGGTTTCCCAATAGTATCCAAACAGGGACTATATCCCCGAATTTACAGTACTTGCCAAATCGGAGCCGGGGCGACAGTTAGCGGGTCGGGCGCCCCTGCCAAGCCGGGCGCCATCTGATGGAGACAAGCCATGAAGGCCGTCGGCTACAAAAGATCGCTTCCGATCGAGGATGCGGATTCACTGATCGACTTCGAGACCGCCAAACCCGAACCCAAGGGGCGCGACATCCGCGTCGCCGTGACGGCGATCTCGGCCAATCCCGTCGATTACAAGGTGCGCAAGCGCGCCGCCCCGCCCGAGGGCGAGACCAAGATCCTCGGCTACGACGCGGCCGGCGTGGTCGATGCGGTCGGACCTGAGGTCACGCTGTTCAAGCCGGGCGACGAGGTGTTCTACGCCGGCTCGATCCTGCGCCAGGGCACCAACGCCGAGTTCCACCTGGTCGACGAACGCATCGTCGGCAACAAGCCGAAGAGCCTGTCGTTCGCGCAAGGAGCCGCCCTTCCCCTCACCTCCATCACCGCCTGGGAGTTGCTGTTCGACCGGCTCGGCGCCGTACCCGGCAAGAGCGTCGATCCTCGCACGCTGCTGATCACGGGCGGCGCTGGCGGCGTCGGCTCGATCCTGATCCAGCTCGCCCGTCGCCTCACCGGGCTCACGGTGCTCGCAACCGCGACGCGGCCGGAGTCGCAGAAATGGTGCCTCGATCTCGGCGCGCATGCGGTGATCGACCACGGCAAGCCGATGAAGGAGCAGATCGAGAAGCTCAAGCTGCCGCCGGTCGCGCTGGTGGCAAGCCTCACTTTCACCGACCAGCACTACAAGGCGATCGCCGAACTCATGGCCCCGCAGGGCAAGTTCGGCCTGATCGACGATCCGCCGGAATTCGCCATGAGCACGTTCAAGGGCAAGGCGATCTCGGTGCACTGGGAATCGATGTTCACGCGCTCCTCGTTCCAGACTCCGGACATGATCGCGCAGCATCACCTGCTCAACGACGTCGCCGACCTCATCGACAAGGGCGTGCTGCGCACCACGCTCGACCAGACCTTCGGCACGATCAACGCCACCAACCTCAAGCGCGCCCATGCGCTGCTCGAGAGCGGCAAGTCGCGCGGCAAGATCGTGCTGGAGGGGTGGTAGGCTTCAGCTCGAAGCGTGCGGCGCCTTCGCTTCCGGCGATTGCGTCGCCCGTTCGACGAAGCCCTTTGCCAGTGCGTGATAGATGCCCTCCTCGCAGATCATTCGCGAGGTGACATGCGCGATCAACGCGGCCGCCATCAACGGCACGACCATGCCATGATTGTCCGTCATTTCGGTCACGATCACGAACGCCGTGATCGGCGCCTGCACCACGCCGGCGAAGTACGAGACCATGCCGAGCAGCATGATCGCGCCGAGCGGTGCATCTTGGAAGAACGAGGCGACGTTGCTGCCGATGCCGGCACCGACAGCCAGCGACGGCGAGAAAATGCCGCCCGGTATGCCGCTGATTGCAGCAAAGGTCGTCGCCAGGAGCTTGAGCACGCCGAAATCCTGCGGCAGCGGCGAGCCGTGCTCCAGTGCCGTCTTCACCTGCTCATAGCCGGTGCCGTAGATCGTATCGCCGGACACCAGACCGCAGATCGCGACAGCGATGCCGCACGCGAATGCGAACCAGAGCGGATGGCCTTTGATCGCGCGTCCGAGCGGATTCTTGAACCCGTGCGCCATCGCGATGACGATGCGGCTGAACAGGCCCCCCGCGAGGCCGCCGACCACGCCACAGAGCGGAACGGCCAGCCAGTCCGTGCCACGCGCCAGCGACGTCGCGCTGCTGCCGAAATAGGCGTAATTGCCGGCCAGCGCCAGCGAGGTCAGGCCGGCCGCGATCACGGCCGCAATGATGAGGCTGGACGTGCGGGTCTCGAAAGCGCGGCTCATCTCCTCGATGCCGAAGACGATGCCGGCGAGCGGCGTGTTGAACGCCGCGGCAACGCCTGCGGCGGCGCCGGCCAGGATCAAGCCCGGCTGGCGGCGCGGCGAAACGCGGCCGAGCGCGAACATGATGGACGCGCCGACCTGCACCGTGGGCCCTTCCCGACCGACGGAGCCGCCACACAACAGACCGAACAGAGTGAGGATCACCTTTCCGGCCGCGATCCGGATCGAAACCAGACTCTCGCGCGCGCCCTGATCGGTCAGATGGCGTGCGGCAATGGCTTGTGGAATCCCGCTTCCCTGCGCGTTGGGAAACAGCCGGATGGTCAGATAGGCCGACAGCATGAAGCCGAGCGGGGTCACCGCCAGCACGGCGTAGCGCGACTTCGCCAGCAGCAGCGCGAAAGCATGCTGCGCCAGATCGGCGAGCTGCGCCAGCGCCACAGCCGTGGCGCCGACCCCGATACCACCGAGCAGGAAGATCGCCCGCCGCTGCCATCGCGCGGACGTCAATCTGAAGAGGCGTTTGTGGCGGGTCGACAGGGGCCAGAGCATGAATGCCCATCCTAGCCGACAGCGCGCCGAATGGAACCCGCAGGGCGGCAGACCAGCTAGACTGGAACGACTCCGTCGACGAACATCAGCCGCCGCTCCAGCGCCGCCTGTCGCAACTTCAGCGCCTCCGCGTATTCCGGTGAGGCGTACCATTCGCGCGCGCGAGCCATCGAAGCAAACTCCACGATGATGATGGTCTTGGACGGCGGCCCCCCCTCCACCACCTCAGCGGCGCCGCCGCGCGCAAGATAGCGGCCGCCATATCGCGCGATGGTCTGCTCGGCCAGTGTACGATAGGCCTCCATCGCGGCCCTGTCGCGTGTCTCGACCTCCGAGATCACATAGGCCACCATGCGCATCGCCTCATGCGATCGTGTTGACGATGCCGCCTTCCGCGCGCAGCGCGGCGCCATTGGTGGCAGACGCCTCCTTCGAGGCAACATAGACCACCATGTTGGCGATCTCGTCGACACTGGCGAAGCGCTGGATCAGCGAACTCGGGCGATGCTGCTTGACGAAATTGGCGGCGGCCTCGTCCACCGACTGACCGTTTTGCTTCGCGAGATCCCTGACGAAAGTCTCGACGCCCTCCGACATGGTCGGGCCCGGCAGGACGGAATTGACGGTGACGCCGGTGCCGCGGGTCAGTTGCGCCAGACCGCGCGCGACCGAGAGCTGGGCCGTCTTGGTCATGCCGTAGTGGATCATCTCGACGGGAATGTTGAGCCCGGACTCCGAGGAGATGAAGACGATGCGGCCCCAGTTGCGGGCGAGCATGCCCTTCATGTACGCGCGCGACAGCCGCACGCCGCTCATGACGTTGACCTCGAAGAAGCGGCTCCAGTCCGCGTCCGGGATATCGAAGAAGTCCTTGGGCTCGAAGATGCCGGCATTGTTGATGAGGATGTCGACCTCGGGCAGCGCCGCAACGAGCGCCTCGCAGCCCGAAGCGGTCGAGACGTCGGCGGCGATGCCCCGCACCTTGGCGCCCGTCCCTTCCAACTTGCGCACGGCCGCATCGACCTTGTCCTGGCCCCGCCCGTTGACGACGACGCTTGCGCCCGAGGCGGCAAGGCCCTTGGCGATGGCATGGCCGATGCCGGCGGTCGAGCCGGTGACGAGGGCGGTCTTTCCGAAAAGGTCGATGTTCATGCGTCGTCTCTCCATAGAGGTTGGCGGAGATATCGTGCGCTGCCCACGCAGCTTCAATCGTCCCCACGCGTGAGGCTGGCCCGCCACAACAGCCGTGCCGCAGGTCGGCAAAGCGTACCGTGCCCATCCTGTCGCCGCGGAATGCGATACCTACGCCGTCATACTGACAGGGCAGCATACGCCATCGGCGCTCGAGCTTGTGCCGGTCGTACGCGATGCCTTACGCAATCGCACGTTTGATTTCGTGATCGTTCCAGGCCTCACGGCCGCGCCATAAAAAAAGCGGCGCCCACGGGCGCCGCTTTCTGAAAAATTCAAGTACCCGTCGGCTTACGCCGCTTCGGCTTCCTTCGCCTCGACCGGACCGGAATCCTGGCCCTTGGCATCGACGTCGCGATCGACGAACTCGATCACGGCCATCGCAGCGTTGTCGCCATAGCGGAAGCCGGCCTTGATGATGCGGGTGTAGCCACCCTGGCGGTCCTTGTAGCGGGTCGCCAGCGTGTCAAAGAGCTTCTTGACCATGTCGACGTCGCGCAGCTCCGCGATCGCCTGGCGGCGCAGCGACAGGCCACCCTTCTTGCCGAGGGTGACGAGCTTCTCGACGATCGGACGGAGCTCCTTGGCCTTGGGCAGCGTGGTAACGATCTGCTCGTGCTTGATCAGCGCAGCCGCCATGTTGGCAAACATCGCGCGGCGATGCTCGGCCGTACGGTTGAGCTTCCGATGAACCTTGCCGTGACGCATGTGTGTAGTCCTTACGTTAAAACTGCCGCGACGGTTCGTCGGACATGTTGCTCAGGTGGGCTGCCTGCGTTCGCCCGCGAAAGCGCGACGCGCTTTCGCTTTCTTGTTTGAGCATGATCCTTATCGGAAAACCGCTTCGCACTTTTCCGGTATCATGCTCTCCGTCATTCCGGACGGCGCGAAGCGGCGATCCGGAATTTCGAGATTCCGGGTTCGGCTCTGCGAGCCGCCCCGGAATGACGAAATGCTCAGTAGTGATCCTCGAAGCGCTTGGCGAGCTCGTCGATGTTCTCCGGCGGCCAGCCCGGCACTTCCATGCCGAGATGCAGACCCATCTGGGCCAGCACTTCCTTGATCTCGTTCAGCGACTTGCGGCCGAAGTTCGGGGTGCGGAGCATTTCCGCTTCGCTCTTCTGCACGAGGTCGCCGATGTAGACGATGTTGTCGTTCTTCAAGCAGTTGGCCGAACGCACCGACAGTTCGAGCTCGTCCACCTTCTTGAGGAAGGCCGGGTTGAAGGCGAGATCCGGGATGATCTCCTGGGCGACTTCCTTGCGCGGCTCTTCGAAGTTGACGAACACGTTGAGCTGATCCTGCAGGATGCGCGCAGCATAGGCCACGGAGTCATCCGGCGTGATCGCGCCGTTGGTCTCGATCGTCATGGTCAGCTTGTCGTAGTCGAGGATCTGGCCCTCGCGGGTGTTCTCGACCTTGTACGAGACCTTGCGGACCGGCGAGTACAGGCTGTCGACCGGGATCAGGCCGATCGGAGCGTCCTCGGGACGGTTGCGCTCGGCGGGCACGTAACCCTTGCCGGTGGAGACCGTGAACTCCATGCGGATCTCGGCGCCCTCGTCGAGCGTGCAGATCTGCAGATCGGGGTTCAGCACGACCACATCGCCGACGGTCTGGATGTCGCCGGCGGTGACGACGCCCGGGCCCTGCTTCTTCACGACCATCCGCTTGGGGCCTTCGCCCTGCATCTTGATCGAGATGTCCTTGATGTTGAGAACGATGTCGGTGACGTCCTCACGGACGCCCGCGATCGAGGAGAACTCGTGCAGCACACCGTCGATATGCACCGACTGCACCGCCGCGCCCTGGAGCGAGGAGAGCAGGATGCGGCGCAGCGCGTTGCCGAGGGTCTGGCCGAAGCCGCGCTCGAGCGGCTCGGCGACGATGGTCGCGAAACGCGAGGGATCGCTGCCGGGCGTGACCTGGAGCTTGTTCGGCCGAATCAGTTCTTGCCAATTTTTCTGGATCGTCACTGTTTCACCCATACAGGCCAGTCGATTTGACAGTTCAAATACTGGCGTTGGAGAAAGGCCGCAGATCATTCCCGCGGCTTCTTGCAAAGTCATTGCGGGCGCCGCTGCGCCCGCAACTCGTAGAAATCAAACGCGCCGACGCTTGCGGGGACGGCAACCGTTGTGCGGAATCGTGGTCACGTCACGGATCGAGGTGACGGTGAAGCCCGCGGCCTGGAGCGCTCGGAGAGCCGACTCGCGGCCCGAACCGGGACCGGCGACTTCGACTTCCAGCGTGCGCATGCCGTGCTCCTGCGCCTTCTTCGACACGTCCTCGGCGGCGACCTGCGCGGCATACGGGGTCGACTTGCGCGAGCCCTTGAAGCCCATCGTACCGGCCGAGGACCAGGCAATCGTGTTGCCCTGCGCGTCGGTGATGGTGATGGTCGTGTTGTTGAACGATGAGTTCACGTGAGCGACGCCGGAGGCGATGTTCTTGCGCTCACGACGACGAACGCGGGTGGCTTCCTTGCCCATAGAGTCCCTTTCCTGAAGATCTCAAACGCCGCCGTAATGCCAGCGGCTACACCTGTGGAACGAAAAGCGTGCAGCGAACGGGTGATCCCCTCTTTCGCCACACGCCGCGATCGGATTCGAAAAACTTACTTCTTCTTGCCGGCGATGGCCTTGGCCGGACCCTTGCGCGTGCGCGCATTGGTGTGGGTGCGCTGGCCGCGCACCGGCAGACCCCGACGATGACGCAGGCCGCGATAGCAGCCGAGGTCCATCAGGCGCTTGATGTTGATGCCGACCTCGCGACGCAGATCGCCCTCGACGAGATAGTCGCGGTCGATGACTTCGCGGATCTGGAGCACTTCGGCGTCGCTGAGCTGATTGACGCGACGATCCTCGGGGATCTTCACCTTCTCCATGATCTCGCCGGCGATCTTCGCGCCGATGCCATGGATGTACTGGAGCGCGATCAGCACGCGCTTGTTGGTGGGAATGTTCACGCCGGCAATACGGGCCACGGCCTTCTCTCCTGTTGCCGATCCCTCGTCAGGAATCGGGCTTTAAGTGCTTGCTTTCTCGGGCAGGTGTTCACAAACGCGAACACGACGCCCACCCCCGGTCTTCCTGGGGCCCGGCATCGTCTGAAACTATCCGACTTGGATGCGGGGCTTATTAGGGGATTCCAGGGGCTTTCGTCAACCGCTGCTAGCGTCTGGCTCGCTTTTTCGTGACCTTTTTTGCAGCCTTTTTGGCACCCTTTTTGACGGCCTTCTTGGCGGTCTTCTTGGCCGTCCTTTTGGCTGCCGTTTTGACCGTTTTCCCGGCCGCCTTCTTGGCTGCCTTCTTGGCGCCCTTCCTAGCCTTCTTGACCGTCTTTTTGCCGGATTTGGCCGATTTGGCGGCCTTCTTGGCTGCCTTCGCCGGCTTCTTGGTCGATTTCTTCGCCACCTTGGTCTTTTTGGCCGGTGCCACCTTGGCTGCGCTTCTGGCGTGGGTCTTGGGCTCGACCGCGCCGAGCGCCAGGAGCTGGCGGTGGATGGCGCGGGTGACCTCGTCAATGGCCATCATGCCGTCGATGGTCGAGAGCTTCCGACGCTCGGAATAGTAGTGAATCAGCGGTTCCGTCTGGCTGCGATAGCTGGCAAGCCGCTTGGTCAGGACCTCCGGGGTGTCGTCGAGTCTGACCTCCTCGCCGCGCTCCCGCATCTGGGCAACGCGAGTCTCGACCCGGCTCAGGAGCGCGCTCTCGTTGACGCGGAGCTCGATCACGGCGTCGAGCTTGAGATGCTTGTGCTTGAGCAGTTCGTCCAGCGCCTCGGCCTGCGGCACGGTGCGCGGGAAACCATCGAGGATGAAACCGTTCTTGGCGTCCGGCTGGTCGATGCGGTCGGAGATGATTCCCACCACGACCTCGTCAGGCACAAGACCGCCGCTGGCCATGATCTCCTTGGCCTTCAGCCCGACCGGCGTCCCCGCCGCGACGGCCGCGCGCAGCATTTCACCCGTCGAGAGCTGGACAATGCCATAGCGCTGCACCAACAGCTGGGCCTGAGTCCCCTTGCCCGACCCCGGCGGTCCCAGAAGTATAATTCTCATCGGCGTAACGCCCCCCGGCTTGGTGAGCGATACGTCGCGCACCTGCGTTTGAAGATCAAGAACAGTGCAAACCATAATCGGCGCCGCACCGCCACCCATATCATAGGGGAGCGAATGCCCGGACGCCAAGAAGGCCTTTTGAAATCAGTGATTGCGCCGCCGTGTGAGCAGCTCTGCCGATGCGAACCGAATCGCTGCCCGGACGCCTCTGCGCGCGCCGCGTTGCGGCGTGCAGCGAATCGGCGGCGCGGTCGCGCCGCCTCAAGCGTGACCGTGCCTAGCGGCGGCGGCCGCGCAGCTTCGACTTCCGGATCAGGCCTTCATACTGGTGTGCCAGCAGATAGCCCTGAACCTGCGCCACCGTGTCCATGGTGACACTGACGACGATCAGCAGCGAGGTGCCGCCGAAATAGAACGGGACCGAGGCGTAGGAGATCAGGATCTCGGGAATCAGGCAGACGATCGCCAGATAAATCGCGCCGAGCACGGTGATGCGCGACAGCACGTAGTCGATATATTCCGCGGTACGTTCTCCCGGACGGATGCCCGGAATGAATCCGCCGTGCTTCTTCAGATTGTCCGCAGTCTCGGTCGGGTTGAACACGATCGCGGTGTAGAAGAAGGCGAAGAACACGATCAGCGCCAGATACAGGATCAGGAACAGCGGGCGGCCATGGCCGAGCTGGGTGGTGATCCACTGGAACCACTCCGGCCCGCTGCCGGCATTGAAGTTCGCAACCGTGGTCGGCAGCAGCAGCAGCGACGACGCAAAGATCGGCGGGATCACGCCCGAGGTGTTGAGCTTCAGCGGCAGATGCGAGGACTGGCCCTCGAACATCTTGTTGCCGACCTGGCGCTTCGGATACTGGATCAAGAGCCGGCGCTGCGCGCGCTCCATGAACACGATGAAGGCGATCACGGCGACGGCCATGATGATCACCACCAGGATCAGGCCGGTCGACATCGCGCCCTGACGGCCGAGCTCGAGCATGTTGGCGAGCGCCGCGGGCAGCTCGGCGACGATGCCGGCGAGAATGATCAGCGAAATGCCGTTGCCGATGCCGCGCGAGGTGATCTGCTCGCCCAGCCACATCAGGAACATGGTGCCGCCGGTCAGCGTGATCGCGGTGGACAGGCGGAAGAACATGCCGGGATCGCTGACGACGTTGCCGGCACCCTCGAGGCCCACCGCGATGCCATAGGACTGGAACGCGGCCAGGATGACGGTCAGGTAGCGGGTGTACTGGTTCAGCGTCTTGCGGCCGGCCTCGCCTTCCTTCTTCAGCGCCTCGAGCTGCGGCGAGACGGTGGTAAGGAGCTGGATGATGATCGAGGCCGAGATGTACGGCATGATGTTCAACGCGAAGATCGCCATGCGGTGGATGCCGCCGCCGGCGAACATGTTGAACATGCCGAGGATGCCGCCCGCCTGGGAGCGGAACACCTGCTCCCAGATGTTGGGATCGATGCCCGGCAGCGGGATGTAGGTGCCGAGCCGATAAACGAGCAGCGCACCCAGGGTGAACCAGATGCGCTTCTTCAGTTCGTCGGCCTTGGCAAACGCGCCGAAATTGAGATTGGCTGCCAGTTGTTCCGCTGCAGAGACCATCTTGGACTTTCTCCCGCCGCCTGTTGCGCCGTCATGCCCGCGGCCGGGCTACTCTGGCGGACGCCGGACATTATCTGGGGCTCGGCTTCGATAAGTCCACGTCCCGCATGCGTAAAGGCCCGCGAGCCGCGGGCCGATGACGCAGTTGTTACGCCGCCTCGCCTTCTTCCTTGGCAGGGGCGAGGATCTTCACCGAACCGCCGGCCTTCTCGACCGCGGCGATCGCGGTCTTGGTGGCGCCGTGCACCTCGATGTTGAGCTTGGACTTGAGCTCGCCGCGGCCGAGCAGCCGCAGGCCGGCCTTGGCGCGGCGCAGCACGCCGCCCTTCACCAGGGCCTCGACGTTCACGACGCTGCCGGCGTCGATCTTCTTGGCATCGACCGCTTCCTGGAGCCGGTCGAGATTGATCTCGGCGAACTCGACGCGGAAGATGTTGTTGAAGCCGCGCTTGGGCAGACGGCGATGCATCGGCATCTGGCCGCCTTCGAAACCCTTGATGCGCACGCCCGAACGCGCGGTCTGGCCCTTGCCGCCGCGGCCGGACTGCTTGCCCTTGCCCGAACCGATGCCGCGGCCGACGCGCATACGCTTCTTGCGCGAGCCGGCGTTGTCGGCGATATCGCTGAGCTTCATCGCCCTTCTCCTTGTGTCTTGCGCCTGATCTTCACCGAAACACGGTGCCCGCTGCTCGGGATCATGCGCCTTTGCTTACTTCCCGTCGACGATGCGGACGAGATGGTGAACCTTCTCGATCATGCCGCGGACCGCCGGGGTATCAGGCAGTTCGCTGGTGCGGCCGATCTTATTGAGCTTGAGCCCGATCAGCGTCGAGCGCTGCGAGTGATGGCGGCGGATTGCGCTGCCGGTCTGCTCGAGCTTGATCGTCTTGCTGGCCTTGGCCATGGGAGTCTACTCCGAAAGCTTCCGTTAGTCGGCAGCCGCCTCGGCATCGCCACCGATACGGCGCGACTGCAGAGTGGACACCTTGATGTTGCGGCGGGCTGCGACCGAACGCGGCGAATCCTGATGCTTCAGCGCGTCGAAGGTTGCGCGAACCATGTTGTAGGGATTCGACGAGCCGATCGACTTGGCAACCACGTCCTGGACGCCGAGCGTCTCGAACACGGCGCGCATCGGGCCGCCGGCGATGATGCCGGTTCCGGCCGGAGCTGCACGCAGGTAGACACGGCCTGCGCCATGACGGCCGGCGATGTCGTGGTGGAGCGTGCGGCCCTCGCGCAGCGACACGCGCGTCAGGTTGCGCTTGGCGGACTCGGTCGCCTTGCGGATCGCCTCGGGCACTTCGCGCGCCTTGCCGTGACCGAAGCCGGCCCGCCCCTTCTGGTCGCCGATCACGACCAGCGCCGCGAAACCGAAGCGCTTGCCGCCCTTGACGACCTTGGCCACGCGGTTGATGTGGACGAGCTTGTCGACGAACTCGCTGTCGCGCTCTTCGCGCTCCCTGCGTTCACGTCCGCCGCCGCGTTGATCGCGTCCACCACGTTGTTCGCGTTCAGCTGCCATGGTTTTTCCAATCCTTCAGAGGCTTACGCCTCAATCCTCAAATTCTGTTAGAAGCTCAGCCCGCTCTCACGCGCCGCATCGGCCAGAGCCTTGACGCGCCCGTGATAGAGATAGCTGCCGCGATCGAACACGACTTCCTTCACGCCCTTCTCGGCGGCGCGCTGGGCCAGCAGCTTGCCGACCGCCTTCGCCGCATCGATGTCGGCGCCGGTCTTGCCGCCGTCGCGCATCGACTTCTCGAGCGACGAGGCAGAGGCCAGCGTCTCGCCCTTCAGGTCGTCGATGACCTGGGCGTAGATGTGCTTGGACGAGCGGAACACCGAGAGGCGCGGACGGCCGCCGGCGGAGCGGCGCAGCTTGAGCCGCACACTCCGCTTGCGCCGGGCATTCGTAACCTTGGCTTTCGACATGACCGGCTCCGTTACTTCTTCTTGCCTTCCTTGCGGAAGATGAATTCGCCCACATACTTCACGCCTTTGCCCTTGTAGGGCTCCGGCGGACGGTAGGCGCGGATCTCGGCGGCGACCTGGCCGACGCGCTGGACGTCGCTGCCCGCCACCGTGATCTCGGTCGGCTTCGGCACGGTGATCGTGATCCCCTCGGGGATCGGATAGATCACGTCGTGACTGTAGCCCAGCGCAAGCTGCAGATTCTTGCCCTGCATCGCAGCGCGATAGCCGACGCCGGTGATCTCGAGCTTCTTCTCGAAGCCCTTGGTGACGCCTTCGACCAGATTCGCGACCTGGGCGCGAGCGGTACCGTACAGCGCCTGTGCGCGGTTGGTCTCGGCTCGCGGCTTGACCTTGATCTGGCCGTTCTCGAGCTTCACCTCGACGTCGTCATGAACGACGAACTGAAGCTGACCCTTCGGCCCCTTCATCTTGACGGTCTGCCCATCGACGGTCGCGGTAACACCCGACGGCACCACCACAGGCCTTTTGCCAACACGTGACATGGATCGAAAATCCTTCTCAGAACACCGTGAAGAGGACTTCACCGCCCACATTCGCGTCGCGCGCGCTGTGGTCGGCCATGATCCCCTTCGGCGTCGACAACACCGAAATGCCGAGTCCGTTGTTCACCCGCGGCAGGTTCTTCACCGAGGCGTAGACGCGACGCCCGGGCTTGGAAACGCGTTCAATCTCGCGAATGACGGGCTCGCCGTCGAAATACTTCAGCTCGATCTCGATCTCGCTGCGGCCCGAGGAATGCTCGAGCGTGGCGTAACCGCGGATGTAACCCTCGGTCTTCAGAACCTCGAGCACGTTCTCGCGCATCTTCGAGCCAGGCGTGGAGACCTTGGTCTTCGAACGCATCTGCGCGTTGCGGATACGGGTGATCAGATCGCTGATTGGATCGTGCGTAGACATCTAAACGACCCTCCTTACCAGCTGGACTTCACGAGGCCCGGGACCATGCCCTTGGAGCCAAGGTCGCGCAGCGCGATACGGGACAGCTTGTTCTTGCGGTAGTTCGAGCGCGGGCGGCCCGACAGTTCGCAGCGCAGGCGGATGCGGGTCGCCGACGAGTTGCGCGGCATTTCCGCCAGCTTCAGCGTCGCGGCGAACCGCTCCTCCATCGGCAGCGTCTTGTCGGCGATGATCGCCTTCAACCGCTCGCGCTTGGCGGCGGCGTTCTTCACCATCCGCTTGCGCCTGTTGTTCTTCTCGACTGAACTCTTCTTTGCCATGCTTGGCTCCTGGGTATCCGCGTTTGAGAGGCTTTAGGTCAGCGTCTCACTGCCGGAACGGGAAATTGAAAGCGGTCAACAAGGCCCTCGCCTCTTCGTCGGTCTTGGCCGTGGTGCAGACGGTGATGTCCATGCCGCGGGCTTCCGTGACCTTGTCGAAGTCGATCTCGGGGAAAATGATGTGCTCCTTGATGCCGAGCGAGTAGTTGCCGCGGCCATCGAAGCTCTTCGGGTTCAGGCCGCGGAAGTCGCGGACGCGCGGCAGCGCGACGTTCACCAGGCGATCGATGAACTCATACATGCGGGCCTTGCGCAGCGTGACCTTGCAGCCGATCGGCTGGTTCTCACGTAGCTTGAACGTCGCGATCGCGATCCGCGAATAGGTCACGATCGCCTTCTGGCCGGCGATCTGGGTCAGCTCGGCAGCGGCGGTCTCGGCCTTCTTGCGGTCATTGACGGAATCGCCAACGCCCATGTTCAGCACGACCTTGTCCAGGCGAGGAACCTGCATGACGTTCTCGTAACCGAACTTCTCGGTCAGAGCCGTGCGGATCTTCGCATCATATTCCGCGCGCAGGCGCGGCGTGTAAGCGGCCTCAGCCATCGATCTCAGCTCCCGAGCTCTTGGCGATGCGGACCTTCTTGCCGTCCGCCAGAATCTTGAATCCGACGCGGGTCGGCTTTCCGTCCTTGCCGACATACGCGATGTTGGACAGTTGGATCGGCGCCTCTTTCGAGATGATGCCGCCCTCCTGGGCCTGCGTCTGCTTCTGGTGACGCTTGACCATGTTGATGCCGCGCACGAGCGCGGTGCCGGCGTCGGGACGGACCTCGAACACTTCGCCGGTACGACCCTTGTCGCGGCCGGTCAGCACGACGACCCTGTCGCCCTTGCGGATCTTCGCAGCCATCACAGCACCTCCGGCGCGAGCGAGATGATCTTCATGTGGTTCTTGGCGCGCAACTCGCGCGGCACGGGCCCGAAGATACGGGTGCCGACCGGCTCGGACTGGTTGTTGATCAGGACGGCGGCGTTGCGGTCGAAGCGGATGACCGAACCGTCGGCGCGGCGGATGTCCTTGCGGACGCGCACCACGACGGCCTTCATCACGTCGCCCTTCTTCACCTTGCCACGCGGAATTGCTTCCTTGATCGACACGACGATGATGTCGCCGATCGTGGCGTAGCGGCGCTTGGAGCCCCCGAGCACCTTGATACACATGACACGGCGTGCGCCAGAATTATCGGCCACGTCGAGGTTGGTCTGCATCTGAATCATTGATGCACCTCGTCCTCTTTCTCTTTGCGCCAGCCCAGCCGGCGCTCAACATTTCCCTGAAGTCAGTCGGCTAAAGCCAACAGATCAGGCGCTTTTCTTGTGTTCGCCCCGGATCACGACCCAGCGCTTCAACTTCGAAATCGGCTTCGTTTCCTCGATCCAAACCATATCGCCCGGCTTGAACTCGTTGCTCTCGTCGTGCGCGTGGTAATTCTTCGAACGGCGGATCGTCTTCTTGTAGATCGGGTGCGTGAAGCGGCGATCGACGCGCACCACGATGGTCTTGGCCTGCTTGTCGCTGACGACCACGCCCTGCAAAGTACGTTTCGGCATCTTCGTAAGCCTCTTACTTCTTCTTCGCGCGCGTCTGCGCGGCGACGGTCTTGATCCGGGCGATGTCACGGCGGGCCTCGCGCAGGCGAGAGGTGTTCTCGAGCTGCCCGGTGGCGCGCTGGAAGCGCAGGTTGAAGCGCTCCTTCTTCAGGTTCAGGATGGCGTCATCCTGCTGGTCGGGGCTCATCGCGCGGATGTCTTCGATCTTCATCTGGGCCATGACCATTACTCCGCAATGCGCTCGACGAAGCGCGTCTTGATCGGCAGCTTGGCCGCCGCCAGGGTCAGCGCCTCACGCGCGATCTGGGTGTTGACGCCATCGATCTCGAACAGCACCCGGCCCGGCTTGACCCGTGCAACCCACAATTCCGGCGAACCCTTGCCGGAGCCCATGCGGACTTCGGCCGGCTTCTTGGACACCGGAACGTCGGGGAACACACGGATCCAGACGCGGCCGGCGCGCTTCATGTGACGGGTCAGCGCGCGACGAGCGGCTTCGATCTGGCGCGCGGTGACGCGCTCAGGCTCGGTCGCCTTCAGGCCGAACTGGCCGAACGCCAACGTCGCGCCCGAAGACGCAACGCCGTGGATGCGGCCCTTATGCGCCTTCCGGAACTTCGTTTTCTTAGGTTGCATCATGGCTTTAAGCCCTCAAATTCCTGTGCGGCTTTTAGGCTGCAGCCGTGTCGCGGCGCTGTCGGCCACGGTCACCACTGCCACCCGTCTCGCCTTCGGCCATTCTCTTGTCCTGGGCCATCGGATCGTGCTCGAGGATCTCACCCTTGAAGATCCAGACCTTGACGCCGCAGGTGCCGAAGGTCGTGAACGCGGTCGCAACGCCGTAGTCGATGTCGGCACGCAGCGTGTGCAGCGGCACGCGACCTTCGCGGTACCACTCCATGCGCGCGATTTCAGCACCGCCGAGACGTCCCGAGCAGTTGATGCGGATGCCTTCCGCGCCGAGGCGCATCGCCGACTGCACGGCGCGCTTCATGGCACGGCGGAACGCCACGCGGCGCTCGAGCTGCTGCGCGATCGACTCGGCCACCAGTGTCGCATCGAGCTCCGGCTTGCGGATCTCGACGATGTTGATGACGACGTCGGACGAGGTGATGTCCGCGACCTTCTTGCGCAGCTTGTCGATGTCCGCACCCTTCTTGCCGATCACCACGCCCGGACGGGCCGAGTGGATGGTGACGCGGCACTTCTTGTGCGGACGCTCGATCACGATGCGGGCGACGGCCGCCTGCTTGAGCTCCTTGTGCAGGATCTCGCGGATCTTGACGTCCTCGTGCAGCAGCTTGCCGTATTCCTGCTTGCCGGCGAACCAGCGGGAATCCCAGGTCCGGTTGATGCCGAGGCGCAGACCGATCGGATTGATCTTTTGACCCATCGTGTTCTCCTGCGCCCTTAAGCGGCGGCTTCAGCTTCGACCTGACGAACGATGATCGTCAGCTGCGAAAATGGTTTGTAGACGCGGCCCGAGCGGCCGCGGCCGCGAGCGGCAAAGCGCTTCATCACGAGGCCGTTGCCGACGAAAGCCTGCGCCACGACGAGATCGTCGACGTCGAGGTCGTGGTTGTTCTCGGCGTTGGCGATAGCCGACTCCAGGCACTTCTTCACGTCGACCGCGATCCGCTTGCGCGAAAACTGCAGGTCGGCGAGCGCGGCAGACGCCTTCCGGCCGCGAATGAGCTGGGCGACCAGGTTGAGCTTCTGCGGGCTCACCCGCAGCATCCGGGCGACCGCCTTGGCCTCGTTGTCGGCGAGGCTCCGTTCGCGCTTAGGTTTGCTCATCGTTTAATCCTCAAGCCTTCTTGGCTTTCTTGTCGCCCGAGTGGCCATGGAAGGTCCGGGTCGGCGAGAACTCGCCGAACTTGTGACCGACCATTTCCTCGTTGACGGCCACCGGCACGTGCTTCTGACCGTTGTAGACGCCGAAGGTCAGGCCGACGAACTGCGGCAGGATCGTCGAGCGACGGCTCCAGATCTTGATGACGTCGTGACGGCCGGACGCGCGCGCGGCATCTGCCTTCTTGAGCAGAGAACCCTCGACGAACGGGCCTTTCCAGACTGAACGAACCATGTCCGGCGTTCCTTACTTCTTCCGCTTGTGGCGGCTTAGGAGAATGAATTTGTTGGTCGACTTGTTGGTGCGGGTCTTCTTGCCCTTGGTCGGCTTGCCCCACGGGGTGACCGGGTGGCGGCCGCCGGAGGTGCGACCTTCACCACCGCCGTGCGGATGGTCGATCGGGTTCATCGCGACACCGCGGTTGTGCGGGCGACGGCCCATCCAACGCTTGCGACCGGCCTTGCCGATCGAGGTGTTCATGTGATCCGGGTTCGACACCGCGCCGATCGTGCCGCGGCAACGGCCGTGCACCAGGCGCTGCTCGCCCGAGTTCAGGCGGATGATGACGTAGTCCTGGTCGCGACCGACGAGCTGGGCATAGGTGCCCGCGGAACGCGCGAGCTGGCCGCCCTTCCCGATCTTGACCTCGATGTTGTGGATGATCGTGCCGACCGGCATGTTGCCGAGCGGCATGACGTTGCCCGGCTTCACGTCGACATAGTTGCCGGCGATGATCGTGTCGCCCACGGCCAGGCGCTGCGGCGCCAGGATGTAGGCCTGCTCGCCGTCCTGATACTTGATCAGCGCGATGAACCCGGTGCGGTTCGGATCATACTCGAGCCGCTCGACGGTCGCGGGAACGTCGACCTTCTCGCGCTTGAAATCGACCGTACGCAGCGTCTGCTTGTGACCGCCGCCGCGGAAACGCACCGTGATGCGACCGGTGTTGTTACGGCCGCCCGAGGACTTCTTGCCCTCGGTGAGCGCCTTGACCGGCTTGCCCTTGTACAGGGCCGAACGATCGACCATGACCAGCTGGCGCTGGCCCGGCGTCGTGGGATTGAATGTCTTCAGTGCCATCGTCGTACGACCTTACAGACCGGTGGTCACGTCGATCCGGTGGCCCTCTTCGAGGGTCACGATCGCGCGCTTGGAGTTCGACTGCGAGCCGAGATTGCCGCGGAAGACCTTGGTCTTGCCCTTGCGGACCAGCGTGTTGACGCTCTTGACCTTGACGTCGAACAGCTTCTCGACCGCTTCCTTGATCTGCGGCTTGGTCGCCTTCGCGGCCACCTTGAACAGCACCTTGTTGTGCTCCGAGGCGATCGTCGCCTTTTCGGTCACGACCGGCGACAGGATCACGTCGTAGTGGCGAGGCTCGATGTTCTTCGTCATTTGAAGCGCGCCTCCAGCGCATCGATGGCGGCCTTGGTCAGAACGAGCTTCTGACGGCGCAGGATGTCATAGACGTTGATGCCCTGAATCGGCAGCACGTCCATGTTCGGGATGTTGCGGGCCGCAGCGGCAAAACCGTTGTTGAGCTCGGCGCCGTCGATGATCAGCGCGTTGGTGAGCCCGAGGCCCGAGAAGTGACCCAGCAGCGCCTTGGTCTTGGCGGTCTCGAGCGCGGCCTTGTCGATCACGACGAGATCGCCGTCCTTGGCCTTGGCCGAGAGCGCATGCTTGAGCGCCAGCGCGCGAACCTTCTTCGGCAGGTCGGTGGCGTGCGAACGCACCACCGGACCGAAGGCGCGACCGCCGCCGCGGAACTGCGGCACGCGAGCCGAGCCGTGACGAGCACCGCCGGTGCCCTTCTGCTTGTACATCTTCTTGCCGGTGCGCCAGATCTCGGCGCGGCCCTTGGCCTTGTGCGTGCCGGCCTGGCGCTTATTGAGCTGCCACTGCACGCAGCGCGCGATGATGTCTTCGCGCGGCTCGAGGCCGAAAATGGCGTCGGAGAGCTGGACCGAGCCCGCTTCCTTGCCTTCGAGGGTAGTGACCTTCAATTCCATCTCACGCCTCCTGCGCAGCCGGAGCGGCTTCCGCGTCGCCAGCAACCTTGAACTTGCCCGGCTTCGGAGCTTCCTTCGGCAGCGGCTTCTTGACGGCGTCGCGCACGCGGATCCAGCCGCCCTTGGAGCCGGGAACGGCGCCTTCGACGAGGATCAGGCCGCGCTCGACATCGGTCTGGACGACGCGAAGGTTGAGCGTGGTTATGCGATCGACACCCATGTGGCCGGGCATCTTCTTGTTCTTCCAGGTCTTGCCGGGATCCTGACGGCCACCGGTCGAACCGATCGAGCGGTGCGAGATCGACACACCGTGCGTGGCGCGCAGACCGCCGAAGTTCCAGCGCTTCATGCCGCCGGCGAAGCCCTTACCGACCGAGGTGCCGGTGACGTCGACGAACTGACCGACGACGAAGTGATCGGCCTGGATCTCGGCGCCGACCGGGATCATCGCATCCGCGCTGACGCGGAATTCCTCGACCCGGCGCTTCGGCTCGACCTTGGCGACCGCGAACTGGCCGCGCTCGGCCTTGGGCATGTAAACGGTCTTGCGGCTGCCAGAACCGAGCTGGAGCGCGACATAACCGTTCTTCTCTTCGGTGCGGTGGCCTACGACCTGGCAATTGCCGAGCTTCAGCACGGTCACGGGAATATGTTCGCCGGCCTCCGTGAAGACCCGCGTCATCCCGACCTTTTGTGCGATCACTCCGGAGCGCATCGGCTTGCTTCCTGTTCTTTCTGTCCTTGCGGACTAGCTAATCTTCGTTGTGAGCAAGACCCGGTCCGAAAACCGGTGCCCACTTTTCGGGGTCTTGCTCAGAGCTTGATCTCGACGTCGACACCGGCGGCCAGGTCGAGCTTCATCAAAGCATCGACGGTCTGCGGGGTCGGATCGACGATGTCGAGCAGGCGCTTGTGGGTGCGCATCTCGAACTGTTCGCGGCTCTTCTTGTCGACGTGCGGCGAACGGTTGACGGTGAACTTCTCGATGCGGGTGGGCAGCGGAATGGGTCCGCGGACCTGCGCGCCGGTGCGCTTCGCCGTGTTCACGATCTCGCGCGTCGACGTATCGAGGATACGATGGTCGAACGCCTTGAGACGGATACGAATGTTTTGGCCGTTCATTGCCGTGCTTTCTTTAGTGAGTGGCGAGTAGCGAGTAGCGAATAGAATCCCCTATTCGCCACTCACCATTCCCTATTCGCTTGTTACTCGATGATCGAGGCGACGACGCCGGCGCCGACGGTGCGGCCACCTTCGCGGATCGCGAAGCGGAGCTTTTCTTCCATTGCGATCGGCACGATCAGGTGCACTTCCATCGCGATGTTGTCGCCCGGCATCACCATCTCGGTGCCTTCCGGCAGGTGCACGACACCGGTCACGTCGGTGGTGCGGAAGTAGAACTGCGGACGGTAGTTGGTGAAGAACGGGGTGTGGCGACCGCCCTCTTCCTTGGTGAGGATGTAGGCCTCGGCCTTGAACTTGGTGTGCGGCTTGACCGAACCGGGCTTGGCCAGAACCTGGCCGCGCTCGACGTCCTCACGCTTGGTGCCGCGGAGCAGCGCGCCGATGTTGTCGCCGGCCTGGCCCTGATCGAGCAGCTTGCGGAACATCTCGACGCCGGTGACGGTGGTCTTCTGGGTCGCACGCAGACCGACGATCTCGATTTCCTCGCCGACCTTGACGACGCCGCGCTCGACACGGCCGGTCACGACGGTGCCGCGGCCCGAGATCGAGAACACGTCTTCAACCGGCATCAGGAACGGCTGGTCGATCGGACGCTCCGGCTGCGGGATGTACTCGTCGACGTTCTTCATCAGCTCGAGAATGGCGTCGTGGCCGAGCTTCTTGTCGGAGTCTTCCAGAGCGGCGAGCGCCGAACCCTTGATGATCGGAATCTTGTCGCCGGGGAATTCGTACTTCGAGAGCAGTTCGCGGACTTCGAGCTCGACGAGCTCGAGCAGCTCCGGATCGTCGACCATGTCGCACTTGTTGAGGAACACGACCAGCGCGGGCACGCCGACCTGGCGGGCGAGCAGGATGTGCTCGCGGGTCTGCGGCATCGGGCCGTCAGCGGCCGACACGACCAGGATCGCACCGTCCATCTGGGCGGCGCCGGTGATCATGTTCTTCACGTAGTCGGCGTGGCCGGGGCAGTCGACGTGGGCGTAGTGGCGGTTCGGCGTCTCGTACTCGACGTGCGCGGTCGAGATGGTGATGCCGCGCGCCTTCTCTTCCGGCGCCTTGTCGATCTGGTCGTACGCGGTGAACGTCGCACCGCCGGCTTCGGCGAGAACCTTGGTGATCGCAGCGGTCAGCGACGTCTTGCCATGGTCGACGTGACCGATGGTGCCGATGTTGCAGTGCGGCTTGGTACGTTCAAACTTTGCTTTGGCCATTTGACTCTCCGTTCAATCGTCAGCTTTCAACCGACGACAATCAGGCAAACTTCTTCTGGACTTCTGCCGACACGTTGGCCGGCGCTTCTGCGTAGTGGTCGAACTGCATGGTGAAGGTCGCGCGACCCTGGCTCATCGAGCGCAGGTTGTTCACGTAACCGAACATGTTCATGAGCGGCACCATCGCATTGATGACGTTGGCGTTGCCGCGCATGTCCTGCCCCTGGATCTGACCGCGCCGGGAATTCAGGTCGCCGATGACCGAGCCGGTGTAGTCTTCCGGGGTCACCACTTCGACCTTCATGATCGGCTCGAGCAGGACGGACTTGCCCATCTGCAGCGCCTCGCGGAAGCAGGCGCGCGAGGCGATTTCGAAGGCGAGCGCCGACGAGTCGACGTCGTGATACTTGCCGTCGACGAGCTGCACCTTGACGTCGACCACGGGGAAGCCCGCGACCACGCCGGACGACAGCACGCTTTCCAGGCCCTTCTCGACGCCGGGAATGTATTCCTTCGGCACCGCGCCGCCGACGATCTTCGACTCGAACTCGTAGCCCTTGCCGGGCTCGTTCGGCTCGACGATGAACGACACGGCCGCGAACTGGCCGGTACCGCCGGTCTGCTTCTTGTGGGTGTAGCTGTGCTCCACCCGCTTGGTGACGCGCTCACGGAAGGCCACCTGCGGCGCGCCGATGTTGGCGTCGACCTTGTAGGTACGCTTGAGGATGTCGACCTTGATGTCGAGATGGAGTTCGCCCATGCCCTTGAGGATGGTCTGGCCGGACTCGTGGTCGGTCGACACGCGGAACGATGGATCCTCCGCGGCCAGCTTGGCCAGCGCCACGCCCAGCTTCTCCTGGTCGGCCTTGGACTTCGGCTCGATCGCGATCTCGATGACCGGCTCGGGGAATTCCATCTTCTCCAGGATCACCTGCTTGTCGGGATCGCACAGCGTATCACCGGTGCGCGCTTCCTTCAGGCCGGCCAGCGCGACGATGTCGCCGGCATAGGCTTCCTTGATGTCCTCGCGGTTGTTCGCATGCATCAACAGCATGCGCCCGATCCGCTCCTTCTTCTCGCGGGTCGAGTTCACGACGCCGGTGCCGCTCTGCAGGATACCGGAGTAGATGCGGCAGAAAGTGATGGTGCCGACGAACGGGTCGTCCATGATCTTGAACGCGAGCAGCGCCAAGGGCTCCTTGTCGTCCGCCTTGCGCACGACTTCGTTGCCCTTGTCGTCGGTGCCCTTGATCGCGGGCACGTCGAGCGGCGACGGCAGATAATCCACGACGGCGTCGAGCAGCGGCTGCACGCCCTTGTTCTTGAAGGCAGAGCCGCACAGCACGGGGTAGAACGCCCCGGTCAGCACCGCCTTGCGGATCAGGCGCTTCAGGGTCGCTTCGTCCGGCTCCTTGCCGTCGAGATAAGCGGCCATGGCGTCGTCGTCGAGCTCGACGGCGGCTTCCACCATCTTCTCGCGGTACTCCTTGGCCTGCTCGACGAGATCTTCCGGAATGTCGACATAGTCGAACTTGGCGCCGAGCGCTTCATCGTTCCAGACGACGCCCTTCATCTTCACGAGGTCGACGAGACCCTTGAAGTTGTTCTCGGCACCGATCGGCAGCTGGATCGCGACGGGCTTGGCACCCAGACGGTCGACGATGTCGGCGAGGCACTTGAAGAAGTCCGCGCCGATCTTGTCCATCTTGTTGGCGAAGACGATGCGCGGAACCTTGTACTTGTCGCCCTGGCGCCAGACGGTCTCGGTCTGGGGCTCGACGCCCTGGTTGGAGTCGAGAACGCAGACCGCACCGTCGAGCACGCGCAGCGAACGCTCGACCTCGATGGTGAAGTCGACGTGGCCGGGCGTGTCGATGATGTTCAGGCGCTTGCCGTTCCAGAACGCGGTGGTCGCAGCCGAGGTGATCGTGATGCCACGCTCCTGCTCCTGCTCCATCCAGTCCATCGTCGCGGCACCTTCGTGCACTTCGCCGATCTTGTGGCTCTTGCCGGTGTAATAGAGGATGCGCTCGGTCGTCGTGGTCTTGCCGGCGTCGATATGCGCCATGATACCGAAGTTACGGTAGTCCTCGATGGCATGTTGGCGGGGCATGGGTCGTTCCTTGCGAGTCCGAGTGTGTCGCCGTTACCAGCGGTAGTGCGAGAAGGCGCGGTTGGCTTCCGCCATACGGTGCACGTCTTCGCGCTTCTTGACGGCGTTGCCCCGGTTATTCGATGCGTCCAGGAGCTCCGCCGAGAGCCGCTCGGTCATCGTCTTCTCGTTGCGCTCGCGCGCAGCCGCGATCAGCCAGCGGATGCCCAGGGCCTGCCGGCGGGTCGAACGAACCTCGACCGGAACCTGGTAGGTCGCGCCGCCGACGCGGCGGGAACGCACCTCGATGGTCGGCATGACATTCTCGAGCGCCTGCTCGAACACGCCGAGCGGGTTCTGCTTGGTCTTGGTTTCGATGATTCCGAACGCACCGTAGACGATGCCTTCGGCAACCGACTTCTTGCCGGCATACATCACCGAGTTCATGAACTTCGTGACGATGATGTTCCCGAACTTCGGATCGGGAAGGACTTCACGCTTTTCAGCAGAATGGCGACGAGACATGGACGAGGTTCCCGCTTACTTCGGACGCTTGGCGCCGTACTTCGAACGACGCTGCTTACGGTTCTTGACGCCCTGGGTATCCAGAACGCCGCGGAGGATGTGATAGCGCACGCCGGGCAAGTCCTTGACGCGGCCGCCGCGGATCATGACCACCGAGTGCTCCTGGAGGTTATGGCCCTCGCCGGGGATGTAGCCGATCACCTCGAAGCCATTGGTCAGACGCACCTTGGCGACCTTACGAAGCGCCGAGTTCGGCTTCTTCGGGGTCGTGGTGTAGACGCGGGTGCAAACACCACGCTTCTGCGGCGACTGCTGCAGCGCCGGCACCTTCTTGCGCGACTTCTGCACTTCACGCGGTTGAGCGATCAGCTGGTTGATCGTCGGCATCCTGGCCTTACCCTTTGTTCTGCCGCGGCCCCTTCCGGGTCCGCTATCTTGCCGCGGCCCGTTGCCGGGACCGCAAATTTCTTTCGAGCCACCCGCCCGACGAGGCCGCCTCACCCGGAACAATCCGCGCAAAGCGAAATTGCGCCAACCGCCCCATCAACGAGCGGAAAGCGCTTCGACGCCACAGAGGACCGCAGTATTGAGCCGTCAGCGTAAAAGCCGCGGCCCGCTCACCGAGGTCATGCATCCGAATTCAATCTCAAGAGAACTTGCTCGAGAGAACTAAAGTCGCACTGGCATTGCCTAGCTATGATCGACAGCGTTTGAGCGGCATTCGTCGAGGTTGGTGCCCGCCTTGAGCGATCCCTTGTGAATCTAGTCCTCGGGGATCAACGGGTGGCCCGTTCCGACGCTGGCGATGCTCACCGCCTGTCGTTAAGTGAGGCGCTTTCTATAAGCGAGAATCGGTCTAGTCAAGGCGAAACGACAGTCACAAGGCGCTTCCCGCGCCTGCAGAAATGGTCTCTTCGGCGCCCTCACCACGCCCGCCCCGATAGGGGAACGAAGCGCCTGTTGGGTCAGTTCCCACGAAATTATACCCGGATTAAATATAGTTTTATTACCAAGCCGGGGCATTTTTCCTGCCCGCGCACAAATCCGGCGTTCCGCGGCGGGGCTTGCAGCTCAATCGCCTGCCGCGACGCCGGTCATGCCAGCGACCTCCGGCGGCACTGATCAATTGGCAGTTGGCCGATGCGGCCAAACCAAAGGAGACAAAAAATCAGCCGCCCTGCGCCGGACACACGATTTGCATCCGGGAATCACCGAGCCGGAGCTGAACGCCCTGTCCGGTTACTCCTCGTCCTCCTCATCATCGGGATCGTCATCGTCGCTGTCGTCGGCGCGACCCGACGCGCCAAGCGACTGGTGGATCTGGTCATTCCATAGCTTTCGGTAGGTGCCGTCCTTGGCGAGCAGCTCGGCATGGGAGCCGCGCTCGATGGCCCTGCCCCCTGAAATCACGATGATCTCGTCCATCTCGACCACCGAGGTCAGGCGGTGGGTCGACCAGATCATGGTGCGGCCCCTGGCGATCTTGAGCAGCGTGCGGTTGATCGCGGCTTCCGTGGTCTGGTCGAGCGCCGAGGTGGCTTCGTCCAGCAGCAGCACGGAAGGGTTGCGGATGATTGCGCGCGCGATCGCGATGCGCTGGCGCTGCCCGCCCGACAGCGTGTCTCCGCGCTCGCCGACGGGGGTGTCGTATCGCTGTGGCAGGCTCATGATGTAGCGGTGGATCTCGGCCTTCTTGGCCGCCTCCTCCACCTCCTCGTCGGTCGCCCCTTCCTTGCCCAGGCGGATGTTCTCGCGGATCGACATGTTGAACAGCATGTTCTCCTGGAACACCACCGCCATGCTTCGGCGCAGCGAATCCAGCGTCACCTTGCGGACGTCGACGCCGTCGATGGTGACGCGGCCCTCGTCGGGCACGTAGAGCCGCAGGATCAGATTAAGCAGCGTGCTCTTGCCGGAGCCGCTCGGGCCGACGATCGCGATGCGCTTGCCGGCATTGAGCTTGAGGCTGAGATTGTCCAGCACCGGCGTCTGACTGCCCTCGTACTGGAAGGTGACATGATCGAAAGTGATGTTGTTGGTGATGCGCGGCAGATCGGGCGCGCCGGGACGATCGGCACCGCGGCTCGGCTCGTCGAGCAGCTCCTGGATGTGACGGATCGCGGCGGCAGAGGAGATCGACACCGGGATGAAATGCATCACATGGGCGATGTTGTAGGAGACCTCCCAGAACGCGCTCTCGAAGGTGACGAAGGTGCCGATGGTGATCTGGCCCTTGGTCGCGAGATACGCGCCGATCGCAAGCACCACGAGGTGCAGGAGGAGCACCGAGATGGTGACCGTCCGCTCCACCATGGTCGAGAGGAACGCGGCCGAGGCGATCTTGTTGCGGGTCTCGTCGTTGCGCAAGGTGAAGAAGCCGAACATCTTGCGCTGCAGGCTGAACGCCTTGATCACAGCCTGGGCCGCCACGTTCTCCTGCACCATGCCGAGCAGCGCCGACTCGTTGAGCTTCTGCTCGTAATTGGCCTGCACCGCCTTGGGCGTCAGGATCCGCGGGCCGATCAGCGTGATCGGGAACACCAGCAGCGCGACCACGGCGAGCTGCCAGTTCAGGAACACCATCAGGATGATGCCGGCGATCAGCTCCAGGAACGGCAGCGCGGCACTGTTCGCAAACGTCTTGACCGAGCCCTCAAAGGCCGAGAGATCGACCGAGAAGCGCGACAGGATCTCGCCGCGCCTGGTGCGGCCGAAATAAGCCGCCGGCAGGTCCTGGACGTGCTCGAACAGCCGCTTGCGGACATCGGAGATGATGCAGGCGGCAAGCCGCGCGTCCCAGCGTTCGTACCAGACCGCCACGATCGAGGTGAAGATGCCGGCGACCGCGAGCACGCCGAGGATCTTGTACAGTGCCAGGAAATCCTCCTCGCCCAGCGCGTCGTCGATCAGGAACTTGAGGCTGAGCGGCATGATAACGTTGAACAACGTCTCGACCACGACGCCGAACGCCACGAATGACAGCATCCGCTTGTAGTTCGTCAGATAGGGTTTGACGAATCCGACGATGGTCGCGAGCGCGCCGGCGGCTTCGCGCGCGGTAAAGACGACGAGGTCCTCGTCCTCGTCGTCCTCATCGAGCTCCAGCTCGTCCTCGTCGTCGTCCTCGTCGTCTTCGAGGTCCGGCTTGGCAGCGGAAGCGAGCCTGTCGTCGAGCTCGACCGCCTCGTCCGGGGCGAGTTTCTGTTTGTCGGGAGAAAGAGGCCTGGATGCCATGAAACCAACCGATGCTGACGGCCGGCATGACCGCAGAGAATGCAAAAGATAGCGGCAACCGTTATTGCACCGATTCTATGCGACCAGGATGAATTCGGCAAAACAATTGGCGAATTCGATCCGCGGTCGGCGGCTAGTCCTCGTCCTCGACCTTGTCGAAGAAGGAATAGCGCAAGCTGTCGGCGTCGGCGTACCACTGCCCCGGCCCCTTGTTGGCAGCGAGCGTCGCCTCCCACAGTGCATCCGTGCAATCCTTGCGGTGCATCGACAGGTCGAAGCCATTGCCGAAGAAGAGTTCGGACCATTCCCACCAGGTGCCGAGCTTCTTGACCCCACGCAGGAGGTCGTAGCGGTCGATCAATGCCGGCGCGAGGTCCGAGGTGATCGAGCCGAAAACGAGGCCGGTCTTGACCACGCGATTCAGCTCCCTGATCGCGCGGACCACCTGTTTCGGAGAAACGTGACAGAGGCTGGTCTCGAACACGAAATCGAACGCGCCGTCCTTGAACGGCATGTCGGCGACCGAGCCGAGCTTGTTGTACTTCTTCAGCGCTGTCGGCGTCTTGGCGTGGATGGCGCGGTTGTTCTCGATTCCCCATGCATCGATGCCGCGATCGCGCAGCGCGCCGACCAGTTCGCCGCTGGCGGAGCCCGCGACCAGCAGCTTGGCGCCCGTCGTCCTGCCCCAGACGATGCCGATCAGCCTGGTGAGATAGTCGGGATCGGTGAAGTGCCGCCACGCTTCGTGATAAGGGCCGAGACCGCGATAGTTCTCGAAATAATCGCGATCGATCTTGTCCGAGAGCGGCTTGCTCTCCTGCGCGCGTTCGCGGCGCAGGCGCATCATCTCGGTCAGGATGATGTCGGTCGCCGCATCCGAGGAGTCGAGCAGACCGTTCAGCGTGGAATCGAACAGATAGTCGCCCACCACCACGATGCCGGGATGCTCCTTCGGCTCGGGCCGGTGATTGGTCATGACGTCGCGCACGGGCAGACCGCCCGGAATCGCGTTCACCGACGACAGCCAGCGGTGGATCTTGCCTTCCATGAAGTGCGCACGCGCATCGCCGAGCGAGGCCGGCAGCGACTTCAGGGCGGCCTCGACCAGCTCCTGGTCCGAGAGATTGGCAAAGGCCAGCGCATCGGAGCCGGGAATGAGCCAGTTCAGCACGCCGTGCTTGCCGACGTCGTGGCGCGCGCCCTCGTTGTAGACGCAGCAGCCGCCGAAGGCTTCCGACATGAACCAGGCGCCCGGAATCTTCTCGCCCCAGAACGGCTCGTCGAACAGGATCGAGACGCGCAAATAGTGCGCGGGGCGATCAAAGTACGCAACGTGCTTGACCATCGACTTGCGCAGCTGCTCGCCCTCCCAGCCCAGGGTGGCGAGCCAGGAATGCGGCAGGCAGACCAGGACCAGATCGAAGTCGCGCGTCTCCGGCCCCTTGCCGTTCATCATCTTGAGCTGGTAGCGGCCGGTCGGCGCCCTGCCGACGGTGAGCACGCGGTGATTGAGCTGGATGTCGGCATTGACCTCCGACTGCAGGCACTCGATCAGTTGCTCGTTGCCGTTCTGGATGGAATAGAGGCCGATATAGCCGTCGACATCCATCAGATAGTTCTTGAGCGCATTGAGACCATTGGTGTTGTGGCTCTCGGTGGCGATGTCCGAGCGCGCCATCACCTTGAAGAAGCGCTTTGCCGTCTCGTCCTCGACCTCCTCGTCGAGCACCTGCTCGGCGGTCTTGTAGGCCCAGGGGTTCTCGTTGTCGTGCGCGCCGACGCCCTCGTAATATTCGATCGGCGACATCACCTCGGTGCAACGCTTGCGAAACGCCTCGATCGCAGCCGCGGTCTTGGCGCCGTATTTGCGGCGCATGCCCGACAAGTCGTCGAGGAGCTCACCGCCGAACTGCACCTGCTCGGCATCCATCGGAATCGTCTGCAAGCCGAAATGCTGTATCAGCTCGCGCAGCGGATCCGGACCCGTCATCGAGTAATCGTAGATCTCGGCCACGCCCGCCTCGTACATCGCGGGCGCGGAATCGAACTTGCGCGTGACGATCTTGCCGCCGAGCCGGTCGGACGCCTCGTAGATGGTGACGCGGCAGAGATCGCCGAGCTTACGCTTCAGATACCAGGCGCTCATCAGCCCACCCGGGCCGCCGCCTACGATTGCGAGATCTAGCATGTGAGTTCCGTGGTCCTCCGGCCCAGCCCCCCATCACGGGACCACCGGTCTAGGCTCTCCTAGCAGAAGCGCTTTTGCGGCTGAAGGAAAGATGAACAAAGGCTGATCCTGCATCGCAGCAAGCAAAGAAAGCAGCAAAAAGGCCGGCAAAAGCCGGCCTTTTCATTGTCCTCGGTATTCTTACGGATGAACGATCATTCCGCAGGCGGCAGCGCAGGAAGCTCTGCTTCCGGCGCGGGCGACACGACGGCCGCCTGCTTCTCGCGCTCGTCCAGGATCAGCTTGTCGCGCTTCATGGCGACTTCGCGGATCTTGGCCATGGAGGCGCCGGTGCCCGCCGGAATCAGACGGCCGACAATGACGTTCTCCTTGAGGCCTTCGAGCGGATCGACCTTGCCGTTGACCGCCGCTTCGGTGAGGACGCGTGTGGTCTCCTGGAACGATGCCGCCGAGAAGAAGGACCGGGTCTGGAGGCTCGCCTTGGTGATGCCGAGCAGAACCGGCGTTCCCGTGGCGGGCTTCTTGCCCTCTTCCTTGGCCTTCTCGTTCAGCGCGTCGAACTCGATCTTGTCGACCTGCTCGCCGGAGATCATGTCCGTGTCGCCCTGGTCGGTGACTTCCACCTTCTGGAGCATCTGACGGACAATCACCTCGATGTGCTTGTCGTTGATGAGCACGCCCTGGAGCCGGTAGACCTCCTGGATTTCGTTGACCAGGTAGGCCGCGAGCTCCTCGATGCCCTTGACCGCAAGGATGTCGTGCGGCGCCGGGTTGCCTTCGACGATGAAGTCGCCCTTTTCGACGACGTCGCCGTCCTGAAGGTGGATGTGCTTGCCCTTTGGGATCAGGTACTCGCGCGGCTCGTCGGTCTTGTCCATCGGCTCGATCGAGATGCGACGCTTGTTCTTGTAGTCGCGCCCGAACCGGATGGTGCCCGCGATTTCGGCGATGATCGCCGCATCCTTCGGGCGCCGAGCCTCGAACAGTTCCGCCACCCGCGGCAGACCGCCGGTGATGTCACGCGTCTTGGCGCTTTCGGTCGAGACACGGGCGAGGATGTCGCCCGGATTGACCTTGGCTCCGACGTCGACCGAGAGAATGGCGTCGACCGACAGCATGTAGCGGGCATCGCCGCCACGGGCGAGCTTGAGCACCTTGCCGTCCTTGCCCTTAACCACGATGGCCGGACGCAGGTCCGAACCGCCGCGGGTCGAGCGCCAGTCGATGACCACGCGCTTGGCGATACCGGTGGCCTCGTCGAGCGTTTCCGAGATCGACTGCCCCTCGACCAGATCCTCGAAGCCGATGGTACCTTCGACTTCGGTGAGGAGCGGACGGGTGTAGGGATCCCACTCGACGATGCGCTGGCCGCGCTTGACGTTGTCGCCCTCGTCGACGTGCAGGCGCGAGCCATACTGTACGCGGTGCGTCGCACGTTCGGTGCCGTCGGCATCGACGATCGCCACCACCATGTTGCGCACCATCGCGATCAGGTGGCCTTCGCTGTTGCGGGCGATGGCCTTGTTCCTGATCACGATCTTGCCGTCGAAATTGGCTTCGACGAACGACTGCTCGTTGAGCTGCGCCGCACCGCCGATGTGGAAGGTGCGCATGGTGAGCTGGGTGCCCGGCTCGCCGATCGACTGCGCCGCGATGACGCCGACCGCTTCGCCGTGGTTGACCGGCGTGCCGCGGGCGAGATCGCGGCCGTAGCACTTGCCGCAGATGCCGTTGACGAGCTCGCAGGTCAGCGCCGAGCGGATCTTCACCTCCTGTACACCACCCTGCTGGATAGCGTCCAGATGGCTCTCTTCCATCAGCGTATCGCGCTTGATGATTACCTTGCCGGAGCTGTCACGGATGTCTTCACAGGCCGTGCGGCCCAGGATGCGCGAACCGAGCGAAGCCACCACGGTGCCGGCATCGACGATGGCGCGCATCTTGATGCCGAGCTTGGTGCCGCAGTCCGACTGCGTGATGATGCAGTCCTGCGCGACGTCGACGAGACGACGGGTCAGGTAACCCGAGTTCGCGGTCTTCAACGCGGTGTCCGCGAGGCCCTTACGGGCGCCGTGAGTCGAGTTGAAGTACTCGAGAACCGAGAGGCCTTCCTTGAAGTTCGAGATGATCGGCGTCTCGATGATCTCACCCGACGGCTTGGCCATCAGGCCGCGCATGCCGGCGAGCTGGCGCATCTGGGCCGGCGAACCGCGGGCACCGGAGTGAGCCATCATGTAGATCGAGTTGATGTCGGCGTCGGCTCCGCTCGCCGTCTTCTTGGTGGCGGAGATCTCCTTCATCATCGCCTTGGCGATTTCTTCCGTGGCCTTCGACCATGCGTCGACGACCTTGTTGTACTTCTCGCCATGGGTGATCAGACCATCGTTGTACTGCTGCTCGAAATCCTTCGCCAGCGTACGGGTGGTGTCGACGATCTTCCACTTGCCGTGCGGCACGACCATGTCGTCCTTGCCGAACGAGATGCCGGCCTTGAACGCATTGTAGAAGCCGAGCGCCATGATGCGGTCGCAGAAGATCACCGTCTCCTTCTGGCCGCAGTGACGATAGACCTGGTCGATCACGCCCGAGATCTCGCGCTTGGTCATCAGCTTGTTGATGATCTCGTACGAGATGCGCGGGTTCTTCGGCAGCAGATTACCCAGCATGACGCGGCCGGCGGTGGTCTCGATCCAGCGCTTGGAGACCTTGCCGGTCTCGTCCATGCCTTCCCACCGGTACTTGATCTTGGTGTGGAGGTGGATGACCTTGGCGTGCAGGGCGTGCTCGAGCTCGGCCATGTCGCCGAACACCTTGCCCTCGCCGGGCAGGCCTTCACGCATGATCGAGACGTAGTAGAGACCGAGCACGATGTCCTGCGACGGCACGATGATCGGCTGACCGTTCGCCGGATGCAGGATGTTGTTGGTCGACATCATCAGGACGCGTGCTTCCAGCTGCGCTTCGAGCGACAGCGGAACGTGCACGGCCATCTGGTCGCCGTCGAAGTCGGCGTTGAACGCCGAGCAGACCAGCGGATGAAGCTGGATCGCCTTGCCCTCGATCAGCACGGGCTCGAACGCCTGGATGCCGAGGCGATGCAGCGTCGGCGCGCGGTTGAGCAGCACCGGATGCTCGCGGATGACCTCGTCCAGGATGTCCCAGACCTCGGGCCGCTCCTTCTCGACCAGCTTCTTGGCCTGCTTCACCGTGGTGGACAGGCCCTTGGCGTCAAGCCGCGAATAGATGAACGGCTTGAACAGCTCGAGCGCCATCTTCTTCGGCAGGCCGCACTGATGCAGGCGCAGCTCGGGACCGACCACGATCACCGAACGACCCGAATAGTCGACGCGCTTGCCGAGCAGGTTCTGGCGGAAGCGGCCCTGCTTGCCCTTGAGCATGTCGGCGAGCGACTTCAGCGGGCGCTTGTTGGCGCCCGTGATGACGCGGCCGCGGCGGCCGTTGTCGAACAGCGCGTCGACGGCCTCCTGAAGCATGCGCTTCTCGTTGCGGATGATGATGTCCGGCGCGCGCAGCTCCATCAGCCGCTTCAAGCGGTTGTTGCGGTTGATGACGCGGCGGTAGAGGTCGTTGAGGTCCGAGGTCGCGAAGCGGCCGCCGTCCAGCGGCACCAGCGGACGCAGGTCCGGCGGGATCACCGGGACCACGGTCATGATCATCCATTCCGGCTTGTTGCCGGAGTGGCGGAACGCTTCCACGATCTTCAGGCGCTTGGCGAGCTTCTTGTGCTTGATGTCGGAGTCGGTCTCCTGCATCTCGACACGCAGCGAGGCCTCGAGCTTCTCGAGGTCCATGCCCTTGAGCAGCTCGCGGATCGCTTCGGCGCCGATCATGGCAGTGAAGGAATCCTGGCCGTACTCGTCCTGCGCCTTCAGATACTCGTCTTCCGACAGCAGCTGACGGTCCTTCAGCGCGGTGAGGCCCGGCTCCAGCACGACGTAATATTCGAAGTAAAGGATCCGCTCGAGATCCTTCAGCGTCATGTCCAGGAGGAGGCCGATGCGCGAGGGCAGCGACTTCAGGAACCAGATGTGGGCGACGGGGGCTGCGAGTTCGATATGGCCCATGCGCTCGCGCCGGACGCGCGACAGCGTGACCTCGACCGAGCACTTCTCGCAGATGATGCCCTTGTACTTCATACGCTTGTACTTGCCGCACAAGCACTCGTAGTCCTTGATCGGCCCGAAGATGCGGGCGCAGAACAGGCCGTCACGCTCGGGCTTGAATGTACGGTAGTTGATGGTCTCCGGCTTCTTGATCTCGCCGTAGGACCAGGACAGAATCTTCTCCGGGGACGCGATCGAGATCCGGATCTGGTCGAAGACCTGAGCCGGCGTCGTCGGGTTAAAGAGATTCATAATTTCTTGGTTCATCGTCTTCTCCTCGCGTACCGGTCGCCTCCGGCCGCAAAAGTCGAAAATCACTTAGCGGGGCGCCCTGCCCTCAAGGCCTCAGGCGGGGCGCCAATGCCCGGCCGTGAGGGCCGGGCATGACAGGTCGAATTACTCGGCCGCTTCCGACGTCGGCGCCGGTCCCATCTTGGAGTTGTGCAGGTCGACGTTGAGGCCGAGCGAGCGCATTTCCTTGACCAGCACGTTGAACGATTCCGGAATACCGGCCTCGAACGTGTCGTCGCCGCGCACGATCGCCTCGTACACCTTGGTACGGCCAGCGACGTCGTCCGACTTCACCGTCAGCATCTCCTGGAGCGTGTACGCCGCGCCGTAAGCCTCGAGCGCCCACACCTCCATTTCGCCGAAGCGCTGGCCGCCGAACTGCGCCTTGCCGCCCAGCGGCTGCTGGGTGACGAGCGAGTACGGACCGATCGAACGCGCATGGATCTTGTCGTCGACCAGATGGTGCAGCTTGAGCATGTAGATGTAGCCCACGGTCACCTTGCGATCGAACGGATCGCCGGTGCGGCCGTCGTAGACGGTCGACTGACCCGAAGCGTCGAGACCGGCGAGCTTCAGCATCTCCTCGATGTCGGCTTCCTTGGCGCCGTCGAACACCGGCGTCGCGATCGGCACGCCGCGGCTGAGGTTATGGCCGAGTTCGAGCAGCTCGTTGTCGTTGAGCGACTTGATCGTCTCGTCCTCGCCGTAGACCTTCTTCAAGGTTTCCTTCAGCGGCTTGATGTCCTGCTTCGACAGATAGGCGTCGACCGTCTGGCCGATACGCTTGCCGAGACCGGCGCAGGCCCAGCCGAGATGGGTCTCGAGGATCTGTCCGACGTTCATGCGCGAGGGCACGCCGAGCGGATTGAGCACGATGTCGGCATGCGTGCCGTCTTCGAGGAACGGCATGTCCTCGATCGGCACGATCTTCGACACCACGCCCTTGTTGCCGTGGCGGCCGGCCATCTTGTCGCCGGGCTGGATCTTGCGCTTCACCGCGACGAAGACCTTGACCATCTTCATCACGCCGGGCGGCAATTCGTCACCGCGCTGAAGCTTCTCGACCTTGTCGAGGAAGCGCTGTTCCAGCCCCTTCTTCGACTCGTCGTACTGCTTCCGCATGGCCTCGATCTCGGCCATCAGCTTGTCGTTCGGCGAGGCGAACAGCCACCACTGCGACTTCGGGTACTCCTCGAGCACCGCACGGGTGATCTTGGTGTCCTTCTTGAAGCCTTTCGGACCCGCAATGCCCTGCCGCCCCTCGAGGAGCTCGGCGAGACGGTTGTAGACGTTGCGGTCCAGGATCGCCTGCTCGTCGTCGCGGTCCTTGGCCAGACGCTCGATCTCTTCCCGCTCGATCGCCAGCGCACGCTCGTCCTTGTCGACGCCATGACGATTGAACACGCGCACTTCCACGATCGTGCCCTGCACGCCCGGAGGAACGCGCAGCGAGGTATCGCGAACGTCGGAAGCCTTCTCGCCGAAGATGGCGCGCAGGAGCTTTTCTTCCGGCGTCATCGGGCTTTCGCCCTTCGGCGTGATCTTGCCGACCAGGATGTCGCCGGCGCGCACTTCCGCACCGATGTAGACGATGCCGGCTTCGTCGAGGTTCTTCAGCGCTTCTTCCGAGACGTTCGGAATGTCGCGAGTGATTTCCTCGGGTCCGAGCTTGGTGTCGCGGGCCATCACCTCGAACTCCTCGATGTGGATCGAGGTGAAGACGTCTTCCTTCACGATCCGCTCGGAGAGCAGGATCGAGTCTTCGAAGTTGTAGCCGTTCCATGGCATGAACGCGACCAGTACGTTGCGGCCGAGCGCCAGCTCGCCGAGATCGGTCGACGGACCGTCAGCGATGATGTCGCCCTTCTTGACGACGTCGCCGACCTTCACCAGCGGACGCTGGTTGATGCAGGTCGACTGGTTGGAGCGCTGGTACTTCATGAGACGGTAGATATCGACGCCCGACTTGGTCGGATCGAGATCTTCCGTGGCGCGGATGACGACGCGGGTCGCGTCGATCTGGTCGATCACGCCCGAGCGGCGCGCCGCGATCGCGGCACCCGAGTCCCGGGCAACGACGCCTTCCATGCCGGTGCCGACGAACGGCGCCTCGGCGCGAACCAGCGGCACCGCCTGGCGCTGCATGTTCGAGCCCATCAGCGCGCGGTTGGCGTCGTCGTTCTCGAGGAACGGGATCAGCGCCGCGGCGACCGAAACGAGCTGCTTCGGCGACACGTCCATGTAGTCGACCTTGTCAGGCGTCATCGGCACGACGTCGCGGGTCCCGCTCGAGCGGCAGACCACCAGGTCTTCGGTAAAGCGGCCCTTGGCGTCGACCGGCACGTTGGCCTGGGCCACGGAGTAGCGCCCCTCTTCCATCGCCGACAGGTACACGACCTCGTCGGTGACGCGGCCGTCCTTGACCTTGCGATACGGCGTCTCGACGAAGCCGTACTTGTTCACGCGCGCGAAGGTCGCGAGCGAGTTGATCAGGCCGATGTTCGGACCTTCCGGCGTCTCGATCGGGCAGATGCGGCCGTAATGCGTCGGATGCACGTCGCGCACCTCGAAGCCGGCGCGCTCGCGGGTCAGACCGCCCGGTCCAAGCGCCGACAGGCGGCGCTTGTGGGTGATTTCCGACAGCGGGTTGGTCTGGTCCATGAACTGCGAGAGCTGCGAGGAGCCGAAGAACTCGCGCACGGCGGCAGCCGCCGGCTTGGCGTTGATCAGGTCCTGCGGCATGACCGTGTCGATGTCGACCGAGGACATGCGCTCCTTGATCGCACGCTCCATGCGCAACAGGCCGATGCGATACTGGTTCTCCATGAGTTCGCCGACCGAACGCACACGGCGGTTGCCGAGATGGTCGATGTCGTCGATCTCGCCCTTGCCGTCGCGCAAATCCACCAGCGTCTTGATGACGGAGAGGATGTCCTCCTTGCGCAGCGTACGCTGGGTGTCGGGCGCATCGAGGTCGAGGCGCATGTTCATCTTGACGCGGCCGACCGCTGAGAGGTCGTAGCGTTCGGCGTCGAAGAACAGCGACTGGAACATCGCCTGCGCCGATTCCAGCGTCGGCGGCTCGCCCGGGCGCATCACACGGTAGATGTCGAACAGCGCATCCTCACGCGTCATGTTCTTGTCGGCCGACAGCGTGTTGCGGATGTAGGGGCCGACATTGACGTGGTCGATGTCGAGCAGCGGAAGTTCCTTGTAGCCCTGCTCGTTGAGCGCCTTCATCAGCTTGTCGGTGATTTCCTCACCGGCCTCGGCGTGGATCTCACCGGTCTTCGGGTTGACGAGATCCTCGGCGACGTAGTTGCCGACCAGCTCCTCGTCGGCCATGCGCAGCGCCTTCAGCCCCTTCTCCTGGAGAAGGCGGGCGGCACGAACGGTGAGCTTCTTGCCGGCCTCGAGCACGACCTTGCCGGTGTCGGCGTCGATCAGGTCGTTGACGGTCGAATAGCCGCGGAAACGGTTGGCGTCGAACGGAACGCGCCAGCCTTCCTTGGTCCGCTTGTAGAGGATCTTCTTGTAGAACGTGGACAGGATCGCTTCGCCGTCGAGGCCGAGGGCGAACATCAGCGACGTCACCGGAATCTTGCGGCGACGGTCGATGCGCGCATAGACGATGTCCTTGGCGTCGAACTCGATGTCGAGCCAGGAGCCGCGATACGGGATGACGCGGGCGGCGAACAGCAGCTTGCCCGAGGAATGGGTCTTGCCCTTGTCGTGGTCGAAGAACACGCCGGGCGACCGGTGCATCTGCGAGACGATGACGCGCTCGGTGCCGTTGACGATGAAGGTGCCGTTCATCGTCATGAGCGGGATGTCGCCCATGTAGACGTCCTGCTCCTTGATGTCCTTCACCGACTTGGCGCCGGTCTCCTCGTCGATATCGAACACGATGAGGCGCAGCGTCACCTTGAGGGGCGCGGCGAAGGTCATGCCGCGCTGGCGGCACTCGTCGACGTCGTATTTCGGCTGCTCGAACTCGTAGCGGACGAATTCCAGCATCGAGGTGCCCGAGAAATCCGAGATCGGAAACACCGAGCGGAACACCGCCTGCAGACCCTCGTCGAGACGGCCGCCCTGGGGTTCGTCGACCATCAGGAATTGGTCATAGGACGCCTTCTGAACCTCGATGAGGTTCGGCATCTCGGCGACTTCCTTGATGTGTCCGAAGAACTTGCGAACGCGTTTGCGACCGGTGAATGTCTGCTGCGCCATCGTGGCCTCTCATTTTCGTCGCCCGCTCTGGGCGCGCCGTCCGGAACGCGGCTGCCACCGCTCTCCGGGTTGAATTTTCGAACCCGCCTTGGGGGCCAGAGACGCAGTTTCAGGCGCGAATGTCCTGAATCTGTTCTTCAGACCTTCAAAACGCAAAACGACGCGCGGGGCGCAAGAGCGCGCCCGCCCGTCACAACGATCGTCTTCACGGACTGCAAAAGCCCGAAATAGCCTGCTCTCCCAACGGCTTACAGGGAAATCCGGCATCCCTGCCCACCGCGCTTTCGTGCTGCCGACCCGATATGGGGCGACAATAGTGCAGATTCGAGGGGCAAACCCTCAAATCCCCACACTTTTTCGTGTTCGGCCTGCGTCGGAACGTTCCGTCGCACGCCTTTTGCATCCGGCCCCTGTCTTTCCGATCGTCATGGCCGGGCTTGACCCGGCCATCCACGATCTTGGGACGAGATCCCGGGTCTCGCTTCGCGAGCCCGGGATTTCGCTGAAGTATCTTGCGTTACTTCAGCTCGACCTTGGCGCCAGCCTTCTCGAGCTGGGCCTTGATCTTGTCGGCTTCTTCCTTGTTCACGCCTTCCTTCAGCGGCTTCGGAGCACCCTCGACGAGGTCCTTTGCTTCCTTCAGGCCGAGACCGGTGATGGCGCGGACTTCCTTGATGACCTCGATCTTCTTGTCGCCGGCGCTGGCGAGAACGACCGTGAACTCGGTCTTCTCTTCGGCCGGAGCGGCA
>NZ_AJQE01000233.1 GCF_000261685.1 Bradyrhizobium genomosp. I (2014) | reverse complement strand
CAGCCGGGCCGGCCACGGCGACGGCCGCGGCAGCCGAAACGCCCCACTTCTCTTCGAGGAGCTTTGCGAGTTCAGCAGCCTCGAGCACGGTGAGGCTCGAGAGGTCGTCAACGATCTTCTGCAAGTCAGCCATTGTTCAGTTTCCTTGAGTGTAAGTCTGGTTCGGGTTTGAGTTTTGCGAAGGGCGTCAGGCCGCTTCGCCCTTTGAGGCATGAGCCTGGATGACGCGCGCGAGCTTGCCCGCAGGCGCGTTGGCGAGCTGAGCGATCTTGGTCGCCGGGGCCACAATGAGGCCGACGATCTTGCCGCGCAGTTCATCAAGCGACGGCAGCGAGGCAAGCGCCTTCACGCCGTCGACATTCAGGACGGTCTTCCCCATCGATCCGCCGACGATGACGAACTTTTCGTTCGCCTTGGCGAATTCGATGGCGACCTTTGGCGCCGCTACCGGATCGTTCGAAGTGGCGATCACGGTCGGTCCCTTCAGCATGGGGCCGATGGCAACGACATCAGTGCCTTCAAGAGCAATTTTGGCGAGACGGTTCTTCGAGACCTTCACCGCAGCACCCGCCTGCTTCATCTGCTGGCGCAGCTTCTGCATCTGGGCGACGGTGAGGCCGGAATATTGAGCAACGACCGCGACGCTCGTGGTCTTGAAGACCTCATTGAGCTGTTCGACCGCTTCCTTTTTTGCCGCTCGTTCCACAGCAAGCTCTCTCCGGTTGGCGGTCATCGCAAAAAGCGGGACCACCGGGTTGCACCCATCGTCCCGCCCGAACCTGAACCTCGGGGCCAAAACCCCACGGACACGCCGGGCAAGACGACAATTCAAAGCCTGCCCTCCGGGAGCCCTGGAGCCCACGGCGTGTCGAGGTCCGAACCAGACTCGTTTCGCAGATCAGCCCTAGAAGCTGGATGCGAAGTGAAATCCGGTCTTCACCCGTCTATGCAGGCCATGCGATTAAGCCGTTGAGAAATCGAAATTTCCCGCCGGCGCCTGCAGTCTTGGACAGGACAAGGTCAGCCGGCGAACCGCCCGACCTCTGCTCGCATCCCACCAACGACGGGCTTTCCTTCCTTTTCCGGCAAATCCTTGCGGACGTCCTGAAAAGGAATGATCTCCTGTCATGCCGGTTTTTCGGAATGCGTGCACGAACGCGCCAGCCGAGGCCGGCACGTTCGGAGGCGGTTCTTTAACCGCTCCGGGCCTGCTTGCCAAGAGCAAAATTCACACCAGTTCCAATCGATTGCCGGCCGGGCTTGATCCCGGCCGACAAGGGCCGATTCAGGCCGATTTGACCGCGTAAGGCAGCGGTTTGCCCGCGAAGAACGCGGTCAGGTTCGCCAGGACGCAGTTTTGCATGGCAACGTGCGAATCCAGGGTGTGGCCGCCGATATGCGGAGCGAATACCACATTGGGCAGCGCGGTCAGCGCATCGGGGGCGTGCGGCTCCTTCTCGAAGACGTCGAGGCCGGCGCCGGCGATGGTCCTGTCGGTGAGCGCCGCCACCAGGGCCTTCTCGTCGATCACCGACCCGCGGGAGATGTTGACGACATAGCCGTCCGCGCCGAGTCGCCGAAGGATGTCGGCATTGACGACGTGCTGGGTCTCGGCCCCTGCCCGCACCGCGATCATCAGCACGCTGCACCAGTCGGCCAGCGCCTCCAGCGACGGGGAATATTGATAGGGCAAATCATACTTGCTGCGGCTGAAATAGCCGACCTCGCTCTCGAAGGCCGCGCAGCGCATGGCAATCTTGCGGCCGATCTCGCC
>NZ_AJQE01000232.1 GCF_000261685.1 Bradyrhizobium genomosp. I (2014) | reverse complement strand
CCCCCGCCTGGGGCCGCATCATCGGCGATTGCTTCGAGGCGGCCCAATCGCCGCTGCGGACATATTGGTCGGCCACCAAAATCCGCCGCGTCGCCGCCAGCATCAGGGTCACGGCGATATCGGCGACCGAGGCCGCATTGGCGCCTGGACTGTGGCCAACCGCGATGTTTCGGCTGGCTGCCGCCTTCAGGTCGACGCCGTCATAACCGGTGCCGTAGCAGACGATGGCGCCGAGCTTTGGAAACAGGTCCATCGCCTCCGCTCCGAGCGGGGTGCCGCCCGCGGTCAGCATCGCGCGGATGCCGTTGAGTTCACCCGCCGAGAACACCTCGCGCGCAGGCTTGCCCCCGGTGTCGAGCAATTCGAACCGCTCCGCGAAACGCGCCATCATGGTCTTGGGAAAGCGCGAATAGATCAGGACCTTGTCAGCCATTGTTCTTGTTTCCGGTGAGCGTCGCCACAAACGACGAGGGGCGGAATCGGTTGCCCAATTCCGCCCCTCGCCTCATGCAATTATCGAACCTTAGCCGAGAATGGTGCCCGGCTCGACCTTCACGCCGGGGCCCATCGTCGAGGACACCGCAACGCGCTGGATGTAGGTGCCCTTGGACCCGGCCGGCTTTGCCTTCGAGACTGCATCGGCCAGAGCCTTGATGTTCTCGACCAGCTTCTCCTCGGAGAACGAGGCCTTGCCGACGCCGGCCTGCAGGATGCCGGCCTTCTCGACGCGGAACTCGACCGAGCCGCCCTTGGCACCCTTCACCGCGCCGGTGACGTCCATGGTCACGGTGCCGATCTTCGGGTTCGGCATCAGGCCGCGCGGGCCGAGCACCTTACCCAAACGGCCGACCAGCGGCATCATGTCGGGGGTGGCGATGCAGCGGTCGAAATCGATCGAGCCGTTCTGCACCTTCTCGACCAGGTCTTCGGCGCCGACGACGTCGGCACCAGCGGCCTTGGCCTCATCGGCCTTGGCGCCACGGGCGAACACACCGACGCGGAGCGTACGGCCGGTGCCGTTCGGCAGGGTCACGACGCCACGGACCATCTGGTCGGCGTGACGCGGGTCGACACCGAGATTGATCGCGACCTCGATGGTCTCGTCGAACTTCGCCTTGGCGCGCTCCTTGACCATCTTGATGGCGTCCGCGAGCGGGTAAAGCTTTTCGCGGTCAATGCCTTCGCGGGCTTTGTTCAAACGCTTTCCGATTGCCATGACCGCTTACCCCGCAACTTCCAGACCCATCGAACGGGCGGAGCCCTCGACCATCTTCATGGCCGATTCGATGGTGTCGCAATTCAAGTCCTTCATCTTCTTCTCGGCGATCTCGCGCACCTGCGCCTTGGTCACCTTGCCGGCCTTGTCACGGCCCGGCGCCTTCGAGCCGGACTGGATCTTGGCAGCCTGCTTGAGGAAGAAGGACATCGGCGGCGTCTTCATCTCGAAGGTGAACGAACGATCGGCGTAGATCGTGATCACGACGGGAATCGGGGTGTTCTTCTCTTCCTTCTGGGTCTGGGCGTTGAACGCCTTGCAGAACTCCATGATGTTGAGACCGCGCTGACCGAGCGCGGGACCGATCGGGGGCGAAGGATTCGCCGCACCGGCCGGGACCTGAAGCTTCAGGTATCCGGTCACTTTCTTTGCCATGTATCACTCCTGTTGTGCCGGCGATTGCCGGCGGTTTCAGGTTCGTGGTCGGGATCGACGGGCGGCTGGCAACCGCCCTCGTCCTCCCACGGCCTCTCTTTGCGCAAAGCGTTTCGGCTTCACGCGCGACCCGATCAGACCTTCTCGACCTGACCGAATTCCAGCTCGACCGGCGTGGCGCGGCCGAAGATCGACACCGCGACCTTCACGCGCGAGCGCGCCTCGTCGATTTCCTCGACCACACCCGAGAACGAGGCGAACGGGCCGTCGGCCACGCGCACGTTCTCGCCGATCTCGAACGACACCGACGCCTTCGGCCGCTCCACGCCCTCCTGCACCTGGTGCAGGATGCGCATGGCCTCGGCTTCCGAGATCGGCATCGGCTTGTTTTCCGCGCCGAGGAAGCCCGTCACCTTGGGCGTGTTCTTGATCAGATGGAACGCCTCGTCGGTCAGCTTCATCTTCACCAGCACATAGCCCGGGAAGAACTTGCGCTCGGCGTCGATCTTGCGGCCGCGGCGCACTTCCGTGACCTTCTCGGTCGGCACCAGCACCAGCTCGAACAGATCCTCGAGCCCGCGCTGCTTGGCCTGCTCGCGGATCGATTCGGCGACCTTCTTCTCGAAGTTCGAATAGGCGTGGACGATGTACCAGCGCTTGTCGGACACTTGAGCGGTTGCTGTTGCCATCAGTGAATGCCCAGGAGGAAGGTGATGAGGACGCGGATGATCTGGTCGGCGGCGAAGAAGAAGATCGAGGCGACCGCGACCATGACGAACACCATGATGGTGGTGATCGTGGTCTCACGACGGGTCGGCCAGGTGACCTTGGCGGTCTCCGAACGCACTTCCTGCAAGAACTTGAAGGGGCTGACTGCCATCGTTTGATGTCCAACGTCCGTCGACAGACGCGAATGAATTTCGGGGATCCGAACAGCCGCCGCTGGCCCAGCCCTCTGTTTCGAAGGATGAGCCGGAAACCGGGCTCGATTGTTCGGGGATTTCAAAGCCGCGCCGGAGATCCGCGTCTAACGGGCCGGCTGCGAGTGCGGGGTAGATACTGCGGATGGGGCCAAAGGTCAAGATATCGGGGCTTCGCGCCGGCAAGCCGGCGTCCTCGGCGACCGCGCACAGCGCGGGCAGGATCAGGGATTTCCCGTCGTCCCCGCCCGAGGCGGGGATCGGCCTCCGCCCGAAACCTCCCCGACCGACCCGCCCGGGTCAGTCTGCCCGGTCGACCATGGAGATACCCGGGAGCGGCACCACGAATTTGCCACCCTCGGAGAAATAGCGGGCGTGCTTGGCCCGGATCGGGTCGACATAGCGCCAGGCGAAGACCACGACGAACGCGGGCTTACGCTCGTAAAGGGCGGCCGGGGGCAGAATCGGAATGTCGTAACCCGGGCCGGCCATCACGTTCCCCTTCTTGGGGTCGTCGTCGACCAGGAAATCGATCTTGTTCTCCAGGCCGAACTGCGGCAGCAGCGTCGTGGTGCCGACCGAGACGCCATAGCCGGCGACCAGCTGACCGCGCGCATGGGCGGCATCGGCCATCGCGACCAGCTCGTCGCGGATGGCCGCGATCCGTTTCACATAAGGCGCATAATAGGCCGGCTGATCGACGCCGAGCCGGTCCTCCTCGGCGATGAATTTCGCGACCTCCGCTGACGGCTTCTTCGCGCCGCCGGCGCGCTGGACCGTCACGCGGATCGAGCCGCCCTTGGTCCAGATGTGCTGAACGTCGATCACTTCCATGCCGAGGCGCGCGAAGAAACGCGTCAACGGTTTGATGTTAAAATACGACAGATGCTCGTGATAGACGGTATCGAGCAGGTTCTTCTCGGTGACGTCGACGCCGTATTGGGTTTCGAAGACGAACAATCCGTCCGGCGCGAGCACGTCGCGAACCCCGATCACCAGCGGATCGAGATTGTCGACATTCGCGATCATGTTGTTGGCGATCACGACGCTCGCCGCACCATGGCTTTGCAGGATGCGGTGCCCGATAGCGTCGGTAAAGAAATCGCCGATGGTCTCGATCCCCGCTTCCGTCGCGCGCCGCGCGATATCGACAGCGGGATCGACACCCAGCACCCGCATGCCGCGCTCCCTAAAGAAGCCGAGCAACGATCCGTCGTTGCTGCCGAGCTCGACGACCAGCGAGCCCGGCGCGATGCCGAAGCGGCTGACGACGTCGTTGGCATAGCCTGCGAAATGCTCCCGCAGGCCGAGCGAGAGCGAGGTGGTATAGACGTAATTGCGGTACTGGATCTCCGGATTGCCGACCTCGAGAATCTGGAGGTGGCCGCAGTCCCTGCACAGATGCAGCGACATCGGTACCGCAGCCCGGAAGACGGGATCGTCGACGCTGGCGTTCGGCACCTGGAAGTTCGGCGTGCCAATGGGCATGCCTGCCATCGGAACGACCCGCTCCTGCTTGTCCGAATGACAGAGGCGGCAAGTATGGCGGACGTAGAACAGGTTTTTCATCGTGGAACCGAAATACGAGATGCGCAAGCGGGTGAGATAATCCCACCCTGTGAAGACCGGATCGGCAATGGGCTCAAGCAGGTCATGAGTGGCTCGAGACTTCGCTGCCCTGCCCCAGCACGAAGCTGGGCGCTTCCTCCGCCGCCTTGGCAGCCTTGTCCGCGGAATACGACCCGCGCTCCGGACTCGCCAGCCAGATCGCGCCGCCGGCGAGCCCGACGATCACGCTGATGGCGCCCAACAGAAGCGAAACCGACAGCGCTTCCTCGGACGGCACCCCTGCCAGACCGAGGCAGGCGACCATCGCTCCTTCGCGAACGCCCCAGCCGCTGATCGAGATCGGAACGGCCGTCAACAGCACCACCGGCGGAATCAGGATGCCGGCGTCCAGCACCGAGATCTGCGCTCCGACACCGCGCGCCAAGGCGTAGCAGGCCGCCGCGGTCACCAGATGAATGAGGAGCGCCGATCCGAACAGCACACCACGGCGCTCGGATTGCAGGAGAAGAAACCTGACCAGCGTCCCGAACCGGACGAAGCTTGCGATCGCGGGAAGCGCGATGAGGCGCTTCGGCAGACGGTCGAGCGTCAACAGGACCACGGTACCGGCGACGCCCGCCAGCGTCAGTCCGCCGATGGCCAGGATCGCAGCCTGATTGGACACGCGTGACACCAGGAAAGGCAACCCGGCCACCATCAACACGATCAGCCCGATCAACGCCGTGAAGCGGTCCGCGGCAACGCCCTTGACCGCTCCCGACCACTGCACGCCACGTTGGCGGAGCAGCCACATCCGCACCGCGTCCCCGCCGACCGATGACGGCAACACCTGGTTGAACCAGAGGCTGATCATGAGAATCCGCCAGCCCGCGAGCCAGTTCAACGACACACCGAGCGCGCGCATGATCAGCTCCCACCTGCCGTTGAGCACGAAGGTCTGAGAGAAGATCAGCGCCAGGGCGACGACGAACAGGACGGGATCGACGGAGACGAGATGAGCCCGCAATTGGCCGAGGTCGAGACCACGCGCGATGTAGACCAGCACCGCGACCGACAGCAGCAGCTTTACCGAGAACAGGGCCGCCTGCTTGAACCGCGACTGCATCGGATGCACGCCCTCAGGATGCCGGATATTCCGCGCGACCGATGACGAGGTCGATCGCGGCCATCATCCAGAACTGGTGCGTGGTCTCGACAATGTTGTAGCTGCGGCTGTCCACCCAGAAATTGACGTCGCCGAGATTGCGCAGGGGATTGTCCGCGTTCATGCCCGACAGCGTGATCACGTCGAGCTTCATCGTCCGCGCCTGCGCAACCGCATTGAGGATGTTCTTCGAGCGTCCGGACGAGCTGATCGCGACGAGGCAGTCGCCGGCGCGGGCGCTCAGCCGCACCGCATGCGCGATCCAGTCCTCGAATCCATAATCGTTGGCAAGGCACGACATCATGCTCGCATCGCTGAAGCAGAGCGCAGGCACGGACGCGTTCTTCGCAAGATCGATCGCCAGATGCGAGGCGATGCCGGCCGAACCGCCATTGCCGATGAAGATGACGCGACCACCCTGCTCGCGCGTGCGCAACCAAGCCGCGCGAGTGGCGGAGATCCTGGCAAAAATAGCATCGTCGACCGCCGTCGCGCGATGCAGGCGCCCCATGTAATCTGACAGGAAAACCTTGTGATCGGGATCGACGGACTCGGCAGGCATGGGCTGGCGGCTCGACTGCAACATGTGGCCCTGATACCGGCTATTACCACCGATTGCAAAGGTATAATGCTTGCAAAAGTGGCGAGCGACTGGTAGTCGGCCTTTCGGGTTTCACTCAACATTGGCGACGCCCGCAGGGCATTCGCACTACGGATGTTCCCTATGAAGTGCATCGTTACTGGCGGCGCCGGTTTCATCGGCAGTCACCTCGTCGATCGCCTCCTCGATGACGGCCACGAGGTGATCGCGCTCGACAATTTCGTCATCGGACGTCCCGAAAATCTCGCCTCGCGCGCCAAATCGGATCGGCTTAAGATCGTGCGGGCCGACGTCACCGAGCCGAACTCGATTGCACCGTATTTCCACGGTGTCGACTGGGTCTTCCATCTCGCGGCGCTGGCCGACATCGTTCCCTCGATCGAGTCCCCGATCCCGTATCACCGCGCCAACGTCGACGGCACGGTCAACGTTCTCGAGGCTGCGCGGCACGCGGGAGTCAGCCGCTTCGTCTATGCGGCGTCGTCGTCCTGCTACGGTATTCCCGACGTCTACCCGACGCCGGAGAGCGCCGAGATCCGGCCGATGTATCCCTACGCGCTCACGAAGAATATCGGCGAGCAGTGCGTCATGCACTGGTGCCAAGTCTACAAGCTGCCTGCGGTGGCACTGCGCCTGTTCAACGTGTACGGGCCGCGCCATCGCACCACGGGCACCTACGGTGCCGTGTTCGGCGTGTTCATGGCGCAGAAGCTCGCGGGCAAGCCCTTCACGGTGGTCGGCGATGGCGAGCAGACCCGCGACTTCACCTTCGTCAGCGATGTCGCCGATGCCTTCGTGACCGCCGCGCGCTCCGATGTCTCGCACGAGATATTCAACGTCGGCTCGGACAACACCTACAGCGTCAACCGGCTGGTCCAGCTTCTCGGCGGCGACAAGGTTCATATTCCCAAGCGTCCGGGCGAGCCCGACTGCACATACGCAGACATCACCAAGATCAAGCGGGTGCTGAAATGGACGCCGAAGGTGAAGTTCGAGGACGGCGTCGCGACGATGCTGAAGTCGATGGACCAGTACAGGGACGCGCCCCTGTGGACTGTGGACAAGATCGCCGATGCCACCAAGGACTGGTTCAAATATCTCGGTGACGGCGACGAGACGGCGTCAGGCACGCCGCAGAAGGCGGGCCGTTGAGCAGACTCGTCCGACCTCAGCGTCCGTGCCGCCAACCGATCATTTCCGGGCCGGCCAGACCGACCCGCGCTTTGGATAATTAACATGGGTAATGCTCCGACTGAAAAGCCGACCGTCCATCCGGCACCGCACCAGAAGATCAAGACGATCGAGGAGCTGGGCGAGATCGCGCGGGCCGCGCAGGCCGAGGGCCGGACCGTTGCGCTCTGCCACGGCGTGTTCGACCTCGTGCATCTCGGCCACGTCCGGCACATCCTGGCGGCGCGCAACGAGGCCGACGTGGTCATCGTGACCGTCACGGCCGACCGCTTCGTCAACAAGGGCCCGGGGCGGCCGATCTTTCCGGAGAACATGCGCGCCGAGATGCTGGCCGCGCTCGGCACCGTCGACTGGGTCGGCATCAACCGGACATCGAGCGCCGAGACGATCCTCGATACCGTGCGCCCCGACATCTACGTGAAGGGCTCCGACTACGAAAATCCCGACGATGACGTCACCGGCAAGATCGCCGTCGAGCGGGAGGCCGTCGAACGCCATGGCGGCCGCATCGTCTTCACGCGCGACGTGACCTTCAGCTCGTCGTCGCTGATGAACCGGTACTTCGACATCTACGATCCCCCTCTGCGCGATTACCTCCAGAAGGTGCGCGAAGGCGGTGGCGCCGAACGCCTGCTGAAGCTGATCGACAAGATCCAGGACATGCACGTCGTGCTGGTCGGGGATACCATCATCGACGAATACCAGTACGTCACGGCGCTCGGAAAGGCTTCGAAGGAGAACATTGTCGCCACCCTGTTCAAGAATGGCGAGCAATTTGCCGGCGGCGTCATTGCCGCGGCCAATCACGTGGCGAGCTTCTGCAAGTCGGTGGAGATCGTCACGACGCTGGGCGGCAACGACTACCCCGAAGAATTCATTCGCGCGCATGTCCGCCCGAATGTCACGCTCACGCCGATCCGCGTTCAGGGCCGCCCGACCACCCGCAAATTGCGCTACGTCGAGATGGGCTATCTGCACAAGCTGTTCGAAGTCTACACCATGGACGACACGCCGCTCGACGAGGCCGAGCGCAAGGAGATCGACCGTGTCACCGCCGAGCGGGTGCGCGGCGCTGACGTCGTCATCGTCACCGATTTCGGTCACGGCATGATCGCATCCAGCACGATCGGCACGCTGATCGCGAACTCCAGGTTTCTGGCGGTCAACGCCCAGAGCAACAGCGGAAACCACGGCTACAACCTGATCACGAAGTATCCGCGCGCCGACTACGTCTGCATCGACGCGCCGGAAGCGCGCCTGGCGGCCACCGACAAGTTCAACGACATCGCGTCGGTGATCCAGGACCGCCTGCACGGCAAGATCGATTGCGACAACATGATCATCACGCACGGCTCGTTCGGCTGCTACCCCTTCTCGTCGAAGACCGGCGTCGCGCGCGTTCCCGCCTTCACCAAGACGGTCGTCGATACGGTCGGCGCCGGCGATGCCTTCCTGACGATTACGGCGCCGCTGGTCGCAGCCGGGGGCAATATCGAGGACGTCGCCTTCATCGGCAACGCGGCAGGCGCGATCAAGGTGGGCATCGTCGGCCACCGCAGCTCGGTCGAGAAGGCGCCGCTGGTCAAATTTGTCACCGCGTTGTTGAAGTGACGCGAATGGGAAAATCTGGAGAACGGCTGTGATTGGTCAGAAATGGAATGTGATGGTCACCGGTGGCGCCGGCTATGTCGGCAGCGTGCTGGTTCCCCAGTTGCTGGCGGCGGGCCACAAGGTCACCGTGCTCGACCTCTTCATGTATGGCGAGGACGTCTTCAACGCCGTTCGCGACAATCCGAACCTGCGCCTGATCAAGGGCGACATCCGCGATGAGGCCGCGATCAACGAGGCCCTGCGCGGCAACGATGCGGTGATCCACCTCGCCTGCATCTCCAACGACCCCTCGTTCGAACTGGATCCGGGGCTCGGCAAGTCCATCAACTACGACTGCTTCCGTCCGATGGTGCGCGCGGCGAAGAAGGCCGGCATCAAGCGCTTCATCTATGCGTCGTCCTCGAGCGTCTATGGCATCAAGGACGAGGCCGAGGTGACCGAGGAGCTGTCCTGCGATCCGCTCACGGACTACTCGAAGTTCAAGGCGATGTGCGAGACCGACCTCGCCGACGAGGCCGCATCCGGCTTCGTCACCTGCACGGTTCGTCCCGCCACCGTCTGCGGCTATGCTCCGCGGCAGCGTCTCGACGTCGTCGTCAACATCCTGACCAATCTGGCGGTCAACACCGGCCGCATCCGCGTGTTCGGCGGAACGCAGAAACGGCCAAATCTGCACATCGAGGACATGTCCGCGGCCTATCTGTTCCTGCTGCAGCAGGATGACGCGAAGATCGACGGCAAGACCTACAACATCGGCTACGAGAACCACTCGCTGATGAAGATCGCCGACATCGTCAAATCGGTGGTCGGAGACAATGTCGACGTGGCCGTCGAGCCGACCGACGACCTGCGCTCCTACCACGTCTCCTCGGAGAAGATCCGCCGCGAGCTCGGATTTGCGCCGACGCACACGATCGAACAGGCGGTGTCCGGACTCGTGGATGCCTTCAAGACCGGACGCCTGCCGAACTCTCTCAACGATCCCAGGTATTTCAACATCAAGATGATGCAGAACATCAGCCTGAAGTGAGCGGCGTGCGGGTCGGCATCGATTTCGACAATACGATCATCTGCTACGACAAGGTCTTTGCCGCCGTCGCGCGCCAGCGCGGGCTGGTGCCGGAGGGCTGGGACGGGCTGAAGACCGAGGTGCGGGACTATCTGCGGTCCCGCGCGGGCGGCGAGCTTGCCTGGCAAGGGCTGCAGGGCTTCGTCTACGGCAAGGGCATTGGCGGCGCCGAGATCTATCCCGGAGTCCGCGAGTTCCTCGCAACGTGTCGCAACGCAGGCGCGAGCGTCTTTATCGTCAGCCACAAGACGCAGTTCGGCCATCAGGATCCCGACCGCGTCGACTTGCGCGAGGCCGCGCGCGGCTGGTTGAGGGGCGCGGGTCTCATCGACGCCGCCGGCGCGGCGCTGGCCGCGGGCGATATCTATTTCGAGGACACGCTGGCGGCCAAGGTCGATCGCCTCGCGAGCCTGCAGCTCGATATATTCATTGACGATCTCGTCGATGTCTTCGAGCAGCCGCACTTTCCGAAGACGACGCGATCGATCCTGTTCACGCAGTCGCGGCCTCCCCATCCCGAGCATTGCGAGCCGATTGCGACCTGGGCCGATATTCACCGCGGAGTTTTCGCGAGATGAGCGAGCCGGACATCAGCGCGC
>NZ_AJQE01000231.1 GCF_000261685.1 Bradyrhizobium genomosp. I (2014) | reverse complement strand
GGCAGCCGCCTCTCCGGGGCGCAGGTTGCGGCCGCCCAGCCGGCGCGGTCCGGCGGCAACAACCGGGTGTTTCGGCTGGAGATGGCGAAGGGACCGCCCCTCGCCCTCAAGCGCTATCCGTCCGACGGACGTGATCGCCTCGGACAGGAATATGACGCGCTCTCGTTTCTGTCGCGCCACGGCATCAATTCGACGCCGCGGCCCGTGGCGAAAGATCCTGCTGCATTCTGCGCGCTGTATCAGTGGTTCGACGGTGATGCGGCGGTCCTGCATCCCCAGCGCGACGATGCCGACCAGCTGGCCGATTTCCTGATCGAGCTGCAAGAGCTGCGCAACGCGGAGGGCGCGCAGAATTTGCGGAACGCGTCAGCCAGCATCTTTTCGCCCGAGGAAGCCATCGCCCAATACGAGCAACGTCTCGACGGACTACGGCGCGCATCGCAGGATCACCCGGACCTGCGCGCCTTCATGGACGGCAGCCTGGTTCCCAGCACCGCCATCGCGATCCGGCAACTCCGTCGACGCTATGCGGAACTGGGCCTGGATCCGGCAGCGGACCTTGCACCTGCCCATCGCGCATTGAGCCCGTCGGATTTCGGGCTGCACAACGCGCTGCGCACCGCCGACGGCAGACTGCGTTTCATCGACTTCGAATATTTCGGCTGGGACGATCCGGTCAAGCTCGTGTCCGACACTGCGATCCACCCCGGCAGCGATCTGCCGGCGGCCGGCGCGGACCGATTGATCGAACGGCTCTCGCGCGCCTTCGAAGCTGGGGATGACGCGTTTGCGATCCGCCGTGACGTACTGTATCCTGTGTTCGGGGCGATTTGGTGCCTGATTGTCCTGAATGCCTATTTGCCGGAAAGCCGCTCCCGGCGCGCCCTGGCTGCGCAAGGTGGCGATCTGACGGTCCGCCTTGCCGGCCAGCTCGACAAAGCCCGCCGGCTCCATCAAACGATTTGCCAACGTGATCCAGATCTCACCCCACGCTGAAGCCGCTCTCACCTGCACGCTGGACGAGCGCAGCCTCTATTTACGCCGCCTGGTCCTCGGTTCTGTCCGCTCTGCCGGACGCGGACATGTCGGTCCGGCCCTGTCGCTGATCGAGATGGTCCGCGTGCTCTACGACGACGTGTTGCGGATCGATCCGAACAACCCGCGCGATCCGGAGCGCGACCGCGCGATCCTCAGCAAGGGACACGGTTGTCTGGCGCTCTATGCGCTCCTGGCCGATCGCGGCTTCTTCCCACTGTCGGAGCTGGAAGGCTTTTGCGGGCCCGACAGCATTCTGGGCGGACATCCCGAATATGGCATGGTGCCGGGGGTCGAGGCATCGACCGGCGCGCTCGGCCATGGCCTGTCGATCGGTGTCGGCCTCGCGCTCGCCGCGCGGATGCGCGAGCGCAGCTACCGGACCTTCGTGCTGCTCGGCGATGGCGAGATCAACGAGGGATCGGTGTGGGAAGCCGCCATGGGCGCGGCCAAGCACGGGCTCGACAATCTGGTCGCGATGATCGACTACAACAAGCTCCAGAGCTACGGGCCCACCGACTACGTCCTGCCGCTGGAGCCGCTTGCGGACAAATGGCGCAGCTTCGGCTTTGCCGTGCAGGAGCTCAATGGCCACGACGTCGGCGCCCTGCGCACCGTCCTGAAGCAGGTCCCGGCCGTTCCGGGCAAACCCACCGCGATCATCTGCCATACCGTCAAGGGCAAGGGTCTTCCGGCCGCGGAATCGAACGCCGACTGGCATCACAAGAACAAGCTGACCGACAGCGAGCTCGACGCCATTCGCGTCGCCGTCGGCGATTTTTGATCGGCTTCCCATGCGCAACACCGCGATGAACATGGTCCACAAGCTCGCCGCGCGCGACGAGCGAGTGCTTTACATCGGCTCCGATCCTGGCGCCGGCACCTTGCGCGCGATGAGCAAGGAGTTTCCCAAGCGCCATCTGATCGAGGGCATCTCGGAGGCGCACATCATCGGCATGTCGGCCGGTCTCGCGATGGAGGGCTTCGTGCCCTACGTCAACACCATCGCGACGTTCCTCACCCGGCGCTGCTACGAACAGGTGGCCGTCGACCTCTGCCTGCACAATCTGCCGGTGCGGCTGATCGCCAACGGCGGCGGGCTCGTCTACGCACCGCTCGGCCCCACCCACCAGGCGATCGAGGATATCGCCATCATGCGGGCGCTGCCGAACATGACGGTGATCTGCCCGTGCGACGCCGACGAGGCGGCGCGCATGATGGAGCAGACGCTGGACTGGGAGGGTCCGATCTACATCCGGCTCGGAAAGGGTGGCGACGCCATCGTCTCCAAGGCCGAGCACGGCTTCGAGATCGGCAAGGCCATCCTGATGCGGCCGCCGGGCGACGTTCTCATGGTGACCACCGGCATCATGCTTCAGCGCGCTATCGCCGCGGCCGACCTCTTGGCCGCGCAGGGCGTCCGCGCCGGAATCCTGCACATGCATACGGTGAAGCCGCTCGACACCGCTGCGCTGCTGCAGGCGATCCGCGGCGTCAAGCTCGTGGCCACGCTGGAGGAGCATGTGCCCTCCGGCGGTCTCGGCAGCGCGGTCGCGGAGACGCTGATCGACAAGCTCGGTTCGGGCCTGCCGGCGATGCTGCGTCTGTCGCTGCCGGACCGCTTCATGCACAATTACGGCTCGCAGGACTCGCTGCTGAAGAAGCACGGACTTTCTGCGGGCTCCATTGCGACCTCGATCGAGCATGCGCTCGCGGCGTCGCATACCGCCTCCCCTCAACTTCATTCCACCTGACGGGTCACATGTACGACGTTCGCTATTCCTATCTGCTCGAGCAATTCGCCGACCCCGCTCCGATCCTGGCCGAGATCGGCCGGCTGGTTGCGACCGGTGACTTCACCCTTGGCAAGCCCGTCGCCGAATTCGAGAAGCGCTTTGCCGAGCTGATCGGCGTGCGTCACGCCATCGGCGTCGGATCAGGCACCGACGCGCTCAAGCTGCCGCTCAAGGCGCTCGGCATCGGCCATGGCGACGAGGTCATCACCGCCGCCAACACCTTCATCGCCACCGTCGGCGCGATCGCCGAAACCGGCGCGACGCCCGTGCTGGTCGATTGCGACGATTCCTTCTGCATGAACGTCGACAAGGTCGAGGCAGCGATCACCAGCAAGACCAAGGCGATCATGCCGGTCCAGTTGACCGGCGAGGTCACCGACATGGGCAAGCTGATGCCGATCGCGCAGCGCCACAACCTGCCCGTCGTCGAGGATGCCTGCCAGGGCATCCTGTCGGAATTCGCGGGAAAACGCTCCGGCACTCATGGCATCGCGGCCGGCTTCTCCCTGCATCCGCTCAAGAACCTCAACGTCTGGGGCGATGCCGGCGTCGTCGTCACCAATGACGACGGCATGAACGAGAAGCTTCGCCTGATCCGCAACCACGGCATGAAGAACCGCGACGAGATCGCGATCCTCGGCTGTAATTCGCGGCTCGATTCCCTTCAGGCAGTCGTCGGCAACTGGCTGATCGGCCAGACCAGCGAGATCACGCGGCGCCGGATCGAGAACGCGGCCTACTACGACGCGGGCCTCGCCGGCCTGCCCGGCCTGCGCATCCCGCCGCGCCGGCCCAACGTGAAGCACGTCTACCATCTCTACATGGTGTTCGCCGAGCGCCGCGACGAGCTCTACAAATACTGTCTGGACAACGGCATCGAGGCCAAGATCCACTATCCGATCCCGCTGTATCAGCAGGAAGGCCTCAAGCATCTCGGCTACGCGCCCGGCACCTTCCCGGTCACCGACCGCCACGCCAGGGAAGTCATCAGCTTCCCCGTCGACCAGCACCTGACGCGCGCGCAGCAGGACCGCGTCATCGAAACCGTTCGGAAGTTCTGCCATGGACGCTGACACCGGCCGCCGGCGCATCGGTTACGTCAATCTTCCCGCGCAATTCGAGGAAGAACGCGCCGAGATCATGCAGGCGGTCGAGGGTGTATTCCGGCGCGGCGACTTCATCGGCGGGTCGGCGGTCGGAAAGCTCGAGGAGGAATTGTCGGCCTATCTCGGCTCGGCTCATGTCGTGACGCTGAATTCCGGCACCGACGCGCTGATCCTCGCCATGCGGGCGCTCGACATCGGCCCCGGCGACGAGGTGATCACTCCGCCGAATTCGTTCGTGGCATCGACCGCCGCGATCATCGCGGTCGGCGCCACGCCCGTCTTTGCGGACGTGCTGCCGGACCAGAACATCGATCCGGCCGCGGTCGAGGCCGCCGTCACCCCACGGACCAGGGCGATCATGCCGGTGCACCTGACCGGGCGCATGGCCGACATGACCCCGCTGATGGCGATCGCGGGCAAGCACGCGCTCGCCGTGATCGAGGACAGCGCGCAAGCCGTCGGCTCGACCTATGACGGCCGGATGAGCGGCACCATCGGCACGTTCGGCTGCTTCTCCGCCCACCCCTTGAAGAATCTCAATGCCGCGGGCGATGCCGGCTTCCTCGTCACCGCCGACGCCGAACTCGCCGCGAGAATCCGCCGGCTGCGCAATCACGGCCTGATCAACCGCAGCGACGTCCAGGAATGGGGTATCGTCTCGCGGCTCGACACGCTTCAGGCCGAGGTGCTGCGCATTCGCCTGCGTCACCTGCCCTCGGTGATCGAGCGCCGGCGGCGCAACGCCGCGCAATACCGCGCCGAGCTCGCGGGCCTGCCGCTGTTCATTCCGCCCTGCCGCAACATCGAGTTCAACACCTTCCACACCTTCGTGGTGCAGACCGACCGTCGCAACGATTTCCAGAAATATCTTGCCGACAAGGGCATCGAGACCGCGATCCACTATCCGGTCCCGATCCACCTGCAGCCGGCGGCGGCGCATCTGGGGCATGGCCGCGGCGCGTTTCCCGTGACCGAGCGGCAGGCGGACCAGATCCTCACCCTCCCCATCAACCAGTTCCTGTCGGCCGCCGATATCGGCTATATCTGCGCGACCGCCCGGGAGTATTTTGCATGACGGACACGGACTTCCTGCACGCCGACGAGCAGGCGCTGGCGCAGCGCTTCATCGACGATGGCTTCGTCACCACGCCGGCCGACGATCGCGCCGGGCTCGATCGGATCCAGCGTCGTGCCGCCGAGCTCGCGGCGAACTATCTGAAGCTGCCGCACAGCAACGACCCCTACGCGATGCTCGACACCATCCATACGCGGGTGAGCGTCGATGATCTCAACGGCCTGCGGCTGCACGTCTTCAACGGCCTCAACGCCGAGCCGTGGTTCCGGCCGACTTATTTCCGTCTGGCGCGCTCGACCATCGAGACCATCGTCGGCAACGAGCTCTGCATGCAGCGCCGCGTCAATCTGAGCATCCAGCTTCCCGGCGACAGCTCGTCGCTGCTCGCCACCCATTCCGACGTCTGGTCGGGCGACTCGCCGTTCGAGGTCGTGGTCTGGGTGCCCCTGGTCGACGTGCACCGTACCAAATCGATGTATCTGCTGCCGCCGTCCCTGAACGGCGACATGCAGGACCGGATGGCGACCTTGCGCAGCGCCGAGGAGCTGTACAAGACGATCAAGCCGCACGCGACCTTCATCGAGATCCCCTACGGCCACGTGATGCTGTTCAACCAGACCCTGATGCACGGCAATCGCGTCAACGAGGAAGCCGGCACACGCTGGAGCATGAACTGCCGCTTCAAGAGCATCATGTCGCCCTACGCGGACAAGCGTTTCGGCGAATTTTTCGAGCCGATCCTGCTGCGCCCGGCAACGCGGGTCGGGATGCAATACAAGCTGCCGGGAGGCTTCCATGGCTGAGCGAGCCGGCCATCGCGGCTATATCGGCGCCCGGCCGCTGAACGGCAGCCGCACCCCGCAGCACGTCCAGAACATCGTGATCCGCGACTACGCGCGGCGGAAGAACCTGCAATATCTCCTCAGCGCCGCCGAGCACACCATGCCCGGCAGCTACATGGTGCTCGAGGACATCCTGGACGAGCTGCCGCGGCTGCGTGGCCTGATCCTCTACAGCATCTTCATGCTGCCGCCCGACGAGGCACGCCGGCGGCAGATCTACGACCGCGTGCTGCGCGAGGGCTGCGACCTCCACGCAGCGGTCGAAGAGATCACGCTGTCGTCGCAGAAGGACATTCAGGCCGTCGAGGACATCCTGCTCGTCAATAAGTTCGCGACCATCCTGTGACGATGCCGCGGACGGGTTGGCCCCCATGACCGAGATCAACCTGCTCCAGCCGATGCACGCATCGACCAGGCGGAACTACGTCCAGCGCGTGGTCGAGCATGACAAGGCGGAATCCGCCACCGTCGCGCGGCAATGGGGACGCGACTACTGGGACGGCGACCGGCGCTACGGCTACGGCGGCTATCGCTACGACGGACGGTGGCGCCCGCTGGCCCAGACTCTGATCGATCGCTACGGCATCAAGCCCGGCATGAGCGTGCTCGACGTCGGCTGCGGCAAGGGCTACCTGCTCTACGAGTTCACCCAGCTCGTCCCCGACCTCAAGATCGCCGGCATCGACATCTCCGACTACGGCATCGCCAACGCCAAGGAGGAAGTGCGGCCGCACTTGAAGGTCGGCAATGCCGTCGAGCTCCCCTACCCCGACCACAGCTACGACCTTGTGGTCTCACTCGGCGTGCTGCACAATCTTCCGCTTGAGGAGGTGTTCCGCGCCGTATCGGAAATCGAGCGGGTCGGACGTGGCGCCTCGAAATACATCATGGTGGAATCGTTCCGGAACGAGCGCGAGAAGGCGAACCTCCTCTACTGGCAGCTCACCTGCCTGAGCTTCCACGCGCCCAAGACGTGGGCGTGGATCTACGACAAATGCGGCTACACGGGCGACCATGGTTTCATCTTCTTCGAATGACGCGGCCAGCCGGCATCGGCGAACATCGCTGCGCGCGCAGAATCCGGAAGTGTTCTATTCGGACGATGCCATCGTCACGGCGGACGACGCCACCATCGCGGAACTGAAGCGCATCGCCGCTCAAAATCCGCGCCTGCGCAGCCGGCTTTGCACGCACCCCGACCCGTCGTCCGGCCTGCATGAGATGCTGATCGTGCATCACCGCGAAGCCTATGTGCGGCCGCACAAGCATTTCGGCAAGCCGGAGTCCTTTCATCTGATCGAGGGCACTGCGCGGATCATCATCTTCGAGGACGACGGCCGAATTCGAGATGTGCTCGACATGGCGCCCTACGGCCAGGGCAAGCTGTGCTACTACCGGATGCCCGAGGAAGTATTTCACTCGATCCTGATCACGTCGGAATGGCTGGTGTTTCATGAAACAACCTCCGGCCCGTTCGATCCCTCCCGCACGGCATTCCCCGACTGGGCGCCGGACGGCAGCGACGCAGCGGCGGTCCGGGGCTACATGGCCAAGGTCGAGGCTCTTGCGGCCGCATATCAAGGCAGATCGCCCCTGGCGTAGACAGTCGCGATGAACATCCAGAACGAACGTGCGCCATCGGACGCCGTCTACCTTTGGGCGGCCGGGACTCTCGCCCTTGTTGCAAGCGCCCCGGCGCTGTTTGCGCGGCAGATATTCGGCGACGACTGGACAGTTTACTACATCTACTGGACTGAAGGCGCGGCGAGCGTCGCCCGACTGATGTGGCAGGCCGCCCACGGCGGCTATGCGATCCCGATGGAGCTTTTCGTAGCACTTGGTTCGGATACGCCGAGCCTCGTCGCACGCATCACCGGGCTGACGTGCCATTTGCTGAGCGGCCTGCTGCTCTATCGGGCCTTGGGACTGTCCGCCTATACCCGTCCCGTCGCGGCGCTGACCGCCGCACTCTTCCTGCTGACTCCGTTCTACGTCATCCGGCTGACCTTCAACGCGATCTACGATTTCTTTCTGGTCTTCTATCTCCTGTCGCTCGTACTCATGGAAGCGCGATCGCGGGCGCTCCGATGGATCGCGCCGCTGTGCCTGTTCTTCTCGCTCTCGCTGGAGACCTTGATCGCACTTGAGCCGTTACGTTTGCTGATCGCCTGGCGTGCGGGCGAACGGTGGACGGCATGGCTCGCGCGGCTCGTCCCATTCTGGCTGATGATCGTAGCGGTTGTCGTGTTGCGAGTGACGATCATGGGAAAAAGCGGCCACTACGCCGAGCAATATGCGCCGGTACACGACGTCAATGTCATCGCCGCCGCGTTCCTCACGCATCTGCGCGCATTTCCCCGCGCTCTGGCCTTCGCCTTCGACTACGCCGCAGCGATGTTCGGTCGCGGAATCTTTGCTGCGCTCATTCTGACGGTGATCGCCGTTTGCGCCCTCTTTGGCGAGCGCCTGTCGCGGAGCAAATGGCCTCTCACCTCTACCAGATCCGTTCTGCTGCTCCTGCTGGGGGCCACAATCACGGTGCTCGGCGCCGTTCCCTATGCGCTGGTCGGCATCTACGGGGATGTGACGCGGGGCGAGTCGAGGCTGTTGTTTCCATCGCAGTTCGGCGTCCTGCTGCTGTTGGCGACGGCGATTCAGCTGGTTCCGAGCGCGCGGCTCAGGGCAGCGGTCGCGGGGTCCGTCATCACCGTGTTCGCGCTATCAATGGCCCATGATTCAAAATGGCTGCTGTATGACGGTCTCGTCACCACGGATCTGACGCGCCAGGTGCGGGCGGCGCTCCTTGCCGACCCCGAGCCGAAGGTTGTCGAGATCAAGATCATCCCGGCCAGCTGGACCCTGCTCTTCAGACAACGCTGTCTCGGCGCGGCCGATATGAACGCTGCGCAGATGATCCTGCGAGATGGGCAGCGCCAGCCGTCGTTTGCCTATACCGACAACTGCGGCGATTTCACCAATCCAGCTTTTGTGCCGGCGGGCCGCTGCCCGGTGTCTTACATCGACGACAGCCAGCACTGCCCGGCGCGACGTGAAACGTGGCAGTACCAGGCCACACCGGGCATCCCGCCGCTTGACGAAATCGGCCTGCTCGAACTGCTGGCGTCGGAGCGCAGCACCGCTTCGTCCTCAACAGGAGGCCGCGGCCAACTGACCCGGACCGCGGACGGTCGGCAGGTGCCGCTGCCGCGGAGCGAGTACCGTCCTCCCTGTGGCCGGGCTGGGGTACGGCCTCTGCTCTGGTTGCTGGCGATGCCCGCTCCGGGCTGCGACTAGCGCCTTCGCGCCAGCCGCAGCCCAAGCGGATCTCCCCGCGTTATTTCTTCAAATAGAGGTCAAGGTCTTTTCCGCTCTCCGCGAGGCGATACTGCTTGCTGAGAACATCCTTGATCTTTGCCTCGGCCCAAGCGTAACCCAACGTGGAGCGGCGATCGATGAACAGCTTGTCCGCATTGGCCAGGCTCATATCGAGGTGATGCAGGTCAAAGACCGAGATTGACGGGACGAAGTAATATTTGGGAGCCCGTTCCGCCTCCAGCAAGAACACCCAGTCGATTCGCGAGATGAGCGCAGCACGCTCATCCGGACCGACATGTTTCTTGATCAGGTCGAGATCCTGCTGGGGCGCGTAGTACTCATCGCCCTTCCATTGCGTGAGTGGAAAGGGATCCACCATATTCAGCGCGATGCTGGGGTAGCGCAGATACGACTGCATGCCGTGCGGAATCGTCGGCTGTTTCGGATCAAAGACGAAGCAGACGTAAATCGCCGTCAATGCGAATGCAGCGGAGCATGCGGCGCGTCGCCCTGCGCTTCCCCAGTGAGGAACCACATATCTCTCGATGAACTGCCGGAGCCACCAGGCCGCCACGATCAGATGGGGCAACGAATTCTGATGCCAGACCGCGAGAAGCGAACGGTTCACCCATTTGAAGGTCAGGAAACATCCGATGATCGCGAGGAAAAGGATGGCGGCGCGATCCGGTGAGGGACGCTCCGTACCCAGAATGAACGACCGCGACAAAACGGCGATCGTCGCAACCGCAAGGCCGGGAACCAGCAGGTTGCTGATCAATCCCCAGTTCAGGCCCCAATTGATGAATTCGAGCCCCCACATCGCCTTTCCATACAGGAGGATCGGTTCAAAAAGATCGGCATGAAAGGCGAAGCCGAAGGCATTCTTGCCATAGGCTGCCGCGGAGATTCCGTAGAACGCAATCAGCGCCGATACCGTGACGATACCCGCGAGCCTGAACCGCCCGGGGGTGCGGGCAAATACGATGAAGAAGGAGATCGCCCCCGAAACGGTGATGGCGATTCCGGTCTCGAACATGATGCAGAGGGATGCCCCCATGACGACGCCGAGGAGACACGCCGACAGTGCATTGGGCTTTCTATAGAGCCGGATGAAAAGCCCGACAGCGATCATCAACAACGGAAACCGGATCGGCCAGGCCGACGGACCGAACAACGAATTGCCCTCGGTCTGGAAGTTGAGAAAGAATGCCGTGACCGTAACCGCGGCGCCCCAGAAGACCGACTGGAAGAGCCAGGAGATCAGCAGAAACGCGGAGATGTAGAACAGCGTCGTCACGGTGCAGATCGTCCAGACGTAGTTCTCAAGCGTATGCAGAAGCGACGGCGTGAGCAGATGGAAAAACAGCGGTCCCGTCAGCAGCGAGTAGTGCGACGTGTAGTCGGCGCCGAGGCTCAAGGATGGAATGAACCTATAGAGCGCCGGTCCGATCATGTAGGACACGATGTGCTGCTCCGGTCCGATGCGCGCCGCCATCGAGGTGATGGAGTGCGGGAACATCAGTACCGTCAGGATCGCGGCAAACACCACCAGGAACAGCAGGCGTCGAGTCGTCCATAGCGTCCAATTCTCATCCGCAAGCAGTTGTGGCGCTCGGTACGATTGCGTCGTTGGCAGGAAGTGCGGATGCAGCACCCCTACCGCAAGGACGATCGTCGCAAGCAGCAGCGGCAGCCATGCGATATGTTGGCGAAGCGGCTGGTAGCCGAGGTGCAGGAGCGGAATGGCGATGGCGATGCAAGCCAGGCTGATGCCCAGCCGGGACTGCCGCCTGAAATAGCCGAACCAGACGGCGGCCAGGATAGGCCCGATCACGATCCACCCGGTCAGCAGGTACTTTTCGAAGAACTTGATCTTGATTCGATCCGGCTCCAGCTCGAGAGACGTCACCAGCGATTTGTCGATACCGTTGAAGTACCTGACGCCCAGCGGATCGGAGAAGGACATCGGCCACGAGAGCAGCGCGAGGAAAAATAGGGCAAAAGCCATCGCCACGACCAGATCGTTCAGTTCGTTGTCGTGCTGCTGTCCTAGCTTCATGGAAACCTCGTGGGTGACATGACCCATCTCGTGCTGTGGGGGAAGTCGAGACTGCGTCTGCTTACTCAGGGCGGTGGGAAGGAGCGGGCGAAGCCCTGCGCGGCCGTTTTGACAGATGAAAGACATGGCAGGCGCTTCGCTTGTCAAACCAAATGTTCATCGCTGGTCCACGGGAAATCAACTTGGGCCCATCTGCACGAGCGATCGCATCGCGGTGCGCCAATGCGCGACCGACAGAAATCGCTGCCTATCGGAAATCTGCTGCGGCGGCCTGACGACCGGGCTGCGGCGGCATTGCGTCCTGATATATGGATTGTCGAGGAATTACAATTGCTTGAGCGCGCCACTCGCAACGCTTTGCTCGGTCGATGCGTGTCGGGGCGAAGCCGCCTTCGCAACGGCTTCTTGACGCTTGCAAGACGCCTGCCCGGCTGGTAGTTGCTGCTTTTCCGGCACCTTCAGCTGGTGTGCCTGTCCGATCGGGGCATGGGGCTTGAGATGCTTCGTTACCAGCCGCATCAACTCCATCGAAAGTCATCGTGTCTGAACCCGTGAGCAAGAACTGCCGGCTTTGCCATGCCAACGACCTGCGACCGGTCATCGATCTGGGCCTGATGCCGATCGCGCATCGCCTGCTGCACAGCAGGGATGAGCGCGAGGAACGATTTCCATTCGAGGTGCTGGCCTGCGGTGCGTGCGGCCTCCCGCAGATCGTCGAGCCGATCGATCCCGATATTCTCTATCGCCAGTTCAACTACAATTTCAGCAGTTGGAAACCAGAGCCGCATCAGCCCGACGAGCTCGACACCATCGCGCAGTTCACGACACATCATTCGGTTTTCGAGATCGGCTGCAACGACGGCCTGTTCATGGACAAGCTTCGCGAGCGCGGCGCGAAGGTTCTGTTCGGCGTGGAGCCCAATCCGGTCTCCGGCAAGATCGCCAGCGAGCGCGGCATCACTGTATATTCCGACATGATCAGCCCCGCCCTGTGCCGCGACGCCGTGGCAAAAGCCGGCAAGTTCGATCTCGTCATTGCGCGCCAGGTGCTTGAACACATCGTCGATTTCGAGAACTTCTTCGAATGCGTCAAGCTCGCGCTGAAAGAGGATGGCCTGCTGTTCATCGACGTTCCGAACTTCGCGCCGGGATCGTCGGTCGGAGATCTCTCGGTGCTCTGGGAGGAGCATGTCAGCTACTTCACGGAGGCCACCTTGCTCGCCCTGCTGGCGCGCCACGGCTTCGAAACCGTCTCGGTGAAGAAATACAATTTCAGCGGAGGCACCCTCGCCGTTGCTGCGCGCCGCAAGCAAGGCGAGGTCGCCGCGCCGACACCGTCCCCGGGGGTCGGAGAGAAGTTCGCGCAGCTCGCCCGCGAATATGGAGCGCGCCTTCGGCCCGCCCTCGCAAAGTTTCGGGCACGCGGCGCGCAGGTCGCGATCTACGGAGCCGGCTGCCGCGCCTGCACCTTCACCAATGCCCACGAATTGGCAGACCTGATCGACCTCTCGGTCGACGACCAGACCGAGCGTCAGGGCCTCTTCCTGCCGGGAACCCGTATTCCGATCCGGTCGCCTGAGGAGTTGCGGGACCGCACTGAGCCGCTCATCTGCCTGCTCGCGGTCAACCAGGAGAACGAGGCCAAGGTCAGCGCCCGCCTCCGCGAAGCGCTGAAGCGTCCGCTGAATATCGTTTCGGTCTTTGCTCCATCCGACATCTGGCGTGAGCTGGACCGGCTCGAGGCGGCAACAGCAGGCTAGGCGTAATGGCTGACGCGAAGCTGTTTCAATACTACCAGCGCCAGAGCATTCTGCCGACGTTCGGCAACTTCAAGTCCGCGGCAGAACTGAACGCTTATGCCGCCCAACGGCGCGCGCTGTTCCTGGACAAGCTGTTGTTGCCGCCCCGGTTGTTTCGCGATGCCGAGGTGCTCGAATTCGGCCCCGACTCCGGCGAGAACGCGATGGTGTTTGCCGGTTGGGGCGCGAAGATGACGTTGGCGGAGCCCAACCAGCAGGCGCACGAGAAGATTCGCTCCTACTTCGATCACTTTGGGCTGTCGGACCGGCTTCGCGAACTCGTTCTGGCTGATGTCGAGGGATTTCGCGGTCAGCGCCGCTTCGATCTCGTGGATGCGGAAGGTTTCATCTATACCGTCCAGCCGACCGAGACCTGGCTGCGCATCTTTCACGACCTGCTCAATCCCGACGGCTACGCCGTAGTCTCCTACTATGAACGCTATGGCGGATTTTTCGAGCTCGCACTCAAGGCGATCCATGCGGCCGCCAAGGCGTTGACGGGCCTCGCGCCACAGGAAAGCGCAAAGCGTCTGTTCGAGACGAAGTGGAACAGCATTCCCCATACCCGCCGCTTCGAATCCTGGTTGATGGATGTCCTCGAAAATCCGTTCGTCCGTTACCGCTATTTTCTCGACGCTGCGACGCTGCGCAGCGCCGCGAATGCGCTCGGTTTCGACGTCCACGCGGCCTGGCCCTCTTATGACGACACGCTGGCGGTCTACTGGCACAAGAAGATATTGTCTGATGATGAGAAGCTGCGCCGCGCGGAGCAGCATCTTCGTCGCAGCCGTCTCAGCTTTCTCGGCGGACAGAAGCTCTATCTGGTCGGACCAATCGAGGCTGTCGATACGATCTGTGCCACGATCGAGCGGCTGGCCGTCGAGATCGACCGATTGATCGACGACCCGCTTGGCGAAGGCCTGGCGAGAATCATATCCGATCTGGACGCGCTCCGCGGCGCTGTCAGGACCACAGACATCCTGGCTGACGACAATGCCGACGTCGCCGCGTTCCAGGCGACGCTCGACAGTTTCCTGCAGATATTCGAGGCGATCGGACGTCGGGACAGCGACGGCCTGGCCGCTCTCACCCGGTCGGACGAAGCTTTCATCAGGATGTGGGGGCAGCCGGCGCATTTCCTGGTCATACGCAAGCGCCTCGGGCCGCCACAGGATGTGTAGAAATTGACGCCGGGGATTGGCATCATCGGCACCGGCATGGTGGGCCAAATGTGCCACCTCGCCAATTTCATTTCCAATCCCGCCTGCCAGGTGGTTGCCGTCGCCGACCTGCGACCCGATTTGGCCGCAGCCGCCGCCGCAAAGTTCGCGGTGTCGCGCGTCTATCGTACGCACCGGGAACTGCTCGACGACGATGCGGTATCCGCCGTCGTCGTGGTGACGAGGCGACGCGCCACCGGTCCCATTGTCCTCGACGCGCTGAACAGCGGTCGCCATGTGCTCTCGGAAAAGCCGATGGCATATACAACTGCTCAAGCAGCGACCCTCGTCGAGGCCGCCCGAAAGCACGACCTGATCTACAGCGTCGGCTACATGAAGCGTCATGACGCCGGCGTCGCGCGTGCGCGGTCGCTGCTGGCGCGCCTTCGGACGGACGGATCGCTCGGCCGCATCATCGGAGCTCGCGCATGGTGTCTCGGTGGCCTCACCGGTGCCTCGGTCGACAGCTTCGTCATGACCACGGAAACCCGTCCTGAGGGGCTCGAGCTTTGGCCGGATGGGCCCGACTGGATGCCGGCGGCGATGCGGCCGCGCTATGATACGTTCTTGAACGTGTTCAGCCACATCATCAATCTCGCGCGCCATGTGCTGGGCAGTTCCCCCACATTGCAGGCGATGCCGACGGCAACCGCGCCGGAAACCAGCATGGCGCTCGACTTCGCCGGCATTCCCTGCATCTTCGCGTTCGCCAACGAGGCCGCCGGTCCATGGCGGGAGGGACTGGCGGTCGAATTCGAGCGTGGCACCGTAACAATCGAATTGCCGGCGCCCTTTGCCGAAGAGGAGGCCTTGGTCACCCTCGATCGGGATGGTCAACGCTCGCAAATGGCACGCGGACGAAGCTGGGCATTTCGCCGGCAAGCCGAAGCATTCGTCTCGGACCTGATCGGACATACACCACCGGCTGCCTCCGGCGAGGACTCGTCCGTCGATATCGCGCTGGCCGAAGCGCACTGGAAACGCGGTCTGTAGCATGGATATCGTACCGGGCCCGGCGCAAGCCGTCGCGATATGCCTCAGCGTTGCGCTTCCATTGTTGTTGTTCGTCGTGGCCCGTGCCACGAACGTACGCGGCGCCGGCCGGACCTTTCGGATCGGCGTGGGCCTCGCAACAGCATCGTTTGTGCTCGCTTGCCTTTTCCTTCCCGGCGAGCGGCATTTCGATGATGTCCTCGCCGGCGCGCTCCTGCTGGCCACGGGCATCCTGCTGTCCTACGTATTCTGGAGCCTGCTCGCCTGGGGCTTTACCCTGACCTTGCTGACGTCGCTGGTTCAGGCCGGCCGTCCGATGACGTCGGACGAATGGGCTACCGCTTACATGCGGGGCGGCAATCTCGGCACGTTCGCCCGTAATCGGCTGAAACTGCTGCTCGGCTCCGGAATGGTTGCTTCAAGCGACGGCAGGCTCGTGGCGACAGCCAAAGGCACGATGGTTGCCGGCGTCGTCAGACTCATTCGTTTCGTCACGGGACTCGGACACGCGCCATGATGTCGTTTGTCTGGGGAGCCATCGGGATCATCGCGTTCATCGTCGTTGCGCCCGCCATGCAATGGATGGCGCGGCGCACGGCGCGGCCGTTGTCGCCCACGATCGTCCTGGCGATCGCCGCCGTCCTCTCGCACGTCGCCAGCACAATCCTCGGCGCCATGACGGTCCCGCAATTCCAATATTGGAACGCCGCCTCGGTCTTCAGCTTCGGCGTGATGAGCTACGTCTTTGCCTTCGGCGCCGTCTACAAATCAGTTTCGCTTGAGATACTGCTCGATGTCACCGAGCGGCCCGGGCGCGAATCGTCCCTGGCGGAGGTGGTGGAGCATCGGATTCCGGATGTGTTCCTCGGCAGGACCAAGATACTGGTCGAGTCCGGCCTTGCCGAGCACATCGGCCCGACCTTTGCCCCCACTGCGGCGGGCCGGAAATTGGCCGGCAGGATCACGCGGCTCCGCCGCCTTTTCGCCATTGGCGATACCGGTCTGTATGATTTTTCGGACTAGTTGCGCAGAACACACACATCGCCGGTTTCGTACCGGGCCGTGTTGTTCGCCCGGCTCAGATGACCTAGAGTTGCGCTGGAGTTCCAGTGGTACAGGGTGGCCGGCACCGGCGACATTGCGATGACACCTTCCAAGGCGGCAAAAAGGCTTACGATCGTCATCCCTGCACTGAACGAGCAGGAGAAGATCGCCGACACCATTGAGGGCGTGCTGCCGCTCGCCCGCGAGCTGCTCGACGATTTCGAGATTTTCCTGATCGACGACGGCAGCACCGACGCCACTGGCGCGATCATGGACGAGTTCGCGGCCGGCGAGCCGCGCATCGTCGTGCATCACAACCCCGAACGGCGGGGTGTCGGTGCCGGCTTCGAATACGCCCTGTCGCGTGCGAAGTTCGATTCCATCACGCTCATTCCGGGCGATCACGCCTTTCAAAACGAGGGTATTGCCCGCATGTTCAAGGCGGCGGGCGCCGCCGACATCGTCATCACCTATCGCGACAACCAGTCGGACCGCTCTGTCAACCGCTCCCTCCAGTCGCATTCGCTGCGGTTCATCCTGAACTGCCTGTTCGGCTTCTGGCTGTCGGACTACCACAGCATGATCGTCTACCCCGTGAGATGGCTGCGCCAGATCGCGGTCAAAGCCGACGGCTACGGCTATCAGATCTGCGCATTGATCTCGCTGCTCCAGCTCGGCCTCACCCACGTCCAGGTCCCCGTGAGCCTGAATGCGGAGCTGAAGGGGTCGTCCCGCGCGCTGCGGCTGCGCACCTATTTCGAGCTTGGCGGCACCATCGTCTCGCTGCTGCGTCGCGTTCCCATCCGGAATGTCGATCTCAGTCAGATTCCCCTCGACGCGGAGCGCGCCCCCGCGCGCTAGTCGACGCCGCGCGGCCTCGCTCAGCGTGGAACGTCGGGCGTCTGGGCTGGCTATCGGCGATTCGTACGTGGGACGTTCTTGTCCCTATCCCGCCAGCATCTCATCCAAGTGTCTGATTTTACTGGCAGGAGTGGCAGGGCTCGAACCTGCGACCCCCGGTTTTGGAGACCGGTGCTCTACCAATTGAGCTACACTCCTACGAACCCGCGTCACCGCGGATCAGGGCCGCTTTCAAGCACAGGGGACGGCCGGTTTGCAAGGGTGAACCGCGCCGGCTCCGCTTGTTTGTGCCGGGGTTTCTGGGCCACAGTCCGTTGGCGACAACGAAAAACAAACCGGGAGTGCCCATGACCCCTACAGCGACCGCCACAGCCGCCCCACAGGCCACGACCGCGCTCCAGACCCCGCCCGTGCCGGAAGCCCGCCCCGAGACGCTCGGGCTGTCGCGTCCGCGGCTCCAGGCCATGTCGGATGCCTTCAAGCGCGAGATCGACAAGGGAACCGTTCCCGGCGTCACCGTATTGGTGGCCAGGCGCGGCCAGATCGGCTGGTTCGAGGCGCTCGGAAAGCAAAGCCCGGCGGGCGCCGCACCGATGGCGCGCGATTCGATCTTCCGCATCTTCTCGATGACCAAGCCGATCGTCTCGGTCGGCATCATGGCGCTGGTCGAGGATGGCCAGCTCCTGCTCAGCGACGCCGTCGCAAAATTCATCCCGGAATTTGCGAGCCAGAAGGTCGGCATCGTCAAGGACGGCAAGCTGGAGCTGGTGCCGCCGGCGCGGCCGATGACCGTGCAGGACCTGCTTCGCCACACCTCGGGTCTGACCTACGAGCACCAGGGCGACGGCCCCGTGCACAAGCTCTACCAGGAGTCGCGCGTCCGCAGCCGCAAGATCAGCAATGCCGAGCACGCCGCACTGGTGGCGAGCTTCCCGCTGGTCTGCCAGCCCGGTGCGGAGTTCAATTACAGCCGCTCCACGGACATTCTGGGCCGCATCATCGAGGTCGTCAGCGGCAAGACGCTCGGCACCTTCCTCACCGAGCGCGTGCTCGCGCCGCTGCAGATGGCCGAGACCGGCTTCTCGACATCCGAGGCCAATGCGGGCAGGCTCGCCGAGCCGTTCGCGGCCGATCCCTGGACCGGCGACAAGGTCGCACTGTTCAACATGCTCGAGCAGCCACTGATGGAGTCCGGCGGCGGCGGCCTGGTCTCGACCACGATGGACTATGCCCGCTTCTGCCTGATGCTGCGCAATGGCGGCACGCTCGACGGCAACAGGGTCATCGGCCGCAAGACGCTGGAGCTGATGGCGTCCGATCACCTCGGGCCAGGCGTTGCGATCAACGGCACCCTGCTCTCGCCAGGCCACGGCTTTGGCCTCGGCTTCGCCGTGCGCAAGGAGGCCGGCATCGCGCCCTTCCCCGGCAGCGTCGGCCAATATTTCTGGAGCGGCATTGCCGGCACGTTCTTCTGGATCGACCCGAAGGAGGATCTGTTCGCGGTGTTCATGAGCCAGGGCCCCGGACAGCGCGACTACACGCGGACCCTGGTGCGGGATCTGGTTTACGCGGCGGTGGAGTGACCCGAAGGATCGTTCCGGGGCGGTCCGCAGGACCGAACCCGGAATCTCGAGATCCCGGGTTCGCGCTAAGCGCGCCCCGGGATGACGCTCTATCGCCTCAACTGATCGTCGCGCCGCCGTCGATCACCATGGTCTGGCCGGTCATGAAGTCGCCGGCCTTCGAGCCCAGGAACACCGCGGCGCCGGCGATCTCGTCGGGAATGCCGATGCGCAGCAGCGGCGAGCGCGAGGTCGAGGCCTTCAAATTCTCCGGATTGTCCCACAACGCCTTGGCGAAATCGGTCTTGATCAGGCCGGGCGCGATGCAGTTCACGCGGATGTTGTGCTTGCCGTATTCGCAGGCGAGATTCCGCGCGAGCTGCATGTCGGCGGCCTTGGAGATCGCGTAGGCGCCGAGGATGGTCGAGCCCTTGAGGCCGCCGATCGAGGACACGATGATGATCGAGCCGTCCTTGCGCTCGATCATCTGCGGCACCACCATCGAGATCAGCCAGTTGTTGGCGACGATGTTGTTGTCGAGAATCTTCCTGAACTGATCGTCGGAGATACCGGCGAGCGGTCCGTAATACGGGTTCGACGCGGCGTTGCAGACCAGCACATCGATCCTGCCGAAGGCGCGGTTGCTCTCGTCGACGAGGTTCTGCAGGTTCTCTTTTGACGAGATGTTGGCGGCGATCGCGACCGCGGTGCCCTTGCCGAACTTGTCGTTAATGCCCTTGGCGACCTGCTCGCAGACGTCGGCCTTGCGCGAGGAGATCACCACCTTGGCGCCGTGCTCGGCCATGCGCTCGGCGATCGCAAGCCCGATGCCGCGCGTCGATCCCGTGATGACGGCGACTTTCCCCTTCATGTCGAACAAGGTCATGTGTCTCTCCCAGATTGATCTTGGTTTCTATGTCATTCCGGGCCGATGCAGAGCATCGAACCCGGAATCTCGAGATTCTCAGGTGCGCAATTGCGCACCATAGTCTGGTCCTTCGGACCATCCCGGAATGACGACCAACTCAGGCCAGCTTCTTGACTTCCGGTCCTGCCGGCTGGTGCATCGCCGCGTGCGCAGCATCCGCGATCCAAGGCTGCTGGTTCACCATCGGCAGCCGCCAGACGGTGCGCTCGGGGCTCGCAAAATGGTCCAGCCGCGTCACCGAGCAATTGTCGATGTCGAACGACAGCCCCCGCTCAGGCTGCCTGTCGAGCGCGAGGCCCAACGCCGCCTTGATGGTGCCGCCATGCGCGACCGCGATGATGTCCTGGCCTGCCGCCTCTTTGTTGATCCGCTCGATGGTGCGGCGCGTGCGGTTGTAGAGGTCCATGAAGCTTTCGCCGCCGGGCGCAGGCTCGTTGATGTCGGCGAACCAGCTGGCGCCGACGGGGCGGCTGGCGATGAACTGGGCGCGGTTCATGCCCTGCCAGCGGCCGAGATTTTGCTCGGCGAGATCCGCTTCCCACTTCATCGATGCAGGCCTTGGGAAGCCCGCGGCCCAGATCGCCTCGGCGGTCTGGTGGGTGCGCATCAGATTGCTCGAATACCAGACCGCCGTGCGTGGCAGCACCTTGGCAACAGCATTGAACACGTAGGTATCGCTGGTGTCGCAGGCGATATCGCTTTGCCCGTAGATGTTGCCGCCGTCGTTGCGCACCGGCGCGTGACGGACCCACCACCACCGTGTCGTGACCACATGGGGCTTGTCTGCACCTGTCATCGAAACCCTTCCATCCCGTCTGATGTCGCTGTACGTGAGTAGCGAACGTGTCTCAAGACACTTTACCGTTTGAAATCTTGTTTGAAATTCCGTCGCGCGGCAAGCGCCGTGCGCAAGCAAAAGGGAGAAACGCATGGGCCGCCTGCAAGGCAAATCCGTCATCATCACCGGCGCGGGCAGCGGCATCGGTCGCGCGGCTGCACTGCTGTTCACCAGGGAAGGCGCAAAGCTGATCGCGGTCGATCGCACCGAGGCGGTGAAGGAGACGGTCGAGGAGATCAAGAAAGCCGGCGGTGTCGCCGAAGCCATGATCGCGGATGCCGGCTCCGAAACGGACGTCATCGCCGTCATCGACAAGGCGGTGAAGACGCATGGCCGGCTCGACGTGATCTGGGCCAATGCCGGCATCTCCGGCGGACTCGTTCCGATCCCCGAGCAGACGGTGGAGCACTGGCAGGAGATCTTGCGCATCAACCTGATCGGGCCGTTTCTCGCGGTGAAACACGCGATGCCGCACATGGTCAAGCAGCAGTCCGGCGCGATCGTGCTGACCGCCTCCGTCGCGGGCCTCAAGGCCGGCGCCAGCGGACATCCCTATGCCGCGAGCAAGGCCGGTGTGATCAGCCTGGTGCAGACCACCGCCTATTCGCTCACCGGCACCGGCGTGCGCATCAACGCGGTCTGCCCCGGCCTGATCGAGACAGGCATGACCAAGCCGATTTTCGACCGCGCCAAGGAGCGCGGCACCCAGGACAAGATCGGCCAGCTCAACCCGCTCAAGCGCCCCGGCCAGCCGCACGAACTCGCCGCGATGGGCTTGTTCCTGGCGAGCGACGAAGCGTCGTACGTCAACGGCCAGGCCTTCCCGGTGGACGGCGGCTTGACGGCGTCGATGCCATATACGGGGAAACCGGTTTAGCACGGGTGATGTGGTGTCCCGGACGCGACGCAGCGCGCAAGCGGTGCGGCGCAGAG
>NZ_AJQE01000230.1 GCF_000261685.1 Bradyrhizobium genomosp. I (2014) | reverse complement strand
CTTCAGTCAAAACGTGAAACGCTCTAGGTGTGCGGCTGCTGACGGGCCGTGCATCCTTCGAGGCTCGCTCTTGCGGTGCTCTGCACCGCAAGGCTCACGCCTCAGGATGACGGGGTTGGAGAAGTTCGGCCGCCCTCTTGAACATCCCTAGAACGCGTTCCTGAGCAGCGGGTACTTCGCTTCCAGGCCATCGAGGCTGAAGGTGAATTCAACGACCCGCTCGGGGGCCGCGACGATTTCGGCGACGGGCGGGGCGAACTGCGGCAGGAGCGCTGCCATCGCCGCAGGCGCCGTCTTCGGCAGCTTCACGGCAGGCACCCCGAGCGGCGGCCTCACTTCGGGCGCGGTGAGCGGCGTCATGACGGCGGGCGCAAGGGGTGATCTCACGGCAGGCGCGCTTAGCGGCGCCCTCGCGGCGGGAGCCTTGAGCGGCGGCATCTCGGCGGGGGCGGTAAACGAAGCCACCGCGACAGGTGCAGTGGGCGGCGCCATCGCGACGGATGGCAACACCGCCGCGATCGGTGCCTCGGTGATCTCCGCGAGCACGTCCGGCTGCTGATCGAGCCTGACCGCCACAGCGGTCTCAGGCGCGATGTGAACGGCCTTGGGCTGGACGATCTGCGCCTGCTGCTCGCGTGGTGCGGTGCGAGGCATCGTCGCCGGCGACCAACCGAATGCGGGCGTCACGCTTGCAGCCGCCTCGGCGACGTCCCCGCCGGTTGCGAGCGCGCGCCAGGTCTGGACCGCACGCTTGGCTTCCTGGATGTTTTCGAGGAATTCGATCTCGGAATGATACCGGCGCCAACGGCCGGTCTCGAACATCTCGGAGAGATGTTGCAGGCGCTGTTCGGCGAGAGCGCACCAGCGCGCCGCGATGGCGCGCCCAGCGACTGCGTCGCGAACGAACTCTTGGCGATGTGTCATGAACCAGCCCGTCAGGAAAAAATACGGACGCGGGGGACGCAACGCACACGAATCAATTTAGACGCGACATGAATATTTTGTGGAAAAGATTTGAGTTGTCCAGCAGCGACACGGCATTGGTCATCAAATACCGTAGTCCTCCGGAAATTTGCCGCGTTTTCGAGTCAAGCTTCGCACAAGCATAACGGAGTTGCGGCGCCTTGCGCGAGAGCAACGGACGGCTGCGGCGATCCTCAACCGCAAGCTGAACGAATGCGGAGCTTCAAAAGATCGGATGCCCAAAGCTTCGGTTCCGATTGAATCTGAACCGACGCTCTAGATTCTTGTTTTGACGCGCTTTCTTCACGCGAACCGGCATCCACTTCGCTCAAGAACGCGCTGAAAAGAAAAGACCCGTCCGGGGGGACAACCGGACGGGTCGAGCCATATGGGCGCTTGGGGTGGATGGGCGCTCGCGCCTGATATGACTGATGGGGAGGGATGACCGCTCCCACATCAGTTGGTCGTGGCAGCTTGCTGAACGTTCAATGCGGGGGGGCGCCTTTTTTTGCCTTAGGCCCGCACGGATCTTCGGTCGCAGCCGCTATCGCGCCGCCGGCTTATCTGCCTGAGAAACCGCGGATTTATCGTCCGCGCTCGACAGCGAGGGCTGCTCGATCGCGCGGCTGCCGGGCTCGTCGCGACGCTTCTCCGCATCTTCACGTTTTGTTGTACCGGACGCGGTCGCAACCGGCGTCGCACGGTCGGCAGGAACGGCCATGACCGCGGCAAACGCGTCGGTCTGACCGTCGCCGAACAGGTCGTCACGCCCGGGTGAACCGAGGTCGCGCGCGGTCTTTGCCAGCGTCATGCGCAGCGCCTCCGGCTTCAGGGCGTGGTTGCGCTCGAGGAGCAGCGCCGCGACGCCGGAGACATGGGCCGCCGAGAACGAGGTTCCCGAGGTCATCTGATATTTGCCGTCGGGTGCCGGCAGGAAGATGTCGACGCCGGGGGCTGCGAGTGCGATGTAGTTGCCGCGGTTGGAGGCGGAGAACAACCTGTCCTGCCGATCCGTCGCGCTGACCGCGATCACATTGGGATTGGCAGCCGGATAGAGCGGCGGCGATTTCGCGCCGGCATTGCCGGCGGCCGCGATCAGCACGAGGCCGCGCGCGGCCGTCGCCGCGATCGCGCGCTCGATGACCGCGTCCTTCGGACCGGCAAAGCTCATATTGACGATCTGCGCACCGTGCTCGGCGGCGTAGTTCAGTGAGCGCAGGATGATGTAGGAAGAGCTCTCGGCGCCGCCGTTGGCACCGCCGAAGGCCCGGATGGCGATGATGCGCGCCTCGGGCGCGCTGCCCATCAGACGGGCATGCGCCACGATGGCACCGGCGATGCCGGTGCCATGGACGTGCGGCCCTTCGGCACTGCCGAGCGCATCGAAATTGTCGGCGATGGAATTGGCGAGTTCGGGATGCCTGGCGTCGATGCTGGAATCGATCACGGCAACCGTGACGTTGGCGCCGTTCGCCAGCGTATGCGCCTGCGGCAGGCGGAGTTTCGTCAGTGCATATTGTGCGGGATCGCCTTCGACCGGCGCGGACGGGTTCTGGTCCTGGAGCACGTAGCGGAAGTTCGGCTGGACCGAACGCACGCTGCCGTCGGCCGCGAACTCGCGCCGCACCGTCTCATATGGCCGGCCGTCGGTGATGCGGAACAGGCCGAACGTCGCCCCAATCAGCGGAAAATTCTCGGATGCGACGCGCGCGAGGCCGTGGCGACGCGCGAGCTCGTCGGCCTCCGTCACCGACAGGGTGCCGTCGATCTCGGCGACGAATTCGTTGGCGAAGGTGCGCTGGTTCACCGCGACCGGCGTGTTGTTGCCGCGCCCCTTGCCTGCGCCCTTCTTGCCCGATTTCCCGCTGCCCTCACCGCCCGCGTTCGGCTGCGCCAGGCACTCGCCGTCGGCAGCTCGATAGGGCGCCGTGCAGGCCGGGTAGAGGTTGGGGGAGTAGCGCGCATAAGGCAGCACCGGCGCCGGCCCTATCCGCGCCGACGGGATCCGGGCGGTCGTGATCGGACGCGGGCCGCGGTCGACCGACACCGCCCGGGCGGATACGGTCGGGCTGACCCGCGGGGCGATGCTCGGAGAGATCGTCGGCGTGCGCGAGGGAACGCTGATCGTAGGCGTACGCATGATCGCCTGCGCCTTCGCAACCTCGACGCCGAGACAGAAGGTGACCAGAAGCGCGGCCGCGACGGATGAAGCGTAGGCCGCGGCACGCACCCTGCTCTCGGACTCGCCCGTCATCGGCTCAGCGGCGCGCCTAGGGCGCCGCGACGGCGAGGTTGACGAACTTCTCGCGCTGCATCCTGCCGAGCAGCGAGGCGAGCTCGTCCTGGCTCATCGCCTTGTCGAACTGGAGACGGAACATGCCGCCCTTGGCGTCGCCGATGATCGAAGCCTGGTAGCTGTCGAGCAGCGCGGTGATGTCGGCGACGCGCGCCTCGGGCGTGAATCGCACCAACGCGCGCGCCGGCGCAGCGGAGCCGGCAAGTTCGCGCGTGATCGGCGCGCCGGTCGAGAGCGAAGCCGTCTGGAAGGTCGCCGGCTGGTTCTTCATGAGCACGGCGCCGATGATTCCGGCCTGCAGCACGAGTGCGACGGCGCCGAGGCCCGCCGACCACGCCAGCGTCCGCGGCGACAGGCTCGCGAAGAAGGTCG
>NZ_AJQE01000229.1 GCF_000261685.1 Bradyrhizobium genomosp. I (2014) | reverse complement strand
GCAGCGAGCCGCTCGCCCGTGCCGGCTCAGCGTCGATCGCGGCGAACAGCTTCTGCATCGCGCGCGCCGACGGAGCGCCCAGGCTCTCGTTCAGATGGATGGTCTCTTCGTACTCGCCGCGGATCGCGGCATATTGCCTGGCAAGCACGGGATCGCGCGCCAGCGCCTCCTCGACACGGCGCGCATCGCGCGCGTTCAGCGTGCCGGCGGCGTGCCACGGCAGCAGCAGTTCAATTTCACTGGGCTCTTGCTCCAGCATCTTCTTGCTCAATGCCATCATGGCCAGCCTCGCTCGACGCCGGCTGCCTTCAGCAGTTCGGCCAGTTTCTTGCGCGCATAGAACAAGCGCGTCTTCACAGTGTTCTCCGGAATTCCGACGATTTCGGCCACCTCTTCCACGGACTTCTCGTGGTAGTAGACGAGATCGACGATTTCCCGGTGTTCCGGCGAGAGCCCCGTCAGGCACTCTCGCAACGCTGCGCTGGTATCCTTCTTCTGCACCACCGTTTCCGGATCGTCGGACGCATCCTCGATCGCGTTGGCGGCTTCTTCGTCCAACTCGAAATCCTTCCTGCGCCGGAGCGCAGACAGGGCCTTGAATCGGGTGATGGCCAGCAGCCAGGTGGAAACGGCGGATCGGCCCTCGAACTTGCCGGCTTGACGCCAGACGTCGAGAAACACCTCACTGATGAGGTCTTCCGCCGCCTGCTCGTCCCGCACGAGCCTCAGTCCGAACCTGTAGACCCTGACATGGTGCCGCCCGTACAGCACCTGCATGGCGAGCCGGTCACCTTGAGCGATCCTGGCGATCAGAACCTCGTCGGAAGCCGCCTGTGTCACGCTCAATGGCCGTCTCGCAAAGTTGGTCGGGTCGATGCGGTGGAGGGTTCGACGAGGGGTGCAAAATTGTTCAGCCTACGGCAGTCATACGGGAGCCGGTGTGAGCTACCCCACATACGCGCATTTTTCTTGTCCCACCCGCGAGGGACAGCGGTGTCGATCCAGATCGGTAACATAATACTGCGTACTTCCCTGCGGAATGCCCGTTCCGGCACAGGCGGCCGGCCGAGTAGGGTTCCATAGCGGCCCTGCGCTACGTTTGTCGCGCCAAGCCCTGCTTTGGCTCGACCGCATCGCACACGATGTACGATCGCCGTTAAGAATTCTCGCGCTGGCTGATCGCCTTGTTCCGTGCTGCACGGTTCGGATTCGTTTTCAAAGGATACCAAACCTAAAGGCTTGCCATGTAGATTTTTGCGCTGACATCCACCATTGGCGGGACCATGAGCACGGCCGCGACGTCCCTTCCCGAGAGGAATGCCGCAGAGGTCGCGGATCTCGTCCTCGCGCCGGAGACAGCTGCCCCCGAAGTGAGGGCGCGCCGAGCCCGGCAGCGCCGCCAGATGTATATCGGCCAGGTCGCGAGCTACTCGCTCGGCACCTCGGTCCTGCTGCTCTACGCCTATGACGGAACGATCTCCATGGGCGTTCCGTCGCTGTTCTGGCTCGGCGGCCTCCTGATCATCGGTACGTTCACGGTGCTGTCGGAGGCCGGATTCGGCGACCGGTTCGAGGATCATTACCTCACCGTCTATCAGATCTCGGCGCATATGGCGCTGCAACTGGTGTTCCTGCTTGCGGTGCCGACGGTCGGGGTCGCGTTCCTGGCCGTGTTGTTTCTGATCTTCGCGTTCGGCACGCTGCGGATGACGTCGAGCCAGGCGATGCTCACCTGGGGCCTTGCCACCTGCGGTCTCGTCCTGGTTTTCCTGGGATCCGACCTGCCGATCGGACTGCCGGTCACGACCCGGCTGCAGCGAACCGCCTCGATGCTCTGCTTCGTGCTGGTGATCGGGCAGTGCGCCTTCCTCGGCCTGTTCGGCGCCACCCTGCGCAAGGTCCTGTACCGGCGCAGCATCGAACTGAAGGCCGCCTATCGGCGCATCGAGGAGCTGGCCGAGCTCGACGAGCTCACCGGCTCCTACAACCGCCGCTGCATCATGCGGCTTCTTGACGC
>NZ_AJQE01000228.1 GCF_000261685.1 Bradyrhizobium genomosp. I (2014) | reverse complement strand
CTACACCCGCCGCTGCATCATGCGGCTTCTTGACGCCCAGATCGAGAAGTCGCGGCGGGCATCCGCGCCTTGCGCGATCGCGCTGATCGATCTCGACTGGTTCAAGCGGATCAACGACGCCCACGGCCATCCAGTTGGCGACGAGGTGCTGCGCACCTTCGCGATCACCATTTTCGCCAACCTCCGGCCGGCCGACGGTTTCGGCCGCTACGGAGGCGAGGAATTCCTGCTGCTGCTGCCGGACACGTCGGGCGACGTCGCGCACCGCATGCTCGAGCGCTTGCGCGGCATCGTTGCCGAACTCGACTGGAGCGCCTTCACTCCGGGCATGCGGGTGACCATTTCCGCGGGCGTCGCGACGCTGCGCGACATTGATACTGCCGACACATTTCTCGCACGCGCCGACCGCGCGCTCTATTCCGCCAAGGCGCAGGGGCGCAACTGCATTGTAACGAACTGACCAATCCATATTCTCCCGGCGCGACAGAAGCCGCTGCCGGGCCGAACGCTCCAGGACAGGGCAATGAGAATCAAATCCGCAAGACCATCCGAAAACCTGCTCGAGGAATTGCAGTCTGCCCTCTCGCACGGCACCGTTGCGCGCCGGGTCGAGACGCTGCGCCGCGTCACCGATCTCTTCGTGGGCAACGCAGTGGACTATTCCGACGACCACATCCGCGTGTTCGACGACGTGTTCCAATGCCTGGTCGACCAGATCGAGACGTCGGCCAAGGCGCTGCTCGCCGATCGCCTCGCACCGATCGCGGCTGCGCCGCCGAAAATCATCCGTACACTCGCGCTCGATGAGGTCATCGAGGTCTCCGGCCCGGTGCTGTCAAAATCGGAACGGCTGGACGAGGCGACCCTGATCGAGATCGCGCGCACCAGAGGTCAGGCGCATCTCAAGGCGATCTCGCTGCGGCGGATCCTGTCGGAAGCGCTGACCGACGTGCTGGTGGCGCGGGGCAACGAGGACGTGGTGCAGTCGACCGTCGGGAATCCCGGCGCGCGGCTCTCCGAGGAAAGTCTCACCGATCTCGTCATCCGCGCCGAACGCGACGACGACCTCGCCAGCTGCATCGGCCTGCGGCCCGACCTGCCGCGCCATCACTATTTGAAACTGGTCGCCAAGGCGTCCTTAAGCGTGCGCAGGAAGCTTGCGGCCACGCATCCTGAGCTTGCGGAGGAAGTGTCGAGCGTGGTCCAGCAAGCGGCCCAACGGGTTCGCGCTGCAGCCATGACGAAACAGACCGAGATGGCCCGCGCGCTGGTGAAATCGCTGCACGACGACGGTCGCCTGAACGAGGTCCAGGTCACCGCCTTCGCCGAGCAGGGCAAGTTCGACGAGACCAATGCGGGGCTGGCAGCACTCGCGGGCGTCACGGTCGAGACCGCCGAGACCATGATGATCGAGAGCCGCACCGAAGGCGTGCTGATCCTCGCCAAGGTCGCGGGCATGCAATGGCCGACCGTGCGCGCGATCATCACCATGCGCGAGAAGCTCTCCGGCGGGCCGCAGACCGACATGCTGACGCTGCGCGATGCCTACGAGGCGCTACGCTCATCGACAGCGCAGCAGGTGCTGCGCTTCCACCGCATGCAGTTGGGCACGACGGCGCCGGCGTGAAGCCGGCGCGCTAAAGCATGATCCGGAAAAGTGCGCAGCGGTTTTCCGAAAAGATTATGCGCAAACAACAACCTAAAGCGCGATGACGATTCATCCTAATCGCATCATGCTTTAATAGCGCAGAACTCTGGATCCCACCAGCGCCCCTATCGCGGTCACCACCGCGGTCGCGAGCGTGTACCAGGTCGCGACGAACAGGGGCGAGTCGTCGGTGCAGTGCGAGGCGTAGAGGGTCGCAGCCAGGCCGGCCGACACCAGGCCGGCGAGCGCTCCGGCGAGCGCGGGACGCGACGGCGCGCCGTGGCGCAGGCCGAACAGCGCACCCGCAAGCAGCGGCAGCGACATCGCAGGGATCGCGACCAGGCACACCCTGGAGTTCCTGCCCATCAAGCGCATCGTCATCGGCATGGCCGGGGCCATCATCGCCTCGCTGCCAATCGCCACCGCCAGCAGCCCGACGGGCAGCAGCAGGAGCCAGCCCCAGCCGCGCAGCAGGGCTTCGGGACGCGACAAATGCAAGCTGACGATGATCGCGGGGATTGCGAGCGACAGCGTCACCGCGAACTTCATGTCGAAGAACGGGTTGTGCATGGCGCTCATCACGTCGGCGCGTACGCCGAGGAATGTCGCAAAAATCAGGATCGACAAGGGCGCAGCCACCAGCAGCGCCATGGTCAGCACCGCGCCGACACGTGGAGCGCGGTGCGCGTTGTCGGCTGCGAGCGAGCGAATGAGTTGATCGGTGTCCATGACTAATGGTCCCGCAGTTTGGCCGTCAGCGCGGCAAGTCCGCGATGCAGCGCGACCCGCACCGCACCCTCGCTCATCGAAAACTTTGCCGCCGTATCCTTGATCGAGGCGGCCTCGACCGCGATCGATTGCAGCACGTCACGCTGACGCTGCGGCAGGGTGCCCAGTTGGGCGGCGACCTCGCCGGCTGACGCGGTCTCCTGCGGCACCTCGCCCGGCAGCGTCTCGGCGAAATCGTCGATGTTGACGAACACGCGCTTGCCGCGCCGGCGGAGCGTGTCGATCAGCTTGTTGCGGCCGATCGCAAACAGCCAGGGCGCGAAGGGGGCTTCGCTGTCCCAGGTGTGCCGCTTCAGATGCACTGCCAATAAAATCTCCTGCACGATGTCCTCAGCCTGGTCGGGAGGCTGACCTGCCCGCGCCAAGCCGCGCCTCGCCGCAGCGCGCAGCACCGGCGTGACTGCCTTCAACAAGCGATGATAGGCCGCGTCATCGCCAGCCATGGCCGACCGCATCAGGCCGGTCCATTCGTCCTCACGTCCGCGCACGCGCGCCCCTCACCATGCAATTCGGCCGCTCTTTCAATTTGTTACGCGGACGCCGGATATATCACGAATTCGTGATCAAAGCCCGGGCCTCGCGACCGATGCAGCCGCAAACATCTGCGACGGCTCATAACACTGATCGGCGCGTCCCGCATCGGGCGGCCAGCCGCGAGCGGCGGTTTGCCCCGTTTTTGCCGGGTGAAACCCGAAGATTCCCATTTTCTGCCCCGCTGTCGTCACGCCCCAGGGTCTCTCTTCGTTGCCGGGACAGGCGGAATTGGGGAGATCGTCAACATGATGAAAGCCAGCGCGCGCGCGGCCCTGACTGTCTTGGCCGGGCTTTTCTTGCTGTTCGGGGGCGTTGCACAGGCGGCGCCGGCTTCGGCCGCAAGCAACAAATCGGACAGCGCGGAGAAGCAGGCGGACACGGCCAAGCACCGGCGCCATGACTCGCGCCGCACCAGCAGCAGCAAGACGGCTCAGAAATCCGCGGACAAGCAGGACGCCGCGGCACAGGCCGACGGGGCCAAAAACGACAACAAGGTCGACAGCGGGATGCCGGCATCGAGCCAGATGCCGCCGGAGGTCGCCAATGCCAACGCGCAGCTCGCCGCCGATACGCCGACTGCGGCCGCCGCCTCCGCCATGACGAACCGCGCCAACGACAATGTTCAGGCAGCAGCAGATAATACCAGCGCCGCGTCCCCCGAAAGCCAGGTCGTCGCGCCCGATCAGCTCAACGACATCGATCGCGCCCTCCAACAGGAAAACCCGCCGGCGCAGAAGGCGGTGATTGCCGCAACCGAGGCGCAGCCACGGCCGGCGCCGGTGATGGCGAGCAGCCAGCAGAGCTCGGCCTGGGACCAGAGCTCCCTGATCGGCAAGATCTTCATCGGTGTCGGCACGCTGCTGACACTGGCGTCCGCCGCACGGATGTTCATGGCGTGATTGCCGGCCGAATACCGGCCCGAGGGACCTCGTCCGGAACGCCGTTCTCGCCGCGTTCCGGCGGCCCCTAACCCCTTGAAGCCCACCGCGCCAGCGGGCACATTGCCCGCCCAATCAAAAGCGTGGGTGGAGCATGAGCACGTTCGAACACATCGTCGTCGAAAGCAAAGGCGCGGTCGGCATCGTCAAGCTGAATCGGCCGAAGATGCTCAACGCGCTCTCCTTCGGCGTCTTCCGCGAGATCGCCGCGGCGGTCGACGATCTCGAGGCCGATGACGCCATCGGCTGCATCGTCGTGACTGGCAACGAGAAGGCTTTCGCCGCCGGCGCCGACATCAAGGAGATGCAGCCCAAGGGCTTCATCGACATGTTCTCCGAGGATTTCGCCGC
>NZ_AJQE01000227.1 GCF_000261685.1 Bradyrhizobium genomosp. I (2014) | reverse complement strand
GCCGAAAGCCGACGATCGCGGCGGTTGCCGGCTATGCGCTGGGCGGCGGCTGCGAGCTCGCCATGATGTGCGACATCATCATCGCCGCCGACACCGCCAAGTTCGGCCAGCCCGAGATCACGCTCGGCACCATCCCCGGCATCGGCGGTACCCAGCGCCTGACGCGCGCGATCGGCAAGTCCAAGGCAATGGACCTCTGCCTCACCGGCCGGATGATGGATGCGGCGGAGGCCGAGCGCTCGGGCCTCGTCAGCCGCATCGTACCCGCCGACAAGCTGATGGACGAAGTGATGGCGGCAGCCGAGAAGATCGCCGCGATGTCGCGCCCTGCAGCCGCGATGGCCAAGGAAGCGGTGAACCGCGCCTTCGAGACCACGCTCGCCGAGGGCATGAGCGTCGAGCGCAACCTGTTCCACTCGACCTTCGCGCTGGAGGACCGCTCCGAGGGCATGGCGGCGTTCATCGAGAAGCGCAAGCCGGTGAACAAGAACCGGTAAGGCGCAAACAGGTCAGGCTGCTGTAAGGCTCTGCCGTGTTCCCGCAGAACGCTGTGACGGAGCTGCAACAAGCACGGATTTCATGGGGGTTTTCCCCGCGGCAGTTTGCCTGCGGGACCTCGGCTGGCTAAACAGCTAAGACGACCGCCGTTGGCGGGGGCGGGCAGCCGAGAATTCGCGGGAACATATGACTGGGCGTATCGCCAGAGCTGGCCGCGGGGTGACGCGGCACCGATCGGGCGTGGGTCCCGCGTTTGCGACATGGGCCACGCTGGCGCTCTCCTGCGCCCTGCCCTCCGCCGCCTGGGCCGAAGCCCTGCCGGAGGCTCTGGCGAAGGCCTATCAGACCAATCCGCAGCTCAATGCCGAGCGCGCGCGCCAGCGCGCGACCGACGAGAACGTGCCGCAAGCCCTCGCGGGCTACCGGCCGCAGATCGTGGCGAGCCTGAGTGCAGGCCTGCAATCGGTGCGCAATCTGTTGCCCGACAACACCATCCAGACCGCCAATCTGAAACCCTGGATCATCGGCGTCACCGTGACGCAGACCCTGTTCAACGGTTTCCGCACCGCCAACAGCGTGCGGGCCGCCGAACTCCAGGTGCAGTCGGGCCGCGAGGCGCTGCGCAATGTCGGCCAGGGCGTCCTGCTCGACGCGGTGACCGCCTACACCAACGTGCTCGCCAACCAGTCGCTGGTGGAGGCACAGCGCTCCAACGTCGCCTTCCTGCGCGAAACACTCTCCGTCACCCAGCGCCGCCTCAACGCCGGCGATGTCACGCCGACCGATACCGCGCAGGCCGAAGCCCGCCTCAACCGCGGCCTTGCCGATCTCAATGCGGCCGAAGTCGCGCTTGCGGTCAGCCAGGCGACCTATGCGCAGGTGATCGGCAATGCGCCGTCGCACCTCAAGCCGGCCGAGGTCGTCGACCGTTATCTGCCGAAGAGCCGCGAAGACGCCATGACGATGGCGATCCGCCAGCATCCGGCGGTGATGGCCGCAAGCTTCGACGTCGACGTTGCCTCCACCAACATCCGCATCGCCGAAGGCACGCTGCTGCCCAGCGCCAGCATCCAGGGCAGCGCAAGCAAGAGCCGCAACAACGACCCGACGCTGGGCACCTTCGCCGAAGACCAGGCTTCGATCGTGGCCAACGTCACCGCTCCGATCTACGACGGCGGCCAGGCCGCGGCGCAGACCCGGCAGGCCAAGGAGATCACGGCGCAGAGCCGGCTCGTGCTCGACCAGGTGCGCAATCAGGCGCGCACGGCGGCAGTGAGCGCCTGGGTTGCCAATGAAGGCGCCAAGGTCACGGTCTCGGCCTCGGAGTCCGAGGTGAAGGCCGCGACCGTCGCGCTGCAGGGCGTGCAGCGCGAGGCCGCCGGCGGACAGCGCACGACCGTGGACGTCTTGAACTCACAAGCCGATTTGATCCAGGCCAAGGCCCGCCTGATCGGCGCGCTGCGCGACCGCGTGATCGCCTCCTACACGCTGCTCAGCGCCATCGGCCATCTCGATGTCAAGACCTTGAGCCTGAACACGCCGGACTACCTGCCCGAGGTGCACTACCACCAGGTCCGCGACGCCTGGCACGGCCTGCGCACGCCATCGGGGCAGTAGCAGCCGACGCACAGCGTCTCCAGCGCTCCGCCCGCTCGCCGTCTTGACGGTGCCCGGTCGGACGCGTTGACGGCTCACGTCCGCTTGCGGACCTTGTTGGGCAGCTATGCAGCCGAGCGCAGCAGCTGACCCGGCTGATCTGATACTGTCCCGACAGCATTTCCAAAGGACAAGACAGGGAGAGAAGGCATGCGCAGCCGACGCAGCGTCCTGCTCGCCTCCCTTGCCGCCGGAGCAGCCATGACCAGCAAAGCCCATGCCCGCGCAGCGCAGCCCGCAACGCCGATCAATTTCGACGTACCGGCAGGTGCCTGCGACTGTCACACCCACATCCATGGCGATGTCGAAGACTTTCCGTTCTTCGCAGGGCGCGTCTATACGCCGGGACCGGCAAGTCCGGAAGAAATGGCAGCGCTGCACGAGGCGCTGCACATCGAGCGCGTGGTGATCGTCACGCCGAGCGTCTACGGCACCGACAATTCCTCGAGCCTGTTTGGCATGAAGGCACGCGGCGCGACGGCGCGCGGGGTAGCCGTGATCGACGACAAGACCAGCGAGGCCCAACTCGATGCAATGCATGCGGACGGCTTTCGCGGCATTCGCATCAATCTTGCGACCGACGGCGTCAACAATCCCGATGTCGGCCGCGCCCGCTTTACCGCCGCCGTCGAGCGCATGACGGCGCGCGGCTGGCACGTGCAACTCTACACCACGCTGGCGATGATCTCGGCCATCAAGGATCTCGTGCTGACCTCACCGGTGCCCGCCGTGTTCGATCATTTCGGTGGGCTCGAGGCCGGTCTCGGACTCGAGCAGCCCGGGTTTTCCGACCTCGTCGCGCTGGTCAAGTCAGGCAAGGCCTATGTGAAGATCTCCGGCGCCTATCGCTCGTCGGATCTCGCGCCCGACTATCAGGACATGGTGCCCTATGCGCGCGCGCTGATCGCCGCAAACCCCGATCGTATCGCCTGGGGTACCGACTGGCCGCACCCGGATTCGACGCAAGTCGCCGGCCGCAAGGCCACCGATCTCGCACCGTTTCACCAGATCGACGATGGCCGGCTGCTCAACCAGCTTCCGATGTGGGCGCCGGAGGCCACCGTGCGCAAGAAGATCCTGGTCGACAATCCGGCGCGGCTCTACGGGTTCTGACGGTCAGCGCGCGCGGCGGGAGAAGAAGGAGATCAGCACCGGCAGGGGCACGAGGATCACGACCGGCGCCAGCATCATGCCGGTGACGACGACGACCGCGAGCGGCTTCTGCACCTGCGAGCCGATGCCTTCCGACAGCGCCGCCGGCAAGAGGCCGACGCCGGCGACGACGCAGGTCATCAGCACGGGCCGGAGCTGCAACTCGCCGGTGCGCACCACCGCGCTCATGCGGTCCATGCCTTCTTCGATGAGCTGGTTGAACTGCGACAGGATAATGATGCCGTCCATCACGGCGATGCCGAACAGCGCGATGAAGCCGATCGCCGCAGAGACGCTGAATGCCGTGCCTGATATCAACAGGCCGAGCACGCCACCGAAGATCGCCATCGGGATCACGCTCATCGCGAGCAGCGTGTCGGTCATCGAGCCGAAATTGAACCAGAGCAGCACGCCGATCAGCGCCAGCGAGATCGGCACCACGATCGACAGCCGCCGGATCGCGTCCTGGAGATTGCCGAACTCGCCGACCCACTCCATGTGCGAGCCAGGCGGCAGCTGCACCTGCTCGGCGATCTTGTCCTGAGCCTCGCGGATGGCGCTGCCGAGATCGCGCTCGCGCACCGAGAACTTGATCGGCAGATAGCGCTCCTGCTGCTCGCGATAGATGTAGGCCGCGCCGGAGACGAGGCTGATGGTGGCAACCTCGCTCAGGGGAATCTGCGTGACGGTGCCGTTCGGCCCCGGCGCGCCGATCCGCAAATTCTGGATTGCCTCGGCACTCCGGCGGTATTCCGGCGCGAGACGCACGATGATCGGGAAGTGGCGGTCGCTTCCGGGCTCGTAGAGGTCGCCGGCGGTGTCGCCGCCGATTGCGACCTTGATGGTGGCATTGATGTCGCCCGGCGCAAGGCCGTAGCGCGCGGCTTTGGCGCGGTCGATGTCGATCTGAACGGTCGGCTGCCCGAGCGAGGTGAACACCGCAAGGTCGGTGACGCCCTGTACGGTGGCCAGCACCGATTTGATCTTGTTGGCGGTGTCGGTCAGGGCCTGAAGGTCGCTCCCGAACAGCTTGATCGAGTTCTCGCCCTTCACCCCGGAGACGGCTTCGGAGACGTTGTCCTGGAGATATTGCGAGAAGTTGAACTCGACGCCGGGAAAGCGGTCGTCGAGCTGCTTGAGCAGTTTCGCGGTGAGCTCTTCCTTGTCGCGAGTGCCGGGCCACTGACTCACGGGCTTGAGCGGCGCGAAGAATTCCGCGTTGAAGAAACCGGCGGCGTCGGTGCCGTCGTCGGGACGGCCGTGCTGCGACACGACGGATTCGACCTCGGGCCGGGCGCGGATCACCTTGCGCATCTCGTTGACGTAGCTGTTGCCTTCCTGAAGCGAGATGGTCGGCGGCAGCGTGGCGCGGATCCAGAGATTGCCCTCCTCCAGCTTCGGCAGGAATTCGAGGCCGAGCAGACGGCCGAGCGCAACCGTCATCAGCACGAGGCCGACCGCGCCGCCGAGCACGATGTTGCGATTGGCGACCGCCCATCGCAGCAACGGCGAGTACAACCGGTGCAGGATCAGCATCACCTTCGTCTCGGTTTCCTCGACATGCGCGGGCAGGATGATCGCGGACAGTGCGGGCGTGACGGTGAACGTCGCAAGGAGCCCACCGGCGAGCGCATAGGCATAGGTGCGGGCCATCGGCCCGAAGATGTTGCCCTCGACCCCGGACAGCGTGAACAGCGGCAGGAAGGCCGCGATGATGATCGCCGCGGCGAAGAAGATCGAACGCGAGACGTCGGCGGACGCGCTGAGGATGGCGTGGCTCTTCATGCCGAACAGCGTCTCGTTGGACATATGCTCGGCTTCCGACATCGGCGTCGTCTGCGTCAGGCGGCGGAAGATCGCCTCCACCATGATGACGGTGGCATCGACGATCAGGCCGAAATCGATCGCGCCGACCGACAGCAGGTTCGCCGATTCCCCGCGCAGCACCAGGATGATGACGGCGAAGAACAACGCGAACGGGATGGTGGCGCCGACGATCAGCGCGCTGCGCAGATCGCCGAGGAAGATCCACTGCAGCAGCACGATCAGCAATATGCCGATCACCATGTTGTGCAGCACGGTGTGGGTGGTGAGCTCGATCAGGTCGCCGCGGTCGTAGATGCGCTCGATGCGCACGCCGGGCGGCAGGATGCTGGAATTGTTGATGGCTTGAACGAGCTGGTGGACGCGCTTGATGGTCGGCGAGCTCTGCTCGCCGCGCCGCATCAGGACGATGCCCTGCACGATGTCGTCGGCCTCGTCGAGCCCGGCAATGCCGAGGCGCGGCTTCTGGCCGACGGTGACGGTCGCGACATCCTTGACCAGCACCGGGTTGCCGCCCGTCTGCGCCACCATGGTGTTGGCGAGATCGTCGATCGACCGGATCAGGCCGACGCCGCGCACGACGGCCGACTGCTGGCCAATATTGACGGTGTTGCCGCCGACATTGACGTTGGAGTTGCCGACCGCCTGGAGCAATTGCGGCAGCGTCAGACCGTTGGCAACGAGCTTGCTGAAGTCGACCTGGATCTCATAGGTCTTGCTCTTGCCACCCCACCCGGTGACGTCGATGACCCCCGGCACCGCGCGGAAGCGGCGCTGGAGAATCCAGTCCTGAATGGTCTTGAGGTCGAGCACGCTGTAGTTCGGCGGGCCGACCAGACGGTAGCGGAAGATCTCGCCGATCGGGCTGAGCGGCGAGATCTGCGGCTGCACGTTGCCCGGCAGCGGCGCGAGTTGCGCCAGGCGGTTCAGCACCTGCTGCAACGCCTCGTCATAGGTGTAGGCGAAGGAGAACTGAATTTTGACGTCGGACAGACCGTAGAGCGAGATGGTGCGGATGGTCGTGATGTTCTTCAGGCCCGCGACCTGGGTCTCGATCGGGATCGTGATGTAGCGCTCGATCTCCTCGGCCGACAATCCCGGGCTCTGCGTCACGATGTCGACCATCGGCGGGGTCGGATCGGGGTAGGCCTCGATGTTGAGCTGGTTGAACGCGATCAGTCCGCCGATCAGCACGGCGGCGAACATGCCGACCATCAGGAACCGCCGGTTGACGGCAAGGGCAACGAGACGATCCATTCAGGTCTTCAATTTCTTGGGGTCGTCGATCAGCTGCCGGACGCCGCGCGGTCGATGAACAGGCTGCCTTTGGTGACGATCTGCTCGCCGGGTTTCAGATTGCTGGTGACCTCGACGAGGTTGCCGTTGATGAGGCCGATCTTGATCTGGCGCAGCTCGACCGACTTGTCGTCGCGCGCGACCCAGATGCGGACCTTGTCGGCTTCGTAGATCAAGGCCTGCTTCGGCACGGCCGGCGCGGCGCGGTCGCCGGCCGAATAGATCGTGACATTGGCGAACATTTCCGGCTTGAGCAGGCCGTCCTTGTTGTCGATGGTCGCGCGGACCAGCAGACGGCGGGTGTTGGGGTCGATCGCGGCGGCGACGTAGTTGATCCTTGCGGTCAGCGGACGGCCCGGCAGCGCCATCACGTTGACGGTGACGTCCTGCCCGATGCACACCGCGGCCGCGTCGCTCTCGCGAACGAAGGCGGTGAGCCAGACGGTGGAGAGATCGCCGATCACGAAGACCGGATCGCTGGCACCGGAATTGACGTATTGGCCGGGGCCGATCTTGCGCTGCACGACCGTGCCCGCGATCGGCGAATCGATCGTGATCTCCGGATTGATCGCGCCTCTGTCCTGGAACGCCTTGATGGTCTCGTCGGTGAAGCCGAGGATCCGCAGCTTGTTGCGTGCGGCTTCCAGCGCAGTCCCCGAGGAGCGCATGTCGTTCCGCGCCTGGACCTGGGTCGCTTCCGCCTGCTGATAGTCCTTCAGCGGAATGGCATGGCCCTCGTAGAGGTCCTTGGCGCGCTTGAACTGAATGTCGGAGAGCTCGAGCGCCGACTTCGCCTTGTTCTGCGAGGTCATCGCCGCGATGAAATCGTTCTGGGCCTGCACCGTGTCGGCGGCCTCGATCGTGAACAGCGGTTGACCCTGCCTCAGCGTCTCACCCGGCTTGGCCAGCAGCTTGGTGACGCGGCCGGCATAGGGCGAGAACACCGGCGTCGAACGATCCTCGTCGACGGCGACCTTGCCTTCGGTGACGTATTCGGCGCGGAAGGCCCTGGCCTTGACCGGCTCGATCGTCAGCGTCGCCCATTCGGACGGCGTCGGCGTGAAGTTCTGCGCATTCCTGCGCGACTGGCTGGAGATCTCGGAGTGCTTCTTTTCCTTGGGCCCCAGAGCGAGGAAGCCGTAGGCAGCGGCGCCCGCAAGAGCGAGTAAAACTACGGATGTGACCACCCGCTGTTTTGTAAGCACCTGCGATCGCTTGGTCTTTTCAAGTACCATGGGGCCCGGTCGTGTCTGCGACGATCTCGGCAAATGATCGCCTCATCGGTCGCGCTAATAGTGCCGAATTGGGATTTCAAACAACCTAAAAAACGCCGGGCCCCTTGCGGTTTGCGTTAAAATTTTGCGACGTGTCAGCTTCATGTCAGCTTCGCGCAGGCCATTCTGCGGGATGAGTGCCGAGTGGCATCGCGGGACGGCTCCATTGTGCCGGCGTCTTCGACAGCACTGCCGAATGACGCACCGCCTTCAACGGGCCGAAGCCAGATGGCATGTCTTCGATGAACGCAGCATGTACGGCCTCGCCCGTAAGATCCGGGGTGTGCAGCCCGCGGTCGAGCCGGCCGAGGCTCCACAACCAGCGTCCGGTCTGCGCCAGCGACACGCGCACGTGCCAGCTGCCGCCTTCGCGGGCCTGGCGTGCCCGGGCCATCATCGCGCCGAACGCCATCAGATAGCCGGTGGCGTGGTCGAGTATTTGCGCAGGCAATTCCTTCGGACCATCGATGCCGGCGGCGCGGCCTTCGGCGTGATTGAATCCGGTGGCGGTCTGCACGAGGGAATCGAAGCCGCGACGCTCGACCCAGGGGCCGACATGGCCATACGCTGATAGCGTGACATAGACGATTCCCGGATTGATTTTCGCTGCGTCCTCCGGCGCGAAGCCGAGGGCGGCAAGCGCGCGCGGGCGATAGCCTTGCGAGAAGATGTCGGCGTCCTCCAGCAGTTCGCGCAACTGTGCGCGCCCGTTCTCGCTCTTCAAGTCGATGAAGGTGGTGAGCTTGCCGCGGCCGGTGTCGATGGTGAGCCAGGGAATGGCTGGCAGCTCCGGCCCCGACACCAGCAGCACGTCGGCGCCGTGCGCGGCGAGCGTACGCCCGGCGACGGGACCCGCGATGACGCGGGAGAGGTCGAGCACGCGAAGGCCCGAGAGCGGACGATCGCCTCCGGGCCACGGCTTTGGCGGTGCCTCACCGATTTTCTCGATCGAGATCAGCGGCAATTGCGCGAGCGCCTGCGCCTGCGGCAGCGCCGACCATTCGTCGTGGGAGCGCATCAAGGCGACGACGCCGCCCGCTGCATAGGCCGCAGTTTCAAAGTCCTCGCCCGTCCATTGCATCAGCGCCGCCTGCACGTTCTCTCGCTCAGGCTCGCAAGCCAGCACGTTGCAGACGGCAGCGCGGTGATGCGGGAAATTGGTGTGGCAGCGGACGAAGCGGCCATCGCCGGTTCTGTAGACGCCGGCAATCGCGTCCCACGCCGGAGGCGGCGGCTTGTCGTCGAGACGCAGATAGCGCTCCGAGCGGCATTCGGCGGCGGCGTGGCACATGTCCACCGAAACGTCCTGCGCCTCGCCGCTGCGCAGCCGCCAGATCTCGGCCGCGGCGAGGCCTGCGGCGGCGATCGTGGTTTGCCCGGCGACAGCGACACGAAACGAGGACGGAAGCTGCGGCTCCTCGCCGGTCAGCCGCACGCGTTCGAGCGCGGCAGGATCGCCGCCGGCGGAGGTCCAGATACCCTTGAGAATGTGGGCGGGGCTATGCATGACCGCTTCTCTCCCCTTGAAGTTGAGCATGATCTTTCGGAAAACCGCTGCACACTTTTCCGGGTCATGCTGTATTTTTACGACCATCCATCAGCACATAAGGGAATGCAATGGCCGCCATCGATCCCCTCATCGCAGGTGCCGTATTCATCGCGACGGCGGCCACCGACGCCGTCTATGTCATGTTCACCTCGGCCGTGATCGCGCGCAAGCGCATTCCGGCGGCGAACTGGAGCGCGGTCTGGTACCTGCTCTCCTCCTACGCCGTGATCAGCTACACCGAAAACGCCTTCTATGTCGCCTTCGCCGCGATCGGCTCCTGGGTCGGCGCCTACGCGTCGCTGACCTTCCTGCACCGCCCGCCCGGCGGCGGCTCGCCGGTGGGCGCGGCACCGGAGTGAGCGGCCCCGTCTCTCTCTACGTCATTGCGAGCGCAGCATCCTGCGCGCCGCTCCCTCAATGAAAATCCCGCGACGGCGGCAGGATGCGGACGTTGCGGGGATGGCGGATTTTCTGCGCCGGCATATCCGCATGCGCGCGGGGGTCGTCATTGAGCGGTTCGACCACGGCACCTCCCGGCACCGGATGCTTGCGGCTCAGCGCATCGTTGGCGAGGCCGACCAGATCGTGCGAGCGGTCGACCATGCGCTGGGCGATGAGATGCGTCACCTTCTCGGGGCTGCTCTGGATGTAGCCCTCGACCAGGATGAGGCGCGCGCCCATGACCTCCTTGCGATACTGCTCCATGATCTTGGGCCACACCACGACATTGGCGATGCCGGTTTCGTCCTCCAGCGTCATGAACACGACGCCGCTGGCGCTGCCCGGCCGCTGGCGCACCAGGACCACGCCGGCGCAGCGGACGCGGCGCCGCTCGTTCTCGTGGCTGATCTCCTTGCAGGCGACGACGCGCTCGCGTGAAAACATCTCGCGCAAGAATTCCATCGGATGGCCCTTCAGCGACAGCCGGATGGTCTGGTAGTCCGCGACCACCTGCTCGGCGCGCGGCATCACCGGCAGCGGCTTGGCGTGCTCGTCCGGCTGCTCGCGCGCGGTCGCCGCCTCGAACAGCGGCAGCGGCACGTCGTCGGGCAACCGCCGCACCTGCCACAGCGCTTCGCGGCGGTCGAGCCCGAGCGAGCGGAACGCGTCGGCATCCGCCAGCAGGATCAGCGCGCGCTTGGGCAGGCCGGTGTCGCGGGCGAAGTCTTCGAGCGAGGTGAAGGAACGACGGTTGCGGGCGGCAATGATGCGGTCGGCCCAGTCCTGCTCAAGGTCATTCCGGGGCGATGCGTCAGCATCGAACCCGGAATCTCGAGATTCCGGGTTCGCGCTTTGCACGCCCCGGAATGACAACTGGGAGCGTTTCAGGCGTTCCTCATCTTCATCGAGCCAGTGGAAACCGTCGATCTGGCGGAAGCCGAGCCGCACGGCGCAGTATCCTTTGTCGGTGTTCTCCAGCGTGCTCTGCGCAAAGCTGTAGGACACGTCGATGTCGCGAACCTCGACGCCGTTCTTGCGGGCGTCGCCGACGATCTGCGCCGGCGCATAAAACCCCATCGGCTGCGAGTTCAGCAGACCGCAGCAGAAGGCGTCGGGATGGTAGTGCTTCAGCCACGAAGAAACGTAGACCAGTTGTGCGAAGCTCGCGGCATGGCTCTCGGGAAAACCGTAGGAGCCAAATCCCTTGATCTGGTCAAAGCAGCTTTTGGCGAAATTGGGATCGTAGCCACGCGCCACCATGTTGCCGATCAGCTTCTCCTCGTATTGGCCGATGGTGCCGACGTTGCGGAAGGTCGCCATCGAGCGACGCAGGCCGTTGGCTTCCTCGGACGTAAAATGTGCGGCCTCGATCGCAATGCGCATCGCCTGCTCCTGGAACAGCGGGACGCCGAGCGTCTTGTGCAGCACCTTGTAGAGCTCGTCCTTGTCGCCATGCTCCGGCGACGGCGAGGGATAGCTCACCTTCTCGATCCCGTTCCGCCGCCGTAAATAGGGATGCACCATGTCGCCCTGGATCGGCCCGGGCCGCACGATCGCGACCTCGATGACGAGATCGTAGAAGGTCCGCGGCTTCAGGCGCGGCAGCATGTTCATCTGGGCGCGGCTCTCGACCTGGAAAACGCCGAGCGACTCCCCGCGACACAGCATGTCGTAAACCTTGGGATCGTCCTGCGGGACGCTCGCCAGCACCCAGCGCTCGCCCTTGTGCTGATCGATCAAATCGAAACATTTCCGGATGCAGGTCAGCATGCCGAGCGCAAGCACGTCGACCTTCATCATATGAAGCGCGTCGACGTCGTCCTTGTCCCATTCGATGAAGGTGCGGTCGTCCATCGCGGCGTTGCCGATCGGCACATAGGTGTCGAGCCGGTCCTGCGTCAACACATAGCCGCCGACATGCTGGGAGAGATGGCGCGGGAATTCGATCAGCTCGGTCGCAAGCTCGACCGCGAGGTTGATCATGGGATTGTCGGGATCGAGCCCGGCCTGCCTGACCTGCATGTCGTTGAGGCCCTTGCCCCAGCTGCCCCAGACGGTATCGGCGAGCGCGGCGGTGACGTCCTCGGTCAGGCCCAGCGCCTTGCCGACGTCGCGGATGGCGCTGCGCGGACGATAATGGATGACGGTGGCGATGATCGCGGCGCGGTTGCGGCCGTAGCGGCGATAGACATATTGCATCACCTCCTCGCGGCGCGAATGCTCGAAATCGACGTCGATGTCGGGCGGCTCCAGCCGCTCCTTGGAGATGAAGCGCTCGAACAACAGATCAACCTTGGTCGGATCGACCGAGGTGATGCCGAGCACGTAGCAGACGGCCGAATTCGCCGCCGATCCCCGCCCCTGGCACAGGATGTTCTGGCTGCGCGCGTAATGCACGATGTCGTGCACGGTGAGGAAGTAATGCGCGTATTTCAGCTCGGCGATCAGCGCGAGCTCCTTGTTGAGCGTCGCCCGCAGCTTGTCGTCGATCTTGCCGTCGAAATATTTGTCGACGCCCGCCCAGGTCAGATCCTCCAGATGCCCCTGCGCGGTCTTGCCCGGCGGCACCGGCTCGTCCGGATATTGGTATTTGAGCTGGTCGAGCGAGAAGTCGATCTTGTCCGCAAAGCGCATGGTCTCCGCGATCGCATCAGGGAAATCGCGGAACAGACGCGCCATCTCGCGTGGCGTCTTCAGGAACCGATCGGCATTGGCCTCAAGCTTCCGCCCCACAGCATCGATCGTGGTCTTTTCCCTGATGCAGGTCAGCACGTCCTGGAGAGGACGACGCGCGGGATGGTGATAGAGCACCTCGTTGGTCGCAAGCAGCGACACTTTTGCTTTTGCCGCGAGATCATCGAGCCGCGCCAGGCGACGCCTGTCGTCGCCGCGATAGATCAGGCTCGCCGCCAGCCACACGCCCTCGGCGCGGCTGTCCCTGAGCTTTGAAAGAACATTCAGCACCTGACCGGGCTCGAAGCGATGCGGCAACGACAGGACCAGCAGCTGGCCTTCCGAAAACTCCAGGAGATCAGCGAAAGCGAGATGGCATTCGCCCTTCTCGATCCGCGTGATGTCGTCGCCGCGCTTGCCCCTTGTGAGAAGCTGGCACAGTCGGCCATAGGCGGCGCGGTCGCGCGGATAGACCAGGATGTCGGGCGTGCCGTCGACGAAGACGATGCGCGCACCGATGAGCAGTTTCGGCTTGTGCAGCACCTTGTCGTTGTCGAGCTCCTTGTAGGCCCGCACCACGCCGGCGAGCGTGTTGTGGTCGGCAATGCCGATCGCGGGGATGCCGAGGATGCTGGCCTGATGCACATAGGCGCGCGGATCCGAGCCGCCGCGCAGGAAGGAGAAGTTGGTGGTGATGCCGATCTCGGCATAAGCGGGCGTGGTCATGCGAAGAGACCGTGCACATACCAGTTGGGAGAAACGGGCTTGCCTTCGCCGTCGAACACTTCCCCCTCGTAGAGACCGTCGCGAAAGATCCAGAAGCGCAGGCCCTCGGCATCCTCGATGCGGAAATAATCCCGCGTCAGCTGCTTGCCGTCCTGCCGCCACCATTCCATGGCGATGCGCTCGGGCCCCTCCACCCGCACCACCGCATGCAGCGCGCGGCGCCAGGTGAATTGATGCGGCGGGCCATCCGGCACGGTCGCGAACGGCACCTTGATCGGCTCCGGCTTCTCGAAAAGGCGCAAGGGACGCAGCGGCGGCTCGCTTTCGGTGCGCGCCGGCCATGCGGCTTGCATGGCAGTCGTGAGATGATGCTGCGCCGGCGCGGCCAGCACCGCCCTTTCAGGGATATGGGTGTCCTGCGGCAGGTGCACGACGACGCGCTTTCCGCCGATGCGCGCGGCGATGCGGTCGATCAGCGCGGCGAGCTCATCATTGTCGTGGACATGCGCATCGAGATCGCGCTGCTCCTG
>NZ_AJQE01000226.1 GCF_000261685.1 Bradyrhizobium genomosp. I (2014) | reverse complement strand
CCAGCCGCACCATGTCGAAGCCGAAGCCGGGATCGAGCGGATCGGCGAGCGCATCAAGGCGCTCGCGAAACAGGCGGTCGATCACCGCGCTTCGCGTCACCGGGCGTCCGGTCTCGACCGTGATCGCGCGCACCACGCCGTCGGTGCGGAAGAAGGCGGCTTCCAGCCGGCGCGCACCCTTGCCCTGCTTCTCCATGGATGCGATCAGCGTGTCCGCGAGCCGCGACAGCGTCATCGCGATCATGGTGTCGGTCGCGATCGGCTCGGCGAAGCGCTTCTCCACGATGTAGTCGGGCAGCGGCTTTCGCGGGTTGATCGGCGCATCGCCCTGCCCCAGTGCATGCGCGAGCAGCGTGGAGAACCGCGCGCCAAACCGCGCCGTGATTTCGTGCGGCTCGCGCGAGGCAACATCGCCGATGGTCTTCAGACCGGCGCGACGCAAGCCGGTGGTGATGGCCTCGCCTGCACCGAGCGCGGACACCGGAAACTGGTCGATCGCCGCCGCCTCTCCGCCATCGACAACGACGGTTCCCGTGGCCTGCCGCGTCAGCGTGCGCGCGCAGACCGAGGTCCCGGCGATCGCCGCGCCGACGGCAAAGCCCTGTCGGCCGAGCGCCCGGACCAGCGTCTGCAACAGCGCGGCTTCACCGCCGAACAGATGCGCGCAGCCGGTGATGTCCAGGAACAGCCCGTGCGGCGGATCGAGCGCCACCAGCGGCGTGAAGCGGTCGCACCAGTCGGCGATATCGCTGAGCGTCTTCGCGTCGGCCACGACATCGGCATCGAACACCTTCAGGTCAGGACACATCGCGCGCGCATTGGCCAGGGGTTGGCCGATGTACAGGCCGAGGCGCTCGGCGGCCTCGTCCAGCGCATGGATCACCAGCGCATTGTTGTCCTTGATGACGACGATGCTCGGCTCAGCTTTTTGTTTTGACGCGTTTTCTTCACGCGAACCGGTGCCCACTTCGCTTGAAAACGCTTTGGCTTTACCCAGCCCGGCGCTGCCAAGGAACCGCTGGATCCGGTCGATGGGCAGGCGCGGCAGCCACAGGCTGAGAATACGTCGACGGTTCACTGAACTGGCACTCATCACAATTCCATTCCATGATCCACCGGCCGCACGGGCCATGACGATTGCGCAGGAGTTCGGCATCGAACACCGGCGCGCCCCAGGCACTCCATACCGAACCCGGCGGCGAATGCGCCGCACGCAACATCCATCGCGTCTCCGCGGTCGAAGGCAGCGGCTGCGCGGCCATCCGCAGCAAGAGACCGGTCACGCCGGAAGATTGCGCGGCAAGCGTCAGCTTGCGGCTCGCCACGAGATCGAACTGTCTGGTCTCGCCCCAGAGCTCGAGCACGACGGCGCCCAGCGCATCGCAGGCGAGCGCATCGGCCAAGGTGCGCAGCGCGCTCTCGACATCGGCGGCGCGCACCATCACCACGCGGCGCGGGTCGAGGCCGAGCTCGGCTAGCCCGCTCATCGACAGCGCACCGGCCTCTAACTCCGAAAAATCCTGCCGCACCCACAGCAGCGGCCGCTGTGCTGAGACGCGCCTCGCAAGCCCCATGACGAAGCCCGTGGCGGCAGCGCCCTGCCGCCCTTCGCAAAACACCTCGTGGATCGCCGCGCGCGCGAGCCCGCCCTTCAACGCGGCGTCGGCCTCGCCGTGGCCGAGCGCGACGCGATCGTGTTGATGCACGACCTCCGCGGTCTCGATGCGCTCGATCTGCCCGCGCAGGATCGCAAGCGCGCTTCCACGTGCGCCGCTCATGCTCGCCGCTCCTTCAGGAATTGGTGCCGTGGTCTTCAAAAGAAGAACCAACGGCTGGCTCATTTGTTCATGATATGTTCTAATATAAAGCTAATGGGGCCAGAAGAGTCAATCGAATTGGCGGGCCAGGGATTCATAAGCTGAATCAAAGGGATTCCAGGATGGACGTACAACGAAAGCTGGAAATTCTGGCGGATGCCGCCAAATACGACGCGTCCTGCGCCTCCAGCGGCACCGAGAAGCGGGATTCCAGCGACGGCAAGGGCATGGGCTCGACCGCGCCCGGCATGGGCATCTGCCATTCCTATGCGCCGGACGGACGCTGCATCTCCCTGCTCAAGGTGCTGCTGACCAACGCCTGCAATTACGATTGCCTCTATTGCGTCAACCGCGCCTCCTCGAACGTACCGCGCGCCCGCTTCACCATCGACGAATTGGTCAAGCTCACGCTCGACTTCTACCGGCGCAATTACATCGAGGGCCTGTTCCTCTCCTCCGGCATCATCCGCAGCCCCGACTACACCATGGAGCAGGTGGTCAGCGTCGCGCGCAAACTGCGCGAGGAGCATCACTTCCGCGGCTACATTCACCTGAAGACCATTCCCGAGGCTGACGATGCGCTGATCGCGGAAGCCGGCAAATATGCCGATCGCCTCTCGATCAACATCGAGATGCCGCAGGAGACGAGCCTGCAGCAATTCGCGCCCGAGAAGGACGTCCGCGCGATCCGCCGCACCATGGGCCGGCTGCGGCTGAAACTGGATGAGGCCGAGGAGAACCGCGCAACGAAGGCGAAGGCCAGGCCGCAGCGCTTCGCACCGGCCGGCCAGAGCACGCAGATGATCGTCGGCGCAGATAGCGCCTCCGACCACACCATCCTCCATACCAGCGCCAATCTCTACGGCGCCTACCGGCTGCGGCGCGTCTATTATTCCGCGTTCAGCCCGATCCCCGACGCCAGCCGCGCACTTCCCCTGCGGGCGCCGCCGCTGCTGCGCGAGCACCGGCTCTACCAGGCCGACTGGCTGATGCGGTTCTACGGCTTCGATGTCGGCGAGATCGTCGACGACAGCTCGATGCTGCCGCTCGACATCGATCCGAAGCTCGCCTGGGCGCTGCGTCATCGCGACCGTTTCCCGCTCGACGTCAACCGCGCCAGCCGCGAGGAGCTGCTGCGCGTGCCGGGCTTCGGCACCAAGGCGGTCGAACGCATCATCGCGACGCGGCGCACCACCACGATCCGCCTTGCCGATCTCGCGCGGCTGCACGTGCCCCGCAACAAGGCGCTGCCGTTCATCGTCCTCAGCGATCATCGCCCCTCGCCACATCGCCTCGACGAGGCGCGGCTGATCGAACGGTTCAAGCCGAAGGCAATGCAACTGGGATTTGGCTTCTGATGCAGTACATCACCCTCGACACCGAAACCGATTTCGACGGCTGGCGCAGAGCCGCGCGCAGCCTCGTGCTTCACCACGTGAGGCCCAGCGATGTCACCTGGACCGTGAAAGGTGGCGAAGCGGACTTGTTCGCACCACCGGCGCCGTCTCCGATCCTCGAGGTGAACGACGGCACCTTCACCGTATCAGGCAAATTTATCGAGCTGGCCAAGGCCGCGATCCTGCACCGCGATCCCGAGCGCTTTGCGATCCTCTATCGCCTGCTCTGGCGGCTGAAGGACGATCACGATCTCATCGAGGTTGCGACCGACCTTGATGTCGCGCAGATCACGGCGATGGCGCGAGCGGTCCATCGCGACGAGCACAAGATGCACGCTTTCGTCCGCTTTCGCGAGATCGGCAGGGAACGCGACGCCTACTACGTCGCCTGGTTCGAGCCCGAGCATCACATCGTCGAGCTCGCCGCGCCGTTCTTCGCCAAGCGCTTTGCCGACATGCCCTGGTCGATCCTGACGCCGGACCTTTGCGCGCATTGGGATGGCCACGCGCTCTCGTTCACGCCGGGTGTCAGCAGGCGCGAGGCGCCGAGCGAAGACCGGCTCGAGGAAACCTGGCGGCGTTACTACGCCAGCATTTTCAATCCGGCCCGGCTCAAGGTGAAGGCGATGCGGGCCGAGATGCCGAAGAAATACTGGAGGAACCTGCCCGAGGCTTCGATCATTAAACCCTTGATCGAGGATGCCGAGCGCATGACCGGTGCTATGATCGCCAATGCCGCAACCGATCCGCGCAAGCCTCAGAAGCGGCCGAAGGGTCCGATGACACGCAAGACCGCTGCCGACGATCTCGAAGCGCTCCGCGAGGAGGCCGCGCATTGCCGCGCCTGCCATCTCTACAAGGACGCGACCCAGACCGTGTTCGGCGAAGGACCGAAGAACGCCAACATCATGCTGGTCGGCGAACAACCCGGCGACAAGGAAGATCTCGCCGGCCACCCCTTCGTCGGTCCGGCCGGCCAGATGCTCGACCGCGCGCTGGAGGAAGCCGGCGTCGACCGCAAGAAGGTCTATGTCACCAACGCTGTGAAACACTTCAAATTCGTGCCGCGTGGAAAAATCCGCCTGCACCAGAAGCCGAACACGCCTGAGATCCGGGCGTGCCGGCAATGGTATGAGCGGGAAGTTGCGGCAATTCAGCCCGATCTCATCGTGGCGATGGGCGCCACCGCCGCGCAAAGCGTGTTCGGCAAGATCACCCCGATCGGCAAGAACCGCGGCCGGCTCATGGACCTTCCCGATGGACGCAAAGCGCTCGTGACGGTGCATCCGTCCTATCTGCTGCGGCTGCCCGATCCGGAAGCCAAGCTGCTGGAGTATCAGCGCTTTGTTGAGGATTTGAAGATCGCCGCCGGCTTGCAGAAGAAGGCCGCCCGGGCCGCTTAAACCTCGCAGGACGACGGCTTCACGCCCTGGTTGTCATCCGGCCTTCAAATCCATCGCGGACAATACCCTTACTTCAAAGTTAAGGGGCGTCCAGACATGACCGATGTTGCATTCGACCGAGCGATCGCCGATCCCGCACCGATCCAGCCGGCTTCGCGGCCAAATCTCGACAAGGGCTTCAATCCGCTGACGATGATCCTGTTCTTCGGCATCCTCGCCGCGGGCCTGCTGTTCGTCGCCTACAGCATCTATGTCGACGTCAACGCGACGGGCGCGCGGGTGACGACCTACCTGCCCTACATCCTCCTGTTCGTTGCGCTCCTGATCGCGCTCGGCTTCGAATTCGTCAACGGCTTCCACGACACCGCCAATGCGGTGGCCACGGTCATCTACACCCATTCGCTGCCAGCCGAAGTCGCCGTGATGTGGTCGGGCTTCTTCAACTTCCTCGGCGTGCTCCTGTCCTCCGGCGCGGTCGCCTTTGGCATCGTCTCGCTGCTGCCGGTCGAGCTGATCCTCCAGGTCGGCTCCAGCGCGGGCTTCGCCATGGTGTTCGCGCTGCTGATCGCGGCGATCCTGTGGAATCTCGGCACCTGGTTTTTCGGCCTGCCCGCCTCCTCCTCGCACACGCTGATCGGCTCGATCATCGGCGTCGGCGTCGCCAACGCCGTCATGCGCGGCCGCGACGGTACCTCGGGCGTGGATTGGAGCAAGGCGACGGAAATCGGCTACGCACTACTGCTGTCGCCGCTGTTCGGTTTCATCTGCGCCGCCGTGCTGTTGCTGCTGCTCAAGTTCATCGTGCGCAACCCGGCCCTCTACGCTGCGCCCGAAGGCAACAAGACGCCGCCGCTCTGGATCCGCGGCCTCTTGATCGCAACCTGCACCGGCGTCAGTTTCGCGCACGGCTCGAACGACGGCCAGAAGGGCATGGGCCTGATCATGCTGATCCTGATCGGCACCGTACCGACGGCCTATGCGCTCAACCGCGCGCTGCCGGAATCTCAGGTCGTCCAGTTCCAGAAGACCTCGGAAGCCGCCGCCAAGGTGATCTCCGCAAAGGGCGCCGGCCACAGCATCATCGGCGATCCCCGCCCCGCTGTGACGCAATACATCGCACTGCATCAGATCAACGAGGGCACCTATCCCTCGCTCGCAGTGCTGGTGAAGGATGTCGGCGATCAGGTCGCCCAATACGGCTCCCTGAACAAGGTGCCCGCGGAGGCGGTCGGCAATACCCGCAACGACATGTACATGACCTCCGAAGCGATCCGGTTCCTGATGAAGGACAAGGAGAACGATCTCAACAAGGAGGAGATCGCGACCTTGAACGCATACAAGGGCTCACTCGACGCCGCCACGAAGTTCATCCCGAACTGGGTGAAGATCGCGGTCGCGATTGCACTCGGCCTCGGCACCATGATCGGCTGGAAGCGCATCGTGATCACGGTCGGTGAGAAGATCGGCAAGTCCCATCTCACCTATGCGCAGGGCGCCTCGGCCGAACTCGTGGCCGCCGCCACGATCGGTGCCGCCGACGTGTTCGGCCTGCCGGTCTCGACCACGCATGTGCTGTCGTCGGGCGTCGCCGGCACCATGGCAGCCAACGGCTCGGGCCTGCAATGGTCGACCATCCGCAACCTGCTGATGGCCTGGGTGCTGACGCTGCCCTGCGCGATCATGCTCTCGGCCACGCTCTACGTGATCTTCTCGCGGATGTTCTGAGCAAAACGACACTCCATGAACGCGGATGGCCGGGTTTGTCCCGGCCATCTGCATTCCAGGCTGTCATTCCGGGGCGGTTCGAGGAGCCGAACTCCGGTGCGCGATTGCGCACCTGAGAATCTCGAGATTCCGGGTCTGGTCCTTCGGACCATCCCGGAATGACGACGGAGCCTTACGACGCCGCCAGCTGCTCCTCGACCAGCTTGACCCAGTAGGACGTGCCGTAGACGATCGCCTCGTCGTTGAAATTGTAGGCGGGGTGATGCAGGCCGGCGCTGTCGCCGTTGCCGCAGAAGATGAAGGCGCCGGGCCGCGCTTCCAGCATGTAGGCGAAATCCTCGCCGCCCATCAGCGGCGGCATCTCGTGCACGTTGGCCTCGCCCGCGACCTGCTCGGCGATGCGCCGCGCCACCTCGGTTTCCGCCGCATGATTGTTCACGACGGGATAATTGCGCTTGTAGTGCAGGTCGATCTTGGCGCCGGTGATCTGCGCCACGCCTGCCACGACTTCGTGCACGCGCTTCTCGACCAGCTTGCGCACTTCGGGCGACAGCGTGCGGATGGTGCCTCTCAGCGTCGCGGTCTGCGGAATGACGTTACGCGCGTTGCCGGCGTGGAATTCGCAGATCGAGATCACGGCCGATTCAAGGGGATCGACGCTGCGCGCGACGATGGACTGCAGTGCGGTGATCACCTGCGCACCGACCAGCACGGAATCCACGCATTTGTGCGGACGCGCGGCATGACCGCCGAGGCCCTCGATCATGATGTCGACCTCGTCGGTCGCCGCCATGATCGGACCTGGCCGGATCGCGAACGAGCCGACCGGGATGCCGGGGCCGTTGTGCATGCCATAGACCTGCTCGATGCCGAAGCGTTCCATCAGTCCGTCCTTGACCATGGCAGCGCCGCCGGCGCCGCCCTCCTCGGCCGGCTGGAAGATCACCACGGCATCGCCGGCAAAATTGCGGGTCTCGGCGAGATAGCGGGCTGCCCCCAGCAGCATCGCAGTGTGGCCGTCATGGCCACAGGCGTGCATCTTGCCAGGAGTCTTGGAGGCGTAAGGCAGGTTGGTCTGCTCCTCGACCGGCAGCGCGTCCATGTCGGCACGCATGCCGATCACCTTGAGCCCCTCGCCGGCCGGCTTGTTGCCCTTGATCACGCCGACCACGCCGGTCTGGCCGAGCCCGGTCACGACCTCATCGCAGCCGAACTCCCGCAAGCGATCCGCGACGAATGCTGCGGTGCGGTGAACGTCGTACAACAGCTCCGGATGCTGATGGATGTCCCGGCGCCAGGCCTGAATATCGGGTTGAAGGTCGGCGACGCGATTCACGATGGGCATGGAGGTCTCGAGCATTGTTGGAAATCCAGGACTGTCTACCATGCAAGCGCCGGTCGACCCAACTGCCTGACATCGGGGCCTAGCCCTGCCCACCCGGCATGGCCGGGCTTGTCCCGATCCGCTGCGTCTGCCTAATAGGCGGAACGCAAAGTGACCATCCGGGTGGAAGCAGAATGCCAAGGCGGCTCGAAGGCGAGTTTGACTACATTGTCGTCGGGGCCGGCACGGCCGGCTGCATCATCGCCAACCGGCTGTCAGCCCTCCCAAGCAACCGCGTTCTCATCCTTGAAGCCGGAGGCGACGACAACTGGATCTGGTTCCACATCCCGGTTGGCTATCTCTTCGCCATCGGCAATCCCCGGTCGGACTGGATGTTCAAGACCGAGCCCGAGCCCGGCCTGAACGGCCGCGCGCTCGCCTATCCCCGCGGCAAGGTGATCGGCGGCTGCTCGGCGATCAACGCCATGATCTCGATGCGCGGACAGGCTGCCGATTACGATCACTGGCGCCAGCTCGGGCTGACCGGGTGGGGCTATGACGACGTGCTGCCGCTGTTCAAGCGGCTGGAGGATCACTTCCTGGGGCCGAGCGAGCACCACGGTGCCGGCGGCGGCTGGCGCATCGAGGCGCCGCGACTGTCCTGGGCCGTTCTCGACGCCGTCGGCGATGCCGCCGAGGAGATGGGCATCAAGCGCATCCCGGATTTCAATACCGGCGACAATGAAGGCACCAGCTATTTCCACGTCAACCAGAAGCGCGGCCGGCGCTGGTCGTCGGCACGCGGCTTCCTCAAGCCCGCACTGCACCGCTCCAATCTGCGTCTCGAGAAGCGCGTGCTGGTCGACCGCCTCATCATCGAGCAGGGCCGCGCCGTCGGCGTGCGCTTCATCCAGAACGGCGAGATCATCGAGGCACGGGCGAAACGCGAGGTGATCCTCTCGGCAGGCGCGATCGGTTCGGTGCAGGTGCTGCATCGCTCCGGCATCGGACCCGCCGACTGGCTGTCGCCGCTCGGCATCGACATCGTCATGGACAGGCCCGGTGTGGGACGCAATCTCCAGGACCACCTGCAGCAGCGAGCGATCTACAAGGTCGAGGGCGTGCGCACGCTGAACGAGACCTACTACAACCTGTTCCGCCGCGGCCTGATGGGGCTCGACTACGCCTTCCGCCGCCGCGGTCCCCTGACGATGGCACCGTCACAACTCGGCATCTTCACGCGCTCCGATGCGACGCGCGCGCGCGCCAACATCCAATTCCACGTGCAGCCGCTGTCGCTCGACAAGTTCGGCGATCCACTGCACCGCTTTCCCGCCATCACCGTCAGCGCCTGCAATCTTCAACCGACCTCCCGCGGCACCGTGCGGCTCCGCTCGGCGACGCCGGAGGAAAAGCCGATCATCGCGCCGAACTACCTGTCGACCGACGACGACCGCCAGGTCGCCGCCGACGCCATTCGCACCACGCGACGCCTGATGCAGCAGAAGGCGCTCGCCAGGTATCGGCCCAGCGAATATCTGCCCGGGCCCTCGGTCGGCGACGACGACGCCTCGCTCGCAAAAGCCGCCGGCGATATCGGCACCACCATCTTTCATCCCGTCGGCACGGCAAAAATGGGCGCGGCGAATGATCCGCTGGCCGTGGTCGACGAACGCCTGCGCTTCTACGGACTGTCCGGCCTGCGCATCGTCGATGCCTCGATCATGCCGACCATCACCTCGGGCAACACCAACACGCCGACGGCGATGATTGCGGAGAAAGGCGCGACGATGATCCTGGAGGATGCGAAGTAGCATCCGGCCATCATGATCAGTCAGCGCTTTTCAATCGGCCCCGCCGACGCAGAGATCGCCATCCTGCAATGGGGCGAGAGCGGCAAGCCGCCCGCCCTCCTCGTGCACGGCACCGGCTTCGTCGCCGACGTCTGGGACGAGGTCGCGCGCGATCTTGCATCGACCTACACGGTCTATGCGCTCGACCGCCGCGGCCATGGCGCGAGCCACAAGCCGAGCGCCTATCATTTCCTCGACTTTGCCGGCGACATCCGTCGGGTGATCGACGCGTTGAAGCTGCGCAACGTCTACGGCATTGGCCACAGCGCGGGCGCAACCGATCTCCTGCTTGCGGCAAAGCTGTTGCCCGGATGCTTCACGCGGATGTTCGTGATGGAGCCGACCATCATGGATCCGCGCGCGGTGCTCTCCGGCGGATTGGACGAAGACTCCCTGTCCCGCGTGCAAGGTGCGCTGCGCCGTCAGGCCGAATTCGACAACTCCGATGCCGCCTTCAACCGCTACCGCGCAGCGCCGGCATTCGCGGATTGGACCGACACCTCGCTTCGGGCCTATGTGCGACACGGCTTCGTGACGCTCGACGATGGCAGGGTCCGGCTCCGCTGCATGCCGGAGATCGAGTCGGCAATGCTCCGTCCGATCTATGAGGCGATGGCGCAGGTCTACGTTGGCGATGCCCGCGGCAATCCGTTCGGCTCGCTCGCCGAGATCGATTGCCCGGTCCGCGTCACGACGGCCGCGAAGTCGGGGCCGATCTACCGGGAGATGGCGCGACGCGCGGTGTCGCTCATTCCGCGCGTCAGTACGCTGATGTTTGAGGATGCCGGGCATTGTGTGGCGCAGGAAAAGCCGGAGCGCGTGGTGGAAGCGGTGAGAGATTTTTCGAAATAGGTCTCGTTCCCCGGACGCAGCGCAGCACGCAGTGATGCGCTGCTGAGCCGGGGTCTATCTTACCGCGTACCGTGTGGCTTTCTGAGTCCCGGCTCTGCGGCGCACCACCAAGAGCGCTGCGCCGCGTCCGGGACACGAGATCGCGTCCTCACGAAATCGTCATCCCGTCCGGGAATAAGTCTCCCCCTCCCCCGATCACCTCCCCGAAGCCCAATTCCGGGCGACGTGGAGATGCGCGATGAGCGGACACAATCACGGGGATGACGGCGTCAGCCGCCGCAAGGTGCTGGAATGCATGACCTGGGCCGGCACCGGGGTGCTCTGGACCGTGACGGGCGGCGTGCCGCGGTCGCTCGGCATCATCGATTCCGCTGAGGCTGCGACCGCGGCCGCGCCGGGCATGAGCTTCCTCCAGATCAGCGACAGCCATGTCGGCTTCGACAAGCCGGCCAATCCCAATGCGCTCGGCACGCTGGAGGAAGCGGTTGGCAAGATCAACGCGATGCCGGCCAAGCCGTCCTTCATGATCCACACCGGCGACATCACCCATCTGTCGAAGGCAGCCGAGTTCGAAAATGCCGATCGCATCATCTCGCAAAGCAAGCTCGATGTGCACTACGTGCCCGGCGAGCATGACTTCCTCGACGAGGAGGTGAAGCTCTACCGCGAGCGCTACGGCCGCGGCACCAAGGGCCAGGGCTGGTATTCGTTCGACGCCGGTGGCGTGCATTTCGTCGGCCTCGTCAACGTCGTCGACCTCAAGGCTGGCGGCCTCGGCAATCTCGGCGCCGAGCAGCTCGCCTGGCTCGAGGACGATCTGCGCGGCAAGTCGAAGTCGACGCCGATCGTGCTGTTCGCGCATATCCCGCTTTGGACCGTCTATCCCGAATGGGGCTGGGGCACCGAGGACGGCGGCCGCGCGCTGGAATACGTCAAGGGTTTCGGCTCGGTCACCGTGTTGAACGGCCACATCCACCAGGTGATGCAGAAGGTCGAGGGCAACGTCACCTTCCACACCGCGCGCTCGACCGCCTTCCCGCAGCCGGCGCCGGGAACAGCTCGCTCGCCCGGCCCGATGAAGGTCGAGGACGCAAAACTGCGTTCCATGCTCGGCGTCGCCAGCATCAACTTCAAGCAGAACGACCAACGGCTCGCGATCATCGACACGCCGCTGCAAGGCTGAATCCACCGCTGAAATGGAAGCTGACCATGAAGACACTCAATCGCCGCGACTTCGGTCTCGCGATGGCCGCGGCCGTCCTGTTGCCCGCAACAGCGGCCCGTGCCGACGACATGGACGTGTATATCGACAATTTCGTCTTCCAGCCGGCCGAGCTCAAGATCAAGGTCGGCACCACCGTGACCTGGACCAACCGGGACGACATTCCCCACACCGTCGTATCGGCCGGCAAGTTCAGGTCCAAGACCCTGGACACCGACGACAAGTTCTCGTTCACCTTCACCAACGCGGGCGACTACAAATATTTTTGTTCGCTGCACCCGCACATGACGGGGATGGTCAAGGTTGAGTAACGTCTCGAACCAAGGCATCAACGTCCTGCCCGGCCGGCGGTCCCACGCCGGCCGGGCTCCCGCGTCTTCGATCACGACACAGCGAGAAGCACAGGAAGAGGCAAAGCGAGGAGCGATGCCCGCCATCGACGATCTGCAGAAGGCACGGCGCTTTCGCGAAGCGGCACTGCCCTATCTCGACGACGTCTATACGCTTGCGCGCTATCTCCTGCGCGATGCCTCCGACGCCGAGGACGCCGTGCAGGAGTGCTATCTGCGCGCGCTGAAGCACTTCGACAGCTATCGCGGGCCGGCGATGAAGCCTTGGCTGTTCGCAATCCTGCGCAACGTCTGCAACGCCGAACATGCGCGGCGCGCGCACCGGCCCAGCGCGATCGAGGATGCGCCCGGCGCTGCCGAGCAGACGCCGCTCTGGCAGGAGACCGGAGCGAGTCCGGAAAGCGAAGTGCTGCGCAGCCGCGATGCCGGCTCCATTCGCAAGCTGATCGACGCGCTCGCCGAACCGTTCAAGGAAACCTTCGTGCTGCGCGAGATCAACAACCTGTCCTATCGTGAAATCGCCGAGGCCGTCGGCGCCCCCATCGGCACCGTGATGTCCCGCCTCGCCCGCGCCCGCGCCATGCTGCGCGCGGCGTGGACGGCGGAAGAGGAGCAAGCGAAATGACCTGCGACGAAGCAAGGATCCTGCTTCACGCGCTGCTCGATAACGAGCTCGACGCCGGCCATGCGCGCGAGGTCGAAGCCCACATCGCCGGCTGCCCGGCCTGCGCCGCCGAGTTCGCCGCACAGCGCGAGATGCGGCGCGTGCTCGCCGACACCAATCTGCGCTACGTGGCGCCGGCAAGCCTTCGCAGCCGGATAGAGGCTTCACTGCCCGGGTCGCAGAGCCAGCAACCCACCCGTCGCTCCGTGCTGCGCGGCTTCGCGATGGGTTCGGCCGTCTCCGCCCTCGCCGCCTCCGGCGTCGTCGCCGTGGTGCTGCGTCAGGACGACCAGCAGCGTATCCTGTCGGAGGTCGTCTCCGCGCATCTGCGCTCGCTCCAGGCCGGCCACCTCACCGACGTGGTCTCGACCGACCAGCATACCGTCAAGCCGTGGTTCAACGGCAAGCTCGACGTCGCCCCGCCCGTGATCGATCTCACCGCGCAAGGCTTTACGCTCGTGGGCGGCCGGCTCGACTATATCGACGCCCGCGCCATCGGCGCCGTCGTCTACAAGCGCCGGCAGCACGTGATCAACCTGTTCGTATCGCAGACCACGAGCACCGAACACCGGCCGCCGAAGACCCAGACCATGCAGGGCTTCAATTGCCGCCGCTGGGGCGAGCGCGGCCTGAACTTCTGGGCCGTCAGCGATATCGGCGCCGACGAGCTTGCCGAGTTCGTCGACAAGTTCGAAGCGGCGATGAAGGCGAATGTGGAGGGGTAACTGGACCTGGCGTCGTCATTGCGAGAAGCTCACGACAAGATTGCGCTGAAGCAGCGAAGCAATGACGAATGCCGGGATACCTCGGCGAAGACTCAAGCCGACCGCCGTACCGCGTTGTCCACCAGCGTCTTGCCGAGCGACCAGATCGCGCCAGGGACCTTGTGGCTGCCGGCGATGACGTCGTCGAAGGCGCGCTCGATCCAGCTGCAGTCTTCCTCGGTGATGGTGAGCGGCGGCAGCAGCTTGATGGTGTGGCTGCCGTGGCCGGCGACCTGGGTCAGGATCTTGTGATCCTTGAACAGCGGCACGGTGATGAGCTGGCAGAACAGGCCCTTGTTGGCAGTCTCCAGCACGTTCCAGGAGGCGCGCAGGCGCAGCGACTTCGGCGGACCGAACTCGACGCCGATCATCAGGCCCTTGCCGCGCACTTCCTTCATCAGCTCGTAGCCGGGCACCATGCGCGTCAGCGCGAGGCGCAGCTCGGCGCCGCGCTTGGCCGCGGACTCGATCAGCTTCTCGGACTCCATGACGTCGAGCGTGGCGATGCCCGCGGCCATGGCAAGGTCGTTCTTGGAGAAGGTGGAGCCGTGCACCACGGCGCGGTCCATCTGGTTGAAGATCTTGTCGAAGATGGCCTTGCGCGTCAGCACCGCGCCGACCGGAACGTGGCCGCCGGACAGCGACTTCGACAGCAGAACCATGTCTGGCTCGACGTTCCAGTGCTCGACCGCGAGGAAGCGGCCGGTGCGGCCCATGCCGGTCTGGATCTCGTCGGCGACGAACAGCGTGCCGTATTTCTTGCAGAGCGCGGCAGCGCCCGGCAGAAACTCGTCCGTGGGCATGTTGACGCCCTTGCCCTGGATCGGCTCGACGACGAACGCCGCAACCTCGCGCGAGGCCAGGGCCTTTTCCAGCGCGGCCAGATCATTGAACGGGACCGGGGTGCAGCCCGGCAGCAGCGGCTCGAATCCGGTACGGAAATTCGAGTCGCCGGTCAGCGACAGCGCGCCATAGGTCAGGCCGTGATAGCCGTGCGCGCAATAGACGATGCCGGGACGACCGGTCGCGCCACGCGCGAATTTGATCGCGGCCTCGACGCATTCCGCGCCGGAATTGGCGAAGAACGCCTTGTCGAGATAGGGGACGTATTTCAGGAGCCGTTCGGCGAGTACGCCGGCGAGCGTCGAGACGTCGAACTGGACGAGGTTGGGCAGATCGGCATCGAGCACGCTCTTGAGCGCATCGCGCATGACAGGATGATTGCGCCCGATCGCAAACACGCCAAAGCCGGACAACAGGTCGAGATAGCGAGCGCCCTCGCGATCGTAGAGGTACTGCCCCTGCCCCTTCTGGAAGCCGACATCGTAGCCGATGGTCTTGAGAACCCGAACGAACTGCTCGTTCAGATACCGGTTATGCAGGGTGCTGCGCTGGGCCTGACGGTCCGCGAATAGCTGAGACATGTCTGGATTTGGGCTGTGCATCCGCTACATACTTCGGTTGAGGGCAGTCTCGTCAACTGAAAACGGACCGTGACTGAAAACGGTCTGTGCGGCCTTTTGCCCTTTTTCGGACCATCTTCGCAAGCACAGCTTTAGCCCATGTTGCACTGCCGAGGAACTATCATGCGTTTAGCCCTTTACACCGGACTAATACTGGCTGGCGGTTACACCTGCCTGACGCCCGCGCTCGCTGCAGACCCGACCGGCGACTGGCGGGTCGCCGACGGCGTCGCCAACATTCGTGTCGCCCAATGCAATGGCAGCATGTGGGGCGCGGTTTCCTGGGAAAAGCAGCCCGGCGGGCGCGACGAGAACAATCCGGATGTCTCGAAGAAGAACAGGCCGACGCTGGGGATGGCGACCCTGATCGACATGAAGAAGAAGCCCGGCATCGATCAGTGGGAAGGACAGGTCTACAACGCCAAGGACGGCCAGCTCTACAGCGCGACCATCACGCAGGCTGGTCCCGACCAGCTCGAAATCAAGGGCTGCGTGATGGGCTTTCTCTGCGGCGGCGAGACCTGGACCAGGGTCGGCCCGCCAATCCCCTCGAGTCCTGCCAACGCCATGGCCAAGGGCGCGCCGAAATCCGGCGGCGCCGCGCCGAAGGCTCATGGGGCGCAGGCAGCCCAGGCCACGACAGGCGCCACCGCGCCTGCGCCCGCAGCGCCGAAGGCCGCCGGCGCAGCCAAGCCCAGCCAGAAGGGCGCCGCCGACCCCGTCGGCGACATCTGCCTACTCCCTGAGATTGCGGGGTTTGCCCATTAGGGCCGGCTGGAACAGCAGCACGGCGGCGAGCGTCGTCACCAGCGAGAGCGCCAGCAGCTTGCCCATGCTGGAGGTGCCCGGATGGCTCGACAGCCACAGGCTGCCGAACGCGGTCGCCGTCGTCAGCGCGCTGAAAAAGATCGCGCGCGTGAGGCTGGTCTGAAGCAGATTTGTTCTGCCCGAGCGCCAGGCCACGACATAATAGATCTTGAAGGCGACACCGACGCCGAGCAGCAGCGGAAACGCAACGATATTGGCGAAGTTCAGCGGCAGGCCGATCAACACGCAGATCTCGAGCGTCACTGCGCCGGCAACCAGAAGGGGCACCAGCGTCATCAGCACGTCGACGAACCGACGTAGCGTGATCCACAGCAGGAGCCCGATCACCAGCAGCGCGTAGATGCCGGCGTGGATGAATGCCTTCACCACGGTGTCGCCGGATTTCAGGATCGAGACCGGTCCGCCGATCGCGGTTGGCTCGGCCGCGAGCACCGCCGCCGCGAATTTGCGCAGCGTGTCGTTGTCGTTGGGATCGCCCTTGGGCAGCGCCTCGACGCGGATGATGCCGTCCTTGCTCTTCCAGGCGCTGACGAGATCGGGCGGCAATGACTTCAGGGTGACCGGCTCGGCCTGCATCGCGTTCCTGAGCTGATCGAACACGATCTTCATCGGCGTGACGAACACGTCCTGCGCCTTGTTGCGCGTGGCCTCGTCGCCATTGGCGAGCTTTTCGAGCGCGTCTGCAAGACGGCGCGAGGCGACCGCACCCGGCCCCTTCGCGTCGCCCGCGGTCCGACGCAGACTGTCGACCGAGGATTTCAGCGACTCGACATTTTCCTGATCCGACGGCGCCGCATCGATCTGATCGGGGTTGAGCGCGGGGTTCAGCGCCTTGGCGCCCTGTGCGATCAGCTTCAGCTTCGGCGGCTGATCCTGCGGCACGAAACTGTTGAGTGAGATCACCCGCAGCACTTCGGGCACCTTCTCCAGCTTCGCCTCCACCTGCCTCGCCTGCTCCTCGGACGTGGTCATCACGTTGATGGCATTGGCGCCGGTGTTGGGATCCTTGCGCAAATCGAGGAAGGTCGCGATCGATTCGGCCTTCGGGTTACGCAGGTTCATCGGGTTGAAGTCGAACTTCATGAAGTAGAGCAGCGGCAGGCCGCCGAACGCCAGCAGCAGCGTGCCGCCGACGATCAGCACGCGGTGCTTTTCGAGAAAGTGATCGAGCGGCGCCAGGAAGGCGTAACCGACGGGCTCGGGTTCGCCGGGCGGGTTCAGCAGCTTGAGCATGGCTGGCAGAACGGTGATCGACGAGAGAAACGCCACCAGCATGCCGACGCCGGCGATCTGCCCGAGCTCCGCGATGCCCTTGTAATCGGTCGGCATGAAGCAGAGGAAGCCGGCGGCCGTCGCCATCGCCGCGAGCGACAGCGGCACCGCCGACCGCTTGGCGGCCAGCACCAGCGCGCTCGAGAGGTCGTTGTGCTTGTAGCGCTCGGAACGATAGCGGACGCTGTACTGGATGCCGAAATCGACGCCGAGGCCGACGAACAGCACCGCGAATGCGATCGACAGCAGATTGAACGATCCGACCATCATCAGGCCGGCCGCAGTCGTGATCGCAAGGCCCACGAAGAGATTGACGAAGACGGCGAGGATGATCTTCGCCGAATGCAGCGCCAGCCACAGGATGAGCAGCACGACGAGGACCGTGCCGATGCCGTTGACGACGGCGCCTTCCTGGACCGTCGCGTATTCCTCGTTGGCGATCGGGACCGGGCCGGTCAGTCGCACCCGTGCCTGGTATTTGGTGGGGAAATCCAGATCCGCTGCGGCCTTGCGGATCGCATCCGTGGCATCCTTGCCGGGCTCCAGCGCGTTGTAGTCGAGGATCGGCTTGAACTCGATGAAGGCGCGTTTGTCCGAATCCTTCAGCGGCTCGTCACTGACGAGCTCGCGCCAGGAGAAGCTGGCATTTCCCTTGTTGAGCACGGTCTCGACCGTCTGCGCGATCAGGTTGAAGGGCCGCGCGGTATTGTCGAGCTTGACCTGGCCGCGCTTGACGCCGGCAAGGCCCGTCTCCAGCGCGCCGGTGAGGCCGCGGATCGAGGGATCGCCCGCCATGATCTCGATCAGGGGCGCGGCGGATTCGAACTCGCCGGTGGTCTTGCCGACTTCTTCCGTCGGCAGGAACAACAGCCCGTTCTTCTCGAAGAACTCGCCGCTACCGAGTTGCTGCATCGACCGGAAGTTGGCCTTGTCGTCCTTCAGCCTGGCATAGAGCGCGTCTGCCGCGGCGCTCGTCATCTCCGGCGTCCGGGCCTCGATCACAGCGAGAATCGTTTCGTTTTGATCGAACGCCTGGTCGAATTGCTGGTCGCGCTTGCGCCAGTCGAGATTTTGAGAAATCAGCGAGTTGATGTCGGTGTTGATGGCGAAATGCCGGGACGCGTAGTAGCCCGCACCCACCGCCAGCAGGAGCCCGAGAACGACGACGAGGGAGGCAAACCGGGTGCAGGCCCTGACGATGGCAACGACGACGCTTTGCAGCACTTCTTTTCTTTCTGCGGTTATCAGCTTGCCGGAAACGCCCGCTGTTTATCGGAGTTCCCGGGCGAAACCTATTGCTGTTTTGAGTGGTTCTCGCCGCGAGAAGGTTCGAGGTAAACGGCGGGGACCGTGGCAAAATCATGCGGGGCGGCCGGTATAGCCGGGGAGTTGAGGCGGGAAAGTGACGAAGGACGATGCACGAGTGTCGCGCATTGCGCACACCATCCGCCCTACTAAAATACCTCAAAGTTGCGTTGCCAACCTTCCCGGCCTTTCCTTACCGCCGATTTTTTGACACAAAGTGCTGTGCCTCCATGCGCCGGAGCCCTACGGGGGTGGGCGGCTACCGCTTGCGCGAACCAATGGTGCGGATATTGCCGCTCATTGGTCCGTATCGGGTGCCGCCGGGGACTTACGAAAGCGGATTGGTGCAACTTGCGTGATGGGCGTCCAATGGAAGTTTATCTGGCGCAACCGCGCGGCTTCTGCGCGGGCGTGGTGCGTGCGATCGAGATCGTGGAGCGGGCGCTGGAGAAGTACGGCCCGCCCGTCTACGTGCGCCATGAGATCGTGCATAACAAATACGTCGTCGAGAGCCTGAAGAGCAAAGGGGCGATCTTCGTCGAGGAACTCTCCCAGGTTCCACCGAAGGCAGTGACGGTCTTCAGCGCCCATGGCGTCGCCCGCAGCGTCGAGGAAGAAGCCGCCGCGCGCGACCTCCCGGTGCTCAATGCCACCTGCCCTCTGGTCACGAAAGTTCACAATCAGGGGAAGCGCTACATTGCCAAGGGCCGCACGCTGATCCTGGTCGGCCATGCCGGCCACCCCGAGGTCGAGGGCACGATGGGTCAAGTCCCGGGGCCGGTGCAGCTTGTCCAGAGTGTTGAAGAGGTTAAGGCGCTCACGCTGCCGGCGGATACGCCAGTGGCCTACATCACCCAGACCACCCTGTCGGTCGATGACACCAAGGACATCATCGCGGCCCTGCAGGCCCGCTTTACAGATCTTCAAGGTCCGGATATCCGGGATATCTGCTATGCGACACAGAACCGCCAATCTGCGGTAAGGGACTTGAGCAAGCTGGTCGACGTGATCCTGGTGGTAGGCGCTGCCAACAGCTCGAACTCGAACCGGCTTCGCGAAATCGGCACCGAAGCCGGCGTCGCGAGTTATTTGATTGCCGACGGCAGCGAGCTCAATCCGGAGTGGTTGGAAAATGCCAGGACCGTCGGCGTCACGGCCGGCGCTTCGGCGCCCGAGGTACTCGTGGATGACGTGATCGAAGCGATGCGGCGGATCGGACCGGTCAAGGTCCAGGTGTTGCCGGGCCGCGAGGAAAACATCGAATTTCGGCTTCCGGCCCAGTTGGCTGCGAGCTGACCTACCCGAATTTCAAGCCCAGAAAGAAACGTGTAATGGCCATCCCCTTCTTCAAGGAAATGCGTATCGGCGGCTATTTGCTCAAGCAGAAACTGCTTGGCCGCAAGCGCTACCCGCTCGTGCTGATGCTGGAGCCGCTGTTTCGCTGCAACCTCGCCTGCGTCGGCTGCGGCAAGATCGACTACCCCGACGCGATCCTGAACCGTCGCATGACCGCGCAGGAGTGCTGGGACGCCGCCGACGAGTGCGGCGCGCCGATGGTCGCCATTCCCGGCGGCGAGCCGCTGATCCACAAGGAGATCGGCGAGATCGTGCGCGGCCTCGTCGCGCGCAAGAAGTTCGTCTCGCTCTGCACCAACGCGCTGCTGCTGGAGAAGAAGCTCGACCTGTTCGAGCCCTCGCCCTACCTGTTCTTCTCCGTGCATCTCGACGGCCTGAAGGACCATCACGACAAGGCCGTGTCGCAGAAGGGCGTGTTCGATCGCGCCGTCTCCGCGATCAAGGCGGCCAAGGCGCGCGGCTTCACCGTCAACGTCAACGCCACCATCTTCGACGGCCATCCGGCCGAGGAGATCGCGAAGTTCCTCGATCTCACCGTCGAGCTCGGCGTCGGCGTCTCGATGTCGCCGGGCTACGCCTATGAGCGCGCGCCGGATCAGGAGCACTTCCTCAACCGCACCAAGACCAAGAAGCTGTTCCGCGACGTCTTTGCGATGGGCAAGGGCAAGAAGTGGAACTTCATGCATTCCGGCCTGTTCCTGGACTTCCTCGCCGGCAACCAGGAATACGAGTGCACGCCCTGGGGCATGCCCGCGCGCAACATCTTCGGCTGGCAGAAGCCCTGCTACCTGCTCGGTGAAGGCTACGCGAAAACCTTCAAGGAGCTGATGGAGACCACCGACTGGGATTCCTACGGCACCGGCCGCTACGAGAAGTGCGCCGACTGTATGGCCCATTGCGGCTACGAGCCGACGGCCGCGACGGCCGCGCTCAACAACCCGCTGAAGGCGATGTGGGTGTCGCTGCGCGGCATCAAGACTTCCGGCCCGATGGCACCGGAGATCGATCTCACCAAGCAGCGCCCGGCGCAGTACATCTTCTCGGAGCAGGTCCAGAAGAAGCTCTCCGAGATCCGCAAGGACGAGGCCGCCGCCGCGCAGGCGAAGGCCGCGCAGAAGGCTTCGACGGCGGCGTAGGCGCGCACGATCAAATCTCACGACGAAAGCCCGGCCGCCAGCGCGACCGGGCTTTTTCTTTGGGCGCCGTTGTGCCGCAAGCAGCGGTCCGTGTCCCGGACGCGCTGCAGCGCTCTTTGCGCTGCTGCGCAGAGCCGGGACCCAGGAGCCGCGAGTCTTGTCGATGCATGGGCCCCGGCTCTGCAGCGCACCGTCGAAGGGACGCTGCGCTGCGTCCGGGGCACGAGACGAGATCGAGTCATTCTCTCTGGCCATCAGACGCACCATCGCGTTCTCGCGGCTTCTTTCGCCCGAGCTTTGCTGTTCGTTTCGCCCTCGAAAGACCAGAGAGCGCAGGGAAGGCCGGGCGCCGGCGGCACCCGCGGTCCGCGTGCATGGAAAACGCACACGGGGTGGACCACAGGTGATGCCGGTCGCCCGGCCTTCCCTGCGCGGATGGTTTTAACGGTGTCCTTCGTGCTCTCCTCGGGGAGCGTTGCACTATTGCCCCGTCGCGTTGCGGATGATCGATGCGCGCGCCCGGTCGGGCCGCCGCATCACCGCATTGCTTGACGCCAGCCTGCGGGCGTCAGGACCACACGACTTCTCCGTCCGCGGACGGTTTGACCTGATCGCCGGGAGCTCGCGTGTGCTCGCCCCCGACGACGACCGAAACCGCTGTGACCGCGCCGTTCGTCCCGCGTCGCGCCTGACTCACGGTTGCCCGCCCTGTCATCGCTTTCCGCGCCGGCGCTGCCGCGTCCACCGCACCCCGACCCGCGTCTCGTGACGATCGCGAAGCGCCCCTCTGGCAGGGCCGGGATGAGCGTCATATGCCACAAATCCGAAATTCTGGAAAGTGGAATATTTTTGCAAGGGGGGATTGGCGGGGTTTGCGGTGTTTTGCCCGACGCCTCTCACTGGCGCCGGCCAAGCCCTCCGTATACATAGATGAGCATCTACAGGAGGCTGCCCTACATCGCCAAGGTCTCCAAGTCCGGCAATGCCCAGTCCGTCCAGCTGCCGAAGCAGCTCCATGTCTCGGCCGACGAGGTCGAGGTGGCACAGCAAGGTGACGACATCATTCTGCGTCCGAGGCGAAACGCTGCCGGCCCCTGGGCCTCGCTTCGCGCAGCCGTGGCGCGCGGCTTCAGCCCTGACTTCACGATGGAGAAATGAGCGAGTGGTCGCCCGTGATCCGCGATGGACACCGACTACGTGTGCCGAACCGCAACGAATTGCCGTGTCTCACTTGAGGGGGTGCAGTCCAGCACCGTGACCGTATTTTGAACGAGGATGAGTGACCTTTCACTGTTCGTTGGTATTCCAAAATGGCAAGGGCCATGCCCGCGGCGTCCAATGGCTTTCTCCGACGGCGACGGACGCTATGCTGGCGTCTTCCATGTTCGTGAAATAGCCAATTTTTTGCAGCACCGAAGTGACATTTGCGACGCCCATGACATCCCCCACAAGCACGTGATAAGTTGGCGTCCCTTTATTTGAGAACAAACGGATCTCAGCCACCAACATTAATAGTTCACACGAACCGAACGCCGCCGTTTGCAATCGGTAACCGACCTCCTCCGGCGGAGCGACATCGAACGTGCCGCCAACTACGAAAGAGGGATTTGGCTTTGTGCCAAGAATATAGGGCAAACAAATTGGCCTGAACGATCCAACAGGCAGCTCAGTCAGCAAGTGGCAATAGCCGATCTTTGCAAGCATCCGGGCAAAGCTGTCGGGTACGTGCCAAAATCTCGAAGGCACTTTCATATCGTATTTCTGTATGAAAGCCGTTGCTTTGTCTCGATCCGAGATCGCGACCAGTTTCCAGGCTGAGGAGATATCGACGTGATCCGGCAAGCCCTCAAGTAATCCTGCCTTGCCCATTTGGTAGAAGACCATGGCGGCCGGATATTCGCTGTAGGGCACTTTGACGGTGCGACCGGGACGTTCTGGGTCGGCTAGGATGATATGGCTGGGCCGTTTCTTCTTGCGGCGGCTTGGTGCATCGTAGCTGTTGCGCGGTGCGCCCCATAGCTCGCGAGCGACGTCTTGCTCAAACTTCTTAGTAATGTCTGCGCACTCGTCACAGCTAGCGCCTTCCAGAATATGCACACCGCCCAGCGCGAGAGGCACGACGTGCTCGTCAGTTAATCGTACGCCGGTCGCGCCGCAATAGATGCAGGCTCCACAGGTAGGGATTCGAGTGTGTCCGTGCGACATTGCTGAACTGCGTTCGTCCAATTCATCCCGAATGATTCATTACGAGGGGAAGTCCGGCGTTCGCCGGACTTCGTTTCTTGGTACTCACTTCGGGTTGTGGGTTACGGTGACAGTGCTGGACTGCATTGGACTGCACCCCTGAAGTGAGACCCGAGGATTATAGTGACAGCGCTCCGATCGAGGCCATCAGTCCCGGCGCGTCAACCGAGACTACCCTACTTCACGCACCCCCGCATGACCGGCCGCCTTCGCCGCCTTGACGAGCTTGCGATCGAAAGTGACGAAAGCATCGCGATGTCCCGATCTCGTCAGATGCAGGGCATCGGCGAAATCCATTCCCCTCTCGGCAAGGTCGAGCGCTGCCGCGACCATCGCGCCGTCCTCGACCATAACGGTCGGAAGCCCCGCGAACACACGAAGCGCGTGCACGATGTCTGCGGCCTGATAGCCGTACGCGCTTCGCAGCACCCATTCGACTTCGAGGAGCACCGTGACGGCGGCAAAGACCCTCTGGCCGTCGATCAAGGCGCGGGCACGCGCGGATTGAGTGGCGTGATCTCGGGTCAGGTAGCGGACGATCAGATTGGTATCAATCGCGATCATGCCGCCGCCTGGCTTCGGCAAGCACGCTTGCGTCCATCTCTTCGAGAGTCTTCGGCTTGCCTCGATAATTCAAGACGCCGAACACTTCTTCCGGCCGCGTCGCCGCAAAGGCCGGCGCAGGCTTCAACAGGACGCCCTCCGAAGTCTCCTCGACAGTCAGCCGCGTTCCGGCCTTCCAGTCCCGCGACCTGCGAATAACGCTGGGCAGGATGACCTGCCCCTTGGTGGAAACGACAGTGGTGAGCTTGTCTGTGTCGGCCATGGCCCAACCCTTCCGAGGTAAGACAAACGTAAGATCAGCGCAGATGGACTCAAATTCAAGTCGGCGGCTGGCGGTAAGGAACCACATCGCGTCGATGGCCCCGCCTGTGACAATGATCTCGCAGCCCAAAAGAAGAGGCCCGGTCAGACGACCGGGCCTCTTCTTTTTCAGCTTCTCGAAGACGCCGCTTCACGCCGCCTTCGACACCAGCGCTTCGCTCTCGATCAGCTCCGTCCCGATCAGATAATCCCGGCAACCGCGCAAGCTTCGCAGGGCGCGGTTGAAGTCGAGGCCGGTCGAGACCAGCGCATGCAGCGTCGCCGGATTGCGCACGATGCCGCGCAGCACGGCGGCGAGGTCGATCTGGCCGTTCGGCTTGATGGCGGCGCGGGCGAGTGCCGGCAGCGCGCGATGGGCGGGATCGCTGATGACGCGGACCGCGGCAAAGGGCAGCCCGACCTCGGCGGCATAGGCGGCCGCGATGTGGCTCTCCATGTCGACGGCGGAGGCTCCCGTCTCCGAATGCAGCGCCGCCTTGCAGGACCGCTTCGTGACCACCTCCTCGGCGCCGGCAAGGCTGCCGCGGACCACGCGACGGCGGCCCGAGGTCAGGCGCTCGATCAGGTCGTCGCCGAGCGAGAGCCCAGCGGCCCAGCGGGTGTCGCCGGACAGCACCTCGGTCGCCAGCACGACGTCGCCGGAGCGCAGGGTCGGGTCGAGCCCGCCGGCCACGCCGAACGAGATCACGCCGCGAATCGTCTCGGGATCCACCACGGTCAGGAGCGCCCGCAACTGGGTCGGGCTGCTGGATGAACAGATCACCGCCATACCGGGCCCGGCCGCGATGCGGGCCTCCTGAACCAATCCGGTCACGATCAGTATCGGCCGCGGGTCGATGGCATGACCCGCGGTAAAATAGTCCCCCGTCCCCAAAGTCACATTCCGACCCCTACCACCCTGCTGTTGGTGTTCCGCAAGTTCCGATACCGCGCTAATGCCCACAGCGGAAAGAACTTTGGGTAACCATGATACCGTAGATAGAACACGCGGGGGAAGCCTGTGGCGGTGTACCGCTGCTCGTCCCACAGTCCTTTTTTGTTTTGTGTTGCAATCAGGTACTCCACCCCGCGGGCGACGGCCGGGTGATCAACCTCGCCTGCCGCCATCAGGGCAAGCAAGGCCCATGCCGTTTGCGAGGCCGTCGAGGGCGCCGCTTCCCAGCCCTTGTAGTCCAGCCGGTAGCTGACGGCGTCCTCGCCCCAGCCGCCGTCCTCGTTCTGAATCGAGGCCAGCCAGTCGGCGGCCTTCCGGATCATGGGATCCCTATGGTCGACGCCGGCCGTGTTGAGGGCGCAGAGCACCGACCAGGTTCCATAGATGAAGTTCATGCCCCAGCGGCCGAACCAGGACCCTTCCGGGTGCTGGGTCTTCCGCAGGTAGGCGACCCCGTCGGCAACCTGCTTGCTGGTCTTCGCGGTCTCGCCGAGCTGGGCCAGCATCGAGATGCAGCGCGCGGTGACGTCCTCGGTCGGCGGATCGAGCAGCGCGCCGTGGTCCGAGAACGGGATGTTGTTGAGGTAATATTCGAGATTGTTGACGTCGAAGGCGGCCCAGCCGCCGTCGTCGCTCTGCATGCCCTCGATCCACTCGCGGCCGCGGGCGATCGCGGCGTCATAGCCGGCCGCACCGTGCTCCCGGCGCATGCGGTCCATCGACATCACCACGACCGCGGTGTCGTCGAGGTCAGGGTAGTGGGCGTTGTTGTACTGGAAGGCCCAGCCGCCCGGACGCACGTCGGGCCGCTTCGCGGCCCAATCGCCCTTCACCTCGAGCTCCTGTTTCGGAATCAGCCAGTCGAGTCCACGCTTGGCGGCCGGCACGGCTTGCGCATCGCCCGCCTCCAGCAGCGCGTGCGCGGTCAGCGTCGTATCCCACACCGGCGAGACGCAGGGCTGGCAATAGGCCTCGTCGTCGCGGATCACGAGCAGCTTGTCGATGCCCCGCCGCGTCGTCGCGCGCGGCGGGTAGTCCTCGCCCTTGCCGAGCGCGTCGTACATCATGACGATGTTGGCCATGGGCGGATAGATCGCGCCCATGCCGTCCTCGCCGTTGAGCCGTTCCTCGATGAAGGCGAGCGCGGCGTCGATCGCGCGCTTGCGCAGTCGCTTCGGAAACAGCGGCTCGATCACGCGCAAGATCGCGTCGAGGGAGCGGAACAGCAGGAACCAGGCCATGCTCTGGTGCGGCGCCTTCGCGGTCATGCCGATCGAGCGCGGGTCCTGGAGAAACAGCTCGTCGATGCCGATACCCAGCGGATTCCTCGCGCGCGGCTTCAGCGCGGCGATCACCATCAGCGGCACCATCGTGGTGCGCGCCCAGTAGGAGATCTTGTTGAGATGGAACGGTGACCAGAACGGCAGCAGCACGATCTCGATCGGCAGCACCGGCACCGCGCGCCAGGTCACGACACCGAACGTCGCCAGCAGGAAGCGCGTGAAGACGTTGCTGTGAATCGCGCCGCCGCGGGCATGGATCGCCTCGCGCGCACGCACCATGTGCGGCGCATCGACGGAGTCGCCGATCATCTTCAGCGCGAAGTACGCCTTCACGCTGGCGCTCATGTCGAACTCACCGTCGTGCACGAGGGGCCAGCCGCCATGAGCGCCCTGGACGCGGCGCAGGTAGTTGCCGATCTTGGCCTCGAGCACGGTGTCGACGGGCTCGGCGAGATAATGGCGCAGCAGGATGTACTCGGCCGGAATCGTGCAGTCGGCCTCGAGCTCGAACACCCAATGGCCGTCGGACTGCTGGAAGCCGAGGATGCCTTGGGTGGCCGACGCAATGCTCGATTCCAGGGTCTCGCGGCTGGTCGCGTTCACGGAATCCATGTCGCTCGATTGCTCCGATAGTCGATTGAAGGTTGACCGGGACATTCGCCCGTCAGGGCCGCTTTTCAGGATTGGCGGCCAGAACCAGATCGGCGGCGCGGTCGCCGGACCGGACCGATCCCTCGATGGTTGCCGGTAATCCCGTAGCAGTCCAGTCGCCGGCGAGGAACAGGTTTTTCAGCGCGGTGACCGGCCCCGGGCGCAGGGCATTCTGCGCAGGCGTGGCCGCAAACGTGGCGCGGCGCTCGCGCACGATCTGCCAAGGGGGCAATGGAGGCGGCAGCTCACCGGACACGCCGCCCGCCTTGCAGACGTCGTTCCAGATCGCCTGCGCGAGCTCCTCGCGCGGCATGTCGACCAGACGGTCGCCATTGCTGATCGTCACCGAGAGCCGGTTCGGAAACGCGAACAGCCATTCCACCACACCGCCGATCACGCCGAGGATCGGCGCCGAGCCCGGCGGCGGTTCGAAGCGGAAATGGGCGTTGACGATGGCGCGGAATTCGGTCGGCGTCTTCAGGCCCGGCAAGAGGCTGGAAGCCGCCCGCGGCGGCACCGCCATCACGACGACATCGCCCGCACCGAACTGGATCACGTCCTCGCCGCCGAAATTCAGCGCGGTCACCTTGCCGTCGGTGCTGACGAACGAACGCAGCTCATGGCCGAGCTGAACGGTGTGGCCGCGTTCAGCCAGGAACTTCACGGCAGGCTCGATCAGCACGGCGCTGAGGCCGTCGCGCGCGATCAGGGGACGGCAGGCCTGCCCGCCGGCAAGCAACGTCTCGCGCACGATCGCGCCGGCGAGCCCGGCCGAGCCCTCGGGCGGATCGACGTTGAGCGCGGCCAGCAGCAGCGGCTGCACCAGGCGCTGGTAGAGCACGCCTTCACAAGGAATGGACTTGCCGACCAGCGTCTCCTCCGATGCCCAGACCAGCGGCGCCAGCTTCAGATAATCGGTTACTCCGGTATCGGGCACACGGCGGCTCTCGTCGAGCACCCAGGTCGGCAGCCGGCCGGCGCCGAGATCGATCTGCCAGCGCTGCCCGGTCTTGAGGTCGACGAAGGGAAACTGCGCCCGCTCAGGGCCGACCAGCCCCGCCTCAGTGCCGATCGCGCGCGCATAGGCGCGCGCATGGCTGTTGCCCGACAACAGCAGATGGTTGCCGTTGTCGATGGTGAGATTGGTGGCGCCGTCGAAATAGGAACGGCAACGGCCGCCGGCCTGGTGCGTCGCCTCGTGCACGGCGACCTTGAAGCCGGCATTGGCGAGCCGCACGGCGGCGGAGAGGCCGGAAATCCCGGCGCCGATGATATGAGCTGTGTTTTGCATCAGATGAAAGCGTAACGGAGCAGGATCAGGATGCGTGTGATCTTCGACACACGCACCGGCTCGCGCGGCGCGGTGAAGCCGCGCGCGATCAGAAGATCCAGAATGGAATGATAATATTTCGACATGATCCGCGGCGCACGCACGGCGCGGCGCTTGTTGCGGTTCATGATCTCGTCCGACTTCTCGAAATGCGACTTCGCGCGCTGCGCCAGCGGCAGGCAGACCTTCGGCAGCGCGCGCTCGGCAATCACGCGGTTCGGATCATCGGAGGTGATGCCGGCATGCAGCAGCGCCTCGCGCGGCAGATAGAGCCGGCCGAGGCCGGCGTCCTCGTCGATGTCGCGCAGGATGTTGGTGAGCTGAAGCGCGCGGCCGAGATGGTGCGCGAGCAGGATGCCGTCTTCCTCGGGCATGCCGAACACCCGCACCGACAAACGCCCCACCGCGCTGGCGACCCGGTCGCAGTAGAGATCCAGCGTCGCCATGTCGGGCGCGCGGATGTCCTGCGGCACGTCCATCTCCATGCCGTCGACGATCGCAAGAAAATCCTCGCGCTTGAGCCCGAAGGTCTTCACCGAGGCGACGTAGTCCTTCAGCCGCGGCGGCGGATGGCCCTGGTAAAGGGCGTCGATGTCGTTGCGCCACTGCTGAAGCGCGGCGAGCCGCTCCTCCCGCGGCCCGTCGGAATCGGCGATGTCGTCGACCTGGCGGCAGAAGCTGTAGATCTGGAACATCGCTTCGCGCTGGTCATGCGGCAGGATGCGCATCGCGGCATAGAACGAGCTGCCGGATGCGGTCGAGCCGTAATTGGCGCCGGGCGTGGTCGCCTCAAGCGTCATGTGCAGTCCCCGGTCTGGAAATGGCCTTGCGACCGATCACGCGGCGGCCGGCTTCGCCGATCATCCCGGCGAGGCTGAAAGCGAGCAGCTCGAACTTGTTCAGATGCACGCGTTCGCGCAGGGGATCGCGCACCTTCAAGAGGCGCACGATGCGGTCGGCATAGGCCTGGATCACCGCGACGTCGATGCCGAGACGGAAATCCCTGATCTCGGCGGCGAGCGACCTGCCCTCGTCGAGCAGGGCCTCGTTGCGCGCGGCGAGCCCCTGCAGGCAGGCCAGCATCGCAGGCGGCGACTGTGACAGCCCGAGCTGCTCGACCGAAGCGCCGCTCGCGGCCAGCGCATCGCGCGGCAGATAGACGCGGTTGAGCTCGCGGAAATCCTTGCCGCAATCCTGCAAGTGATTGTTGATCTGCAGGCCCGCGCAGAGCGCGTCCGACGCGGCCCAGGTCGAAGTGCTCTCGCCGTGGACGTCGAGCATGAAGCGGCCGACCGGCATCGCCGAATAGCGGCAATAGTGGATGACCTCGTCCCAGGTCTCGTAACGCAGCTTGGTCACGTCCATGCGGAACGCGATCAGCACGTCGAGCGCATGGCGCGGCGCCATGCCGCGCTCGGCCAGCGCGCGACGCAGGGTGACGGCCTCGGCCTGGGTGTCGCCCTTGCCGAGCAGTTCCGTCTCGAGCAGGTCGAGGTAGGCGAGCTTCTGGTCGGGCGGCAGCGTCGCGTGGTCGGCGATGTCGTCGGCGGTGCGCACGAAATTATAGTACGCCAGGATCAGGGCGCGATGACCCGGATGGATGATCCAGGACGCGACGGGAAAATTCTCGTCGCGGTCACCCTTGCCGGATCGCAATTCGCTCGCAGAGGTCATCGAGGGCTGGTTTACAATCGTTTGGACAGGAAGGCTTTTTCGCTCGCGCGGGCTCATGCCGACGATGCCGCCGCGGCCCCCATATAGGGGAATACGGCCGCAAAACCAATCCTGTCTCTCGATGGCTGCCCTTTGCGGATCGGACCCCAAAGGCGGCTCCGGGATTCGCCTTTGGGGTCAATGGCCGGGCTTACTGGTTGTGGTTCTTCAGCACCTGGTCGCAGGCCTGCGAGATCTTGGTCCGGTTCTCCTTGAGGCAGGCCAGGATGGTGAAATCGCCCTGGTCGATGACCGGACGGCAGAACTTCTGCACGTCGCGCGTGCAGGCCTTCTGCTCGGCGTCCGTGCCACGCCCTTGTTGGGCGAACGCCACCGTCGAAAAAGATGCCGACAGCAGGGTGAGAGCGACGAGAAGCTTACGCATTGTATTCCTTCATTCTGACGGCAGAATCGCACCGGGCCCGGACTGCGCAGGGCGGACGACCGGAACGGACTATTCTGATGGCAAGTCGCCGCGCGGAAAGTGCGGCCTCAGAGAAGGCACAAGCACTGGCAAATGCGGCCAAATTGGCGCCGCGCCCGCCAAATCAGGTCTTCTCTCGACCTTCATTGGCAGATGTAAGAGATTGATACTACGTCATAATTCAGACAAGGCGCATTTTGCTGCATGGCTGTTGCAGCGCTGCATCTCTACGACCCGCCGTTTCGGCCGGAAACATGCCGAAACACGGCAGATCGCAGGGCCCGGGCACCCCGCCGGTATCCCGTGAACCGCCATCCCTGGTGCCTGCTTGTTGAACCTGACACAGGCTCGGAACACTAAACCTTCGATGTGGCGAGACGTCTTCGATCTAGGACGGACGTCGTTCCAAAACGGGATATTTGAGATGAAATTCTTTGGGCGATCTGGACTGGCAATCAAGGCGGCCGGCATCGGGGCGGCGCTGCTCTTCTCAGTCTCGGCAAGCCATGCTCAGTCGTCCGGACCGTTTGCCGGCTTCGACGGCGCCTGGACCGGCACCGGCACGGTGTCGTTGTCCGACGGCTCCACCGAGCGCATCCGTTGCAAGGCCGACTACAAGGTCGCCGGCGGCGGCCTCAATCTGAAGCAGGCGCTGCACTGCGCGTCCGACAGCTACAAGTTCGACCTCACCAGCGACGTGACCAGCCAGGGCGAGCGCATCTCCGGCAATTGGAGCGAGTCCAGCCGCAATATCTTCGGCAATCTCCAGGGCACCGCCGGCGGCGGCCAGATCGACGTGTTCGTCGAGGCCAACGGCTTTGCCGCCAACCTTTCGTTGCGCACCAACGGCACCAAGCAGACGGTGCAGATCTCTTCCAAGGGCGAGATCCGCGGCGTCAACATCACGATGACGAAGGGCTGACGCCCTTCCCGCTCCGATGGGAAAAAGCCCCCGGTTCTCGCGAGCCGGGGGCTTTTTGCCGACATGGACCAGGTTCGCAGGTGTCCGCTCGAGACCATCGGAACGGGGCGAAAAAGGTGGTTGAGTAGCCACCCCGCTTCCGCTGAAATTCCACGATCGAGTTGTCGTGCCGCATCGTCCGCATGGCGCCCCGGCCGGAATATCTGCGCAGCCGTTCAGGCTGCGCCGAACCCATGTCCGATGAATGAAGCCGCTCAGATCGCCGGCTTGTCCGGCCCTTGCAGCTTGCCGTGCAGATTGATCAGCCACATCGCCGTCGGCCGCAGGATGAAGAGGTCGGCGACGAGCGCCATCACCATCGAGAAGGCGCTGAGCCAGCCGAACAGCCGCAGCGACGGCAGGTCCGAGAACACGGTGACGACGAGGCCGCAGGCCAGCACCACCGTGGTCAGGATCAGCGCAGGTCCGACCAGAACAGTGGCGCGCTCGACCGCGAGCGCCGAGCCGACGCCCGGCTTGCTCTCGAGCCTCAAGCGGTTGAGGAAGTGGATGGTGGCGCTGAGGCCGAGGCCGAACGAGACGGTGAGCGCGACGACGCTGGCGAATTGCAGGCCCTCGCCCATCGCCCACAGCACCGTTCCCGACATCACCACCGGGAAGATGCCCGGCAGGATGCAGGCGAACATCACCACCCAGGAGCGGAACGCGAGGCCGATGAAGATCGCGACCAGCGCAAATTCGATGGTGAGGCCGTGGTTCAGCTTCTCGATCATGCTGGCCGAGTTGCGCGCAGCGATGGCGGCAAGACCCGTCACCGCAATCTCGTAGCCGGGATGCTTCTTGCGGACGGCGTCGAGCTCGTGGTCGAGCTTGTCGACGATCGGCAGCAGCTGGCTGGAATCCTTGTCCGGTACGCGGCCGGCGACTACGACGGCATCCTGCGCGGCATCGATGAACCGCCGCACCAGGTGCTCGGGGATGACGTTGACATATTCCTTCAACGTCGCCACGTCGGCGCTGCCCGCCTTCTCGGCCAGCCAGCGGCGTAGCGTCTCCAGCGACCAGACGTTGCCGACACCGGCCGTCTTCTCCACGGTCGCATGCACGTCGGCGATGGTCTGGAGCGTCTCCGGCGAATAAAGCGATTCGCCCTTGGGGAACTGGATCAGCACGTTGACGGGATTGGCGCCGGTGAGCTTGGCGTCGAGCCGGTCGCTGGCGGCGACCGCCTGGCGCTTGTCCGGCACCTGGTCGGCGAGCCGGTAGCGCGGCTCCAGATTGGCGTAGATGACGCCGAGGCCGCCGACGAACAGCACCGCGATCAGGCTGAACAGGCCGGGACGGCCCACCATGCGCACCGCGATCCAGTAACAGAAATTGCGCAGCGCCTGGACGCCGGCATCGGCGCCCTGGAACTTGACCGCGAAGACCTTCTCGTTGCGCACGAACAACACGCCGAAAACAGGCACCAGCGACAGCACCGCGACCAGTGCGATGATGGTGGCGGCGAGCCCCGCCTCGCCGAACTTGCGGATCAGGTCGGAGTCGGAGAATTGCAGCGCGATGAAGGAAATGCCGGCCGTGCCGTGCGTCAGCACGCAGGCAGGTCCCACCACCAGCACCGCATTCTTGAACGCGGTGAACTTGTCCTGGCCCGCGATCAGCCGGTCGCGCGCGGCGAAGGTCAGCTGCATCGAGTCCGAGAAGCTGATGACCATGATGAGCGGCGTCATCACGTTCAGGAACATGTTGAGGTTGAAATTGGCCCAGCCGAGCGCGCCGAGCGCCAGCAGGATCGCGATCATCGGCGGGAACGCCGCCGCGATCATGAACGAGATCTTGCGGAAGAAGATGATGGCGATGATACAGCCGGCGAGGATGCCGAGGATGTTGTAGGTCAGCCCGTCGCGCTCGACCGCGTTGCGGATCTCGAGCTGCATCACCGGCACGCCGGAGAGCTGCACGTTGAGCCCGGTGTCGCCGAGGTCTTCCTTCATCAGCGCGCGGATGTCGCCCACGGTCTTGGTCAGCTTGTTGGAGGCGACCACCTCCGGATCGAGCGAGAGCACGATCAGCGCCAGCGTGCCGTCCTCCGACAACAGCTTGCCGCGGATGATCTCGTTGTTCTTGACGGTTTCGATGAACTTGTCATAGGCCGCGCCCTCGGGCAGATCGGCCGGGAACAGCGCCGCCGGCAGCTTGCCCGGCGCCGGCGCCTGACGCGCCGAGAACAGCGAGACCAGCCCGCGCGTGCCATCTACGAGTTGCAGGTCGGTGACGAAGTCGCGCAGCTTCTCCAGATTGTTCCGTGCCAGCAGGGTCTTGCCCTCGACCACGACGAGGACATCGAACTCCTCCGCGGGAAACTTCTTCGTCACCTCTTCGTACTGGCGGAATTCGCGGGTGTCGGAGCGGAACAGCTGCGACAGCGAATCGTCGATCTTGATCCTGTGGATGCCGAACACGGCGCCGATGATCAGGGCGAGCAAGACGATGCAGGAGACGATCGGCGCCCGGACGGCGATCAGCCCGAGGCGCTCCAGGCCGAAGGCGATCGAGGACGCAGGTCCCTGCTCGACCTTGTCGACATGAACCTCACTCTCGCTGTGCTTTTCGAGCATGCCTTGTCCAGTTCCTAGATCGGCTCGGTCTTGAGAGCTTATTGCGCTCCGCGAACGGCTTGAAAACGCCATACCAATGGGAGGCTTGGCCTTTGAAAATGCGCGGAAAATCGCCGCGAGGGGTTTAGCAGGTCAACAGGTCTTTTCGCAAGCTGGCGAAGCGGGGCCGAATCGATCAAGAAGCGGCGATTCCGGGTTCCAATCGCCTATCATCCCGACGACGCTGTGCCAATCTGGCGCGGCGCGCGGTCCGCGCTCTCGTCCTTCAAAGCCACGCCGGTGGTCTGCCGGGCGAGGCCCTCGCGGACGAGCCAGGCGATCTTGAACGCGGCCTCGTCGTAGCTCAACCCGGCGTGGTGGATGTTCGACACGCAATTGCGTTCGGCGTCGGTGCGGCCGGGCTTCGGTGCGAAGGTCAGATAGGCGCCGAGACTGTCGGGTGCGGACAGGCCCGGCCGCTCGCCAATCAGCACCGCGACCATGCGCGCACCGAGAATGGCGCCGATCTCGTCGCCGAGCGCAACGCGCGCGCCTGATGCGATAACGACATGGCCGATCGCGACGTCATCGCCTTGCGCGAGCAACGGCAACAGGCGCCTCACCACGATCGCCGCATGGGCGTGGACCGCCGCCGCGGACAGGCCGTCTCCGATCACGAGCGCGAGCTGGCACGGCGCCGAGGCGCTTCGTGCGAGGAGTTGCGCCGAGCCGGGTTCGAGCTGTCGTCCCAGATCCGGCCGCCGCAGATAGTCGCTGCGATCGACCGCCCGGCTCCTCACTTCGGTCACGGCAAGCCCGAGGGCGCCGAGATCAGCGACCAGACGCAGCGTGTCGAAGGCGGCATGTACGGCATCGCGCGCGCGGGCATGGTCCAGCGTGAAATCAAGCAGCGCCCTCGTCGGCATGCTCGCGCCGCTGCGCCCGAGCGCGACCCGCGCGGGCGTGAACGCCCGCAAATCGCGGGCCGGACGGCGCGGCGGAGCCGGATCAGACATGTCGCATCATTCGGCGGGAACGGCGGCCTCGCGCAGGCGGATCGAATAGTTCGAGGCGTTCTGCTTGCCGCTGGAAGCCGCGCGCGCAAAGGTGATGAGATGGTGCGCGATCAGCGTGCAGCCGATCAGGCCTTCGATGTCGCCGCGCCTGATGCGCCCCAGCGCAAACTTCCAGAACACGCGCCTGTAGTCGCCGAGCACGCCGACCTTCCAGAAGATGTTGCGCAGCATGACGAGGCCGCGCCGGATGTTCGGCCAGGTCTTCATCTCGTCCGGCACCGGCATCTTGAGGCGGCGCGCATAGACGTGGTCGCATTGATACTGATAGCGCGCGTAGACCTTCTCGGGCGCATAAGCCACGCTCATCGCGTGTTTCCAGGATGCGACGACCTCGTCATAAGGCAACAGGAAGTCGACGTTGGAATCGCGGCCGTCGTCGTGGACCAGGCGGCCCTCGCGCTCCAGACGGTCCCATAGCGGCGTCTTCGGCAGCGCCTGGAGCAGATTGATGGTGAGCAGCGGAATCCGGGACTCCTCGACGAAGGCGAGCAACGCCTCCGAGGTGTTCGGCTTGTCGGTGTCGAGCCCCATGATGATGCCGGAGACCACCTCCATGCCGTGGGAGTTGATGGCGCGCACGCCCTCCAGGATCGGGACCATCATGTTGTGGTCCTTGTGCATCGCCTTCAGCGCATCGGGATCGGGCGTCTCGATGCCGCAGAAGATGGTGACGAAATAGGCCTCGCGCATCTTCTCTAGGATCTCGGGCCGCTTGGCGATGTTGAGCGTCGCCTCGCAGGCGAGCCGCACCACATAGCCGGTCCGCTTCTGCCATTCGACCAGATGCGGCAACAGGTCCATCGCCGCCTTGCGGTTGCCGATGAAATTGTCATCGACGAAATAGACCGTGTCGGTCATGCCGCATTCGCGCAGCCGGTCGAGCTCGGCGATGATCTGCTGCGGCGTCTTGATGCGCGGATTGCGGCCGTAGAGGCCGGGGATGTCGCAGAACTCGCACTGATAGGGGCAGCCGCTGGAATACTGGATGCTGCCGAGGAAGTACTTCTTCACGTCGGCAAGCTCGTAGGCGGGGATCGGAAACTCCGTCATCGCCACGCGATCCTTGGTGGTCAGCACCACCTGGGCCTCGGGACGCGAGGTGTCGCGCGACAGGATCTCGATCAGCTGGTTGGTGGCGTCGCCGAGCTCGCCGACATGCAGATAGTCGAAGGACGGATAGTAGTCAGGGCAGGCGCTGACCGATGGCCCGCCGAGCGCGACCGGCAGATCGAACTCATGGGCGCGACGGCAGATGTCGTTCATCTGCTGGCGCTGGATGTGCATGCCGCTGACGAAGACTGCTTCCGCCCATTCGAATTCCTCCCTCGTCGTGCGGCGCAGGTTCTCGTCGACGAATTTGACCTGCCACTCCTTCGGAAGGTAGGCGGAGATCAGCAGCAGTCCCTGCGGCGGCATGAAGGCGCGGACGCCGTCGGTCAAGGGATAGGAATGCTCGAACGTACCGAAGGACGAGGTGTAGCGCGGAAACACACAGAGAATCCGCCGGGACGTTCCGTTACTTTCAGCTCGCATCAAAGCTCCCCCGCCACGCTCGACCGATGGTGCGGAAATTGCCAGCCAGGACACCCAGCGTAATGCTGTCGCCGGAATTTCTCAATATTGTGGCACAAGCATAATTCCGGGAGGCGCCGATGGTTTCCTCGACGGGAGAGTTGGCATCTTCCACCGCCTCACGCGATCAGCCGCGAGGCAAAATCCGGCAGCAGACCTGCATCGCCGGCCAGGCGGAAATCGGCGCCCGTAATGCCCGAGCGCGCCAGCCAGTCGTCGAATTCCGGCGCGCGGCGCAAACCGAAGACGTCGCGGACATAGAGCGCGTCGTGAAAAGACGTCGACTGGTAGTTCAGCATGACATCGTCGGCGCCGGGGACGCCCATGATGAAGGTGACGCCGGCGGCGGCGAGCAGCGTCAGGAGATTGTCCATGTCGTCCTGGTCCGCCTCGGCATGGTTGGTGTAGCAGATGTCGACCCCGAGCGGCAGGCCGAGCAGCTTGCCGCAGAAATGATCCTCCAGTCCCGCCCGCATGATTTCCTTGCCGTCGTAGAGATATTCCGGGCCGATGAAGCCGACCACGCTGTTGACGAGCAGCGGGGCAAAGGCGCGGGCGACCGCATAGGCGCGCGCCTCGCAGGTCTGCTGGTCGACCCCGTGATGGGCGCCCGCCGAGAGCGCCGAGCCCTGGCCGGTCTCGAAATACATCACGTTCTGCCCGACCGTGCCGCGCCTCAGCGACAGCCCGGCCTGCTGCGCCTCTTTCAGAAGTGCGAGGTCGATGCCGAAACTGCGGTTGGCAGCCTCTGTGCCGGCGACCGACTGGAAGACGAGGTCGACCGGCACGCCCTGCCCGATCAGCGACAGCGTCGTGGTAACATGGGTCAGGACGCAACCTTGCGTCGGGATCTTCAGCCGCGCAATGATCTCGTCTAGCAGCCGCAGCAATTGCGCGATGACGGCGGGATCGTCGCTCGCGGGATTGATGCCGATGCAGGCATCGCCGGCACCGAGCAGGATGCCATCGAGGATCGAGGCGGTGATGCCCCTGGCGTCGTCGAACGGATGGTTCGGCTGGAGCCGCGTGCTCATCCGCCCCTTCAGCCCGATGGTGTCCCGGAAGGCGGTGGTGACCTCGCATTTCCGCGCTGCGAGGATCAGATCCTGGTTCCGCATCAGCTTTGACACCGCGGCCGCTATCTCCGGAGTGATGCCGGGCGCGAGCTTGCGCAGGGCCTCCGATGTCGCAGCGTCTGACAACAGCCAGTCGCGGAAGGCCCCCACCGTGAGCGATGCCACCGGCGCAAAGGCCTTGGCGTCATGGCTGTCGATGACGAGGCGTGTGACCTCGTCATTCTCGTAGGGAATGACCGCCTCCTGCAGGAATCGGGCGAGCGGGACGTCGGCGAGCGCCATCCGGGCCGCGATCATCTGCGCGGCTGT
>NZ_AJQE01000225.1 GCF_000261685.1 Bradyrhizobium genomosp. I (2014) | reverse complement strand
ATCTGCGCGGCTGTGTCGGCGGCGCCCCCGGCCAGCCGGTCGCCGGAGCGCGGCGGCGTCGCCTTGGCGAGGAGGTCGCGCAGGTCCGGAAACGTGTAGCTCGTGGCGTCGATGGTATGGCGGTAGACCAAGGGCCTCTCCGGGATTCGTCGGCCAACGGCCGACTCCAAGACTATCCCGAAACTATACCTTCGGATCAAGACGCTGAAATATCTTACCTTTCGTTCGACCAAGGACGAAGAGAGGGCAACGGGCGCGTTAACGCCGCGTCCATCTTCATTCCGCATAGTTTTGCATCAATTTCGCACGACCCCGTTCACCGGCCGCTTCAGGCCATTCCGGGCCCCTGAACACCATGACATCAGACCGATCTGGGAATGCCACTGAGCTGGCAGGCCGCTTCACGCTTGCCACCAAGCTCTACGCGATCTTCGCACTGTTCGCGCTGCTCACGGCGGCGATCGCGATGCTGTCCGACTACAACAGCCGCCGCAGCGCCGACCTGACCAGCGCGATCGAGACGGCGAATGCCGCCGCGCTGAACGTCGAGCGCGTCAACTCGCTGGTCTATGCGGTCGTGATGGAATCGCGCGGCGTCTACATGTCGACCGAACCCAAGGTCGTGAAGAAGTACGGCGACGGCCTGCTCAAGTTCAACGCCCAGATCCTCGACGTCGTGAAGCGCTGGGAGACCATCGTCAAAGCCGACGATGCCAGGCAGTTTGCCACCTTCAAGCAGCGCATCGAGCAGTTCGTCGAGTTCCGCAAGGAGTTGGTGCGCCGCGGCGTCGAGATCAACGCGGCCGCGGGCCGGGAATGGGGCGACAACGACGCCAACCGCGCGGTGCGCTCGGCGCTGAACAAGGATCTCGAGGCGCTGTCCAAGGTCTATGCCGAGCGCGCCAGGCAGATCGCGCAGCAGACCGAGACCAATCGGGAATTGTCCTTCGTGCTGACCTGCCTCGGCGGCATAGCGCTGGCCCTCGTTGCGATCGGCATCGTCATCATCGCCCGCTCGATCGCCCGGCCGCTCGCCTCGATCACCGCCACCATCAAGCAGGTCGCCGACGGCGCCGAAAATGTCGTGGTGCCGCACTCGGACCGCGCCGACGAGATCGGCGCGCTGGCCCGCGCAATCCAGGTGTTCCAGGACGCCATGGGCCGCAACCGCAACCTCGCCTCGCAAGTGTCGCAGGACGCCGCCGCACGCGAGAAGCGCGCCCGCGACATCGAACGGTCCGTCGAGGAGTTTCGCGAGGCGATCGGTGCGATCATGCGCGGCCTCGGCGACAACGCGTCGGTCATGCGCGAAACCGCGCAGAGCATCACGCGTGTCACTGCGGATGCGAGCAGCCGCGCCGGCACCGCGGCGAACGCCACCGAGCAGGCCTCGCACAACGTCACGGCGGTCGCAGGCGCGGCCGAGGAACTGTCGGCCTCGGTGGTGGAGATCGGCCGCCAGGTGCGGCAGAGCGCCGGCGCGGTCGAGCAGACCGGCCAGCGCACCGAGAAGTCGATCTCCGAGATCGAGAGCCTCGCCGCGGCCACGCAGCGCATCGACGGTGTGCTCAATTTGATCCAGGCGATCGCCGAACAGACCAACCTGCTCGCGCTGAACGCCACCATCGAGGCCGCGCGCGCCGGCGATGCTGGCCGCGGCTTTGCCGTGGTCGCCCATGAGGTGAAGGCGCTCGCGGGCCAGACCGCCAAGGCCACGGCCGAGATCAGCGAGAACGTCGCGATGATCCAGGCCTCGACCCGCAACGCGGTCGACGCCGTCCGCGAGATCGGCGGCGCGGTGCGCGAGATCAACGAGGTTACATCGGCGATCGCCGGCGCCGTCAGTCAGCAGGACGCCGCCACGCGCGAGATCTCGTCCAATGCACAAAGCGCCGCGCAGGGCAACGAGACGCTGGTGGCCAACATCACCTCGCTGCGCGACGCCATCGGCGAGACCGACACGGCGGCAGCTTCGGTGCTGACGGCGGCAAGCAGCCTGACCGCGACGGCGGACACGCTGTCGCGCGAGGTGGAGAAGTTCTTCCAGAACCTGCGGTCGGGGTCGGCGGACGTCCGCATCGCGAAGGCGGGATAGCGACGCGGATGCCGCCGAAGAGGCCTCCGGCAAAAAAACGGAGTTCCCAAGGATGGTCCCGCGTCGAGTTGATGGCCTGCTGGCCTAACGCCGCTGCTTCAGGCCGAGGCCCAGGCTGACCCAGCCTGCGCCCGCCATGATCAGGTCGATGCCGAGGAACAGACCGAGGATGTAGACGCTGTTCACCGGCCAGCGCGCCAGGATCAGCAGCCCGAGCAGCAGCGTGATGACCGCCGACAGCGCCACCCAGACCCAGGGGCTTTCGCGCTTCATGCTGAAGGCGAGAAACAGCCTGACTGCGCCGGAGGCCAGCAGCGAAGCGCCGAGAAAGAGAGTGAGCAGCACGGCGGCGAAGAGCGGGTTCTCGAAGGTGAGGAATCCGGCAACGATGTAGAGCACGCCGAGCAAGGCCCAGATCAGGAACTTGCCCCAGCTTTTCACCTGGAATGCGCCGATCACCTCGGTCACGCCGGCAACGATCATCATCGCGCCGACCACGATCACGCTCGCCACCGTTGCCATCACCATGCTGCCGAGCGCGACGAAGCCGGCGATGAGGTAAACGACGCCGAGGGCAACGATCCAGCCCCATTTGGCATGTAGCGCCGAGATACCCGAGCCGAGACTGGAAGGATGAGACGCATCTGAAGTACTTGTCATGGCAGCCACTCCTGCATGCGAAGCCCGCGGGGACACGCCAGGATAGCACGCACCGTACCGGGACAACAGCCAGCAGAGCAGCCCTCGCCTGCAGCAATATTGACGCAAATCAAGACCGAATGCGGCGCTTCAGGCGTGCGACCGCTCCATCTCCAATTCGGCCTTGAGATTGTCGAGATCGCGATAAATTGAAGCGACCGCAAGCACCCGACCGGCCCTGCGGTACTTCAGCAGGCAGTCCCTTCCGGAGATACTGCCGTCGATCGCGATGTCGTCGAAGCTCTCGGCGTGGCCGACATAGTTGATCGGCACGTCGTAGTGCTGGCTCCAGAAGAACGGCACCGCATCAAAGCGCTCGCGCTTGCCGAGCATGTTGCGCGCTGCGGTCTGGCCCTGCCGCTCCGCCACGACCCAATGCTCGACGCGGATGGTTTGCCGCGAATGCGGATCAGGCCAGCGCGCGATGTCGCCGGCGGCGAAGATGCCGGCGACGCTGGTTTCCAGATATTCGGACACGCTCACGCCGCGATCGGCGAAAAGCCCCGCCTGCTCGGCGAGCGCGAGGCGCGGCTTGACGCCGATGCCGACCACAACCAGGTCAGCCTCGATGACGGCGCCGCTCTTCAGCGTCGCGCGCATGCCAGCGAGCTTTTCCACCGTATCCTTCAAGTGGAAGACGACGCCGTTCTCCTCATGCAGCGACCGGACGAAGTCGCCCATCTCGGCGCCGAGCACCTTCTGCATCGGCCGTTCTTCCGGCGCGACCACATGCACCTCGATCTTGCGCGCCCGCAAGGACGCCGCGACTTCGAGGCCGATGAAGCTCGCGCCGATCACCAGCGCATGCCTGGCGCTGCCCGCCGTCTTGATGACAGCGCGGCTGTCGGCAACGGAGCGCAAGGTGTGGACATGCGGCTGGTCCGCGCCCGGGACCTGCAATCTGACCGGCTCGGCGCCGGTCGCGAGCAGCAGCCGGTCGAACGACAGCCTGTCGCCGTTGCCCAGCGTGACGCTGCGCGTCTTCGCATCGATCGCGGAGACATTCGTGTTCAGCCTGAGATCGATGCCGGCGTCCTGATAGTAGTCCGCGCCCCGCAGCGGCAGCCAGTCCTCCGGGGCGCTGCCGGCAAGATAGTCCTTGGAGAGATTGGGCCGGTCGACCGGCATAGCACCGTCATCGCTGAGCATGGTGATGGCACCGGCAAAGCCCTCACGCCGAAGCGTCTCGGCCGCGGCGAATCCGGCCGCACCTCCGCCGACGATGACGAATTTGTCCGGCGTCGGCGCGCTGCGACGAGCTGCGGACGGTTTTGGCGCCTCGCGCCGGCGCTGAACAATGATCTTGTCGCGATCACGCATCACCTCCCATACCGCCAGCGCATTCAGCGCCGGCGGACGCGTGGCTTCGCCCGATCGCAAGGAAAAGCAGGCGTGATGCCAGGGACAGCGGATGGTGTCGCCAACCACCAGCCCCTCCGCGAGCGGGCCGTGGTAGTGGCTGCAAGCCGGTTCGATCGCAAAGATCTCGCTGCCGGCCTGCACCAGCAGGACATCCTCCTCACCGACGTGGCCGAGCAATTTGGCTTCCTTGAAGTCGGTCAGCGACACGCCTTTGGTCAGGTCGGGACCGCTCGGCTTCCTCTTCTCGGTCATGGCATGTCTCCTCAAGCTAGCGCGGATCACCCGCCCGACCCACCGCGACACGCTCCAGCCCACGCACTTGTGACTTCATCAAGAACCCCCCTATCAAGAACCCTCCTGGCGACGGGCCGGCCACAGCGGCGCCTCTCAGCTTGGACGGCCTCAATCGGAAAAGGTTCCCCAAATCAGGAAAGATCGGACGGCCGGCGGACCCGGCCGGTCGGCAGGACGATAAATCAGGCTCTAACTGGCCGCATTGCGCACCTCGAGCACCGCCCGCGCCCATTCGGCCGGCCGTTCCTGCGGCAGATTATGACCGGCATCCTTGAAGACGCGCCGCTCGAAATATCCCTCGAACTTGCGCGCGTGGTGCGCGGTGCCGGGATTGACGCCGTCGCTGTCGCCGTCGATCGCAATCGTCGGGACGCGGATCGGCGGCTGGGCGGCGAGCCTGGCCTCGATCGCGGCATAGGCGGGGTCGCCCGCCACCAGCGCGTAGCGGTGGCGGTAGGAGTGGATCACGACATCGACGAAATCAGGATTGTCGAAGGACGCGGCGGCTGTCTCGAACGTCGCGTCATCGAACGCCCATTTTGGCGACCACATCGTCCAGAGCTGGCGGGCAAAGCCGCGGCGGTTGCGCTCCAGCGCGCGGCGGCCGCGCTCGTTGTGGAAGAGATATTGATACCAGAGCGCCGCCTCCTCTGGCGGCGAAGTCGGCTCCATGGCGCGAGCGATGTTCTGGATGTTGTAGGAATTGCCGGAGACGAGCCCGATCACGCGCTCCGGATGGAGCGCCGAGACCACGCAAGCCGCACGGCCGCCCCAGTCATAGCCGCCCACGATGGCGCGCGCGATGCCGAGCGCATCCATGAAGGCCAGCAGATCGGCACCAAGCGCCGCCTGCTCGCCGGAGCGCAGCCTCTTGGCGGAGCGAAACCGCGTCGGCCCATAGCCGCGCAGCCAGGGCACCAGCACCCGCGCGCCGGCCTCGGCAATGATCGGCGCGGCTTCCGCGTAGGCGTTCACGTCGTAGGGAAAGCCGTGCCCGAGGATGCAGGGCCAACCGTCCGGCGCGCCGTATTCGCGATAGGCGATGTCGAGGACATCCGTGGTGACGGTTCTTTGTCGCATGATTTGCTCACCGGTTGATCGCGATCGTGGTCCCGATGAGCGCGGCGAAATCCGGGATCAGGCGTCACCGCCCCCGGATATCGCCCCGCTCATCCGGACTACGGGAACCCGGCCTATCTCTGCGGACCCGATAGCGAGATGTCGCGTTCGGCGCGGAACACGTTGCTGTAGAGGTTGGCGATCCACTGCCGGCCGATCTCGGTCTTGTTGAGATAGCCGATCTCTGTCTGGATGTGCGGTGCGACGCTGTTCCAATAGAATTGCGGATATCGGTTCACGATGTCGGCGGGCGAGTCGTAGCCGAGCTGACGGTTGATGCCGACCTCCTCGAACTCGTAATAGAGCGCGTTGGCCTTGCGCAGATAGTTGGGATCGCCGAGCTGGCCGATGAAGTCGGCCGCGCGCAGGATCGAGGCTTCCTCGTCATATTCCTGGCCTTCACGGGCGGGAAAGCGCGTCCCTTCGATGGCGCGAGCAATGCGCTCCGG
>NZ_AJQE01000224.1 GCF_000261685.1 Bradyrhizobium genomosp. I (2014) | reverse complement strand
CACCCGCCGCAGCACGAACAGTTTCGAGCGATCGACGTGATACATCATCAGACTGGCATCCGATGCACCGCGCGGTAGCGACACCTTGGTCCCGGCCTCGTCAATGATGAAACCGTCTTCGTCATCCTCCGGAAACAGGCCGCGGACATAGCCGATGTCGTGCGCCAAGCAGGCGATCAGGATGTGGAGGTAGTCCTCCGCCGCAAGATGCGCGTGGAGATTGCGTCCCGAGAGGATCGCCTGAGCGGCCAGAGTCACGAGCATGGTATGCTCGATGTTGTGGTAGAGCGCGTCGCTGTTGCCGATACACTCCATCGCGGTGCGCGTCGAGCCCTCCAGTACCCGAGCGGAAGGTTCGTCGTACCGGCGACGCATGAACCGACCTAGCATCTTCTCCAGGGTTTCGGCCGCCAGTCTCGGTAACGTCATCATGGATGCAGCCCCGTCCGCCGCTGGTGTCCCATGCCATCTCCCGACGTCTCATTCTTGTCCTCGACGCAGTGGAGAGCATAGCCCATCTTGGGCCGGGTAAACCAATCGCCGGAGCAAAAATACGTAAAATATCTTGCGGTCCCGCTGCGCAGCAGCATGGTTGTCGCTACATCTCACCACAACCAAAGCTGGCTGGAAAGCCCCAACCCCGACCAGCGCTTCAAGGTGCAGCCAGGATGTCGACGCCGGCGGCCGAGCGCGAAAGACTTCTGGCCAGATAGAACAGCTCGACCAGCTTGCCGCGTTTGCCGGCCAGCGAGAAGATGTATTCGGGCGACTCCGCCTCGATTTCCGCGATCGCCACCTT
>NZ_AJQE01000223.1 GCF_000261685.1 Bradyrhizobium genomosp. I (2014) | reverse complement strand
CTCGAGCCGTGCTCCCAGACGAAGCCGACGCCGAGCCGATTGGCGACCGCCTCCAGCATCCCCTCGCGTGTATTGACGACGATCGCCGGACTGGCGCGCAGGTTGACGACGCGAAACGCCCTGTCCACGGCGCGCTGGGTCGCGGAATCCCGGGTCCGAAAGACCAGCGGATATTGCATGAGGCCGGCGATAGACACGCGCGATTGACGACTGAGGTCGTGAACGGGATGGCAGATCGCAACGACGCGCTGCTGTACGCAGGGTTCGCGACGGAAGCGGTTGTCCTGCGGCACTTCCGGCAATACGGCGACGTCGACACGCTGGTCGACCACCGCGGCCATGATCGCCGACCAGCTGCCGATCTCGATGTTGATCTGGATCTTCGGATACAGATTGCGGAATGCTGCGATCAGCGCCATGCCCGGCATGGCGTTGCCGAGCCCGATGCGAAGCTCGCCTCCCGTGAGCTCGTCGCGCTGCTGAAGGATAGCCAGCGCATCCGCCTCGATCGCCTGCATGCGGCTCGTTGCAGCGTAGAGCCGCCGGCACAACGGCGTCGCGATCAGCGTCTGGCCGTGCCGGTCGAACAGTGCAACCGCGAACTCGGCCTCCAGATCGCGCACGAGCTGCGCAACTGCCGGCTGCGACACCCCCAGCCGCCTCGCTCCGGCCGCAAAGCTGCCGGTCTCGAACACCGCATTGACCGCACGGACGCGCGACGACGTCAACGCCACCACAACAACCCCAAGATCGCCATTCTCCCCTGTTCCGGACCCGGCGAAAGCAAAACCTGGGATGACCATAAGGACCGCCATTGACCGTAATGTGAATGTCAGATGCGCTCCTTAACTCCTCATGCGCCGCAACAAGGCCAGCAGGGGACCAGCGCGCATGGCGCAGATCGAACTTTCCGCAATCCGCAAGTCCTTTGACGGCACCGACGTCCTGAAGGGCATCGATTTCCGAATTGAGAACGGCGAGTTCATCTCGCTGGTCGGTCCTTCCGGCTGCGGCAAGTCGACCCTGCTCCGCATCATTGCCGGCCTCGAGCCGCAGAATTCCGGCCAGGTCCACATCGACGGCCGCCCTGTGGACGCCATTCGCCCGAGCGCGCGCAACCTCGCGATGGTCTTTCAATCCTACGCGCTCTATCCGCATTTGAGTACCTTCGACAATATTGCGGTGCCGCTCAGGATGCGGCGCCTCTCGGCGATCGAACGGCTGCCGCTGCTCGGCACGCTGCTGCCGAGCCGACGCGCCAAGGAACGGCACATTCGCGCCGACGTCGAAGGGATCGCCGAGCAGCTCGACATCGCGCCATTGCTGCGGCGCAAGCCCGGGCAATTGTCCGGCGGACAGCGGCAACGCGTTGCAGTCGGACGCGCCATGGTGCGCGAGCCGCTGGCTTTCCTGTTCGATGAACCGCTCTCCAATCTCGACGCAAAGCTGCGCGTCCACATGCGCGCAGAGCTCGCCGAGCTGCACCGCCGCCTCAAGGCAACGTTCATCTACGTTACGCACGACCAGGCCGAGGCGATGACCATGTCGAGCCGCATCGCCGTCATGATGGGCGGCGAATTGATTCAAGCCGGGACGCCTGCGGAGATCTACGACCACCCCAACGACATCCGTGTTGCCGAATTCATCGGCAGCCCCAAGATCAACGTCCTCCCCGGCCGGATCCGCAAGGACGGCGGCGTCGACGTGCTGGGGACTGCCCTGAGGCTTTCGTGCAATGCGGCGGCCGGCGAATGCCGCGTCGGCGTCCGCCCGGAGCGGATCGACGTGGGCGCGGGGCCGTTCTCCGGAACCGTCGTCCATCTGGAGAATCTCGGCGCCGAGGCGTTCGTGCACCTTGCGATCGATGGCGCCGGATTACGCCTCATCGCGCGGCTCGCCGACGTCAGGCACTTGCCTGCAATGGCCAGCTCCGTCGCCTTCGGTTTCGCCGCCGACGCGGTGCGGATTTTCGATCCGGCCGGGAAGCGGATCGAGCTCAGAGCGGAGCAAGCCGAGCGCATGCGCGAGCCCGCCCATGTCTGACGGCTCCATGACCATTGGCGCGGCCATCGCTCCCGCAGGCGCGACACGGCGCACGCTGCCGGCCCACGGCAGCCGACGGACATACTCCGCTTACGCCCTGGTGACGCCGGCCGCGGCACTGATGCTGATCATGCTGCTTGGTCCGCTCGCCGGCGTGATCGCCCTCTCCTTCACCGACTATCAGCTCGGCGCGCCGCATTTCTCCTGGATCGGCCTCGCCAATTACCGGGACCTGTTCGCCGACAAGGTGTTCTGGACCGCGCTGCGCAACACGCTGGCCTATGTCGTGATCGTGGTGCCCGGCGCCGTGATCGCAGGCCTTGCGATCGCGCTTCTGATCCAGAGCGGCACCAGCCTGCGCAGCCTCTACCGGACGATCTATTTCCTGCCTGTGATGGCGACCCTGATCGCCATGGCGGTCGTGTGGGAGTTCATGCTGCACCCGCAATTCGGCCTGGTGAACGGGATGTTGCGCAGCGCGGGCCTGCCGGCCTTTGCCTGGCTGCAGGACCGCAGCACGGCCCTCTATGCGCTGTGCGCAATCGGCATCTGGCAGGCGGTCGGCTTCAACATGGTGCTGTTTCTCGCCGGCCTCGTCTCCATCCCCAAGCAGCTCTACGAGGCGGCCGAAATCGACGGTGCGTCGAGCGGCTGGGCTCGCTTCCGTCTCGTGACCTGGCCGATGCTGGGGCCGGTCACGACCTTCGTCGTCGTGATCTCCGGCATTCGCTCGTTCCAGGTGTTCGACACCGTGCACGTACTGACCAAGGGCGGCCCGTCGAAATCCACCGAGGTCCTGATCCACACCATGTACACGGAAGGTTTCGAGTTCTTCCGCTCAGGCTACGCCGCCGCGATCACCGTCGTCTTCCTGGTGTTCGTTCTCTTGCTTACCCTGATCAAATCGAGGCTCGCCGATCGCGGCGTGCACTACACATGAGCAATGCACATCCCATCCCATTCCGGGCGATCCTCCGCCACGTGCTGCTGATCGCCGGCGCCGCGCTCATGCTGGCGCCCTTCATCTGGATGATCTCGACCGCGTCCAAGCCGCAGACCGAGATCTTTTCCAGCGAGCTGCACCTGATCCCCTACCGGTTCGCGCTGGCGGATAACCTGCGCGAGGCCTTCGCCAAGGCCAATCTGCTGCGCTTCCTGCTCAACGGCGTCATCGTCACGATCTCGATCTTCGTGCTGCAGGTGATGGTGGCGCTGCCGGCGGCCTATGCGCTCGCAAAACTTCGCTTTCTCGGCCGCGAGGCGCTGTTTGCGCTCGTGCTGTTCGGGATCCTGATCCCGCCGCAGGCGACCGCGATCCCCGTCTTCCTGATGCTGCACAAGGCCGGCCTGCTCGACAGCTATGCCGCGCTGGTCCTGCCCTTCACGATCTCGGTGTTCGGCATCTTCCTGATGCGCCAGTTCTTCAAGACCGTGCCCGACGATCTCGTCGATGCGGCGCGCATGGACGGCATCTCCGAATTCGGCATCGTCTGGCGGGTGATGCTGCCGGCCGCGATTCCCGCAGTGACCGCCTTCGGCATCTTCTCCGTGGTGGCGCATTGGAACGACTACTTCTGGCCGCTGATCGTGCTCAACAGCGAGCAGCTGCGTACGCCGCCGCTTGCGGTCGCGCATTTCCGCAACAACGAGGCCGGCACCAGCTACGGCCCGCTGATGGCCGCCGCGATGGTGATCATCGCGCCGCTCGTCATCGCCTTCCTCTTTGCCCAACGCCGCTTCATCGAGGGCATCACCCTGACCGGCATCAAGTAACCACGTCACCTCAAACAGGAGTCTATCCATGCTGAAGTCCATCATCGCCGCGGCGGCTCTGTCGCTAGTGGCCGGAGCTGCGCTCGCGCAGACAAAGACCGAGATCGTGATGCAGTATCCCTATCCGGAGCTGTTCACCGAGACCCACAAGCGCATCGCGGAGGAATTCGCCAAGGTGCACCCGGAGATCAAGGTCACGATGCGGGCGCCTTACGAATCCTACGAGGACGCCACCCAGAAGGTGCTGCGCGAAGCCGTCACCAATCAGATGCCCGACGTGTCCTTCCAGGGCCTGAACCGCATCCGCGTCCTGGTCGACAAGAACATCCCGGCCGAGCTCGGCGGCTACATCGCGGCCGAAAAGGATTTCGACAAGCAGGGCTTCCATCAGGCGATGTATGACATCGGCACCGCCGGCGGCAAGGTCTACGCCCTTCCCTTCGCGATCTCCCTGCCCATCGTCTACGTCAATCTCGACCTGGTGAAGCAGGCCGGCGGCGACGTCAACAACCTGCCGAAGAGCTGGGACGAGCTGATCGCGCTTGCCAAGAAGATCAAGGCGCTCGGCAACGACACCAACGGCGTCACCTATGCCTGGGACATCACCGGCAACTGGCTCTGGCAAGCGCCGGTGTTCGCGCGCGGCGGCACAATGCTCAACGCCGACGAGACCAAGGTCGCGTTCGACGGAGCGGAAGGCAAGTTCGCCATCAACATGATTGCGCGGCTCGTCAACGAGGGCGGCATGCCCAACCTCGACCAGCCGTCGATGCGCGCGGCGTTCGCTGCCGGCAAGACCGGCTTTCACATCACCTCGACCTCGGACCTCAACAAGGTCACGCAGATGACCGGCGGCAAGTTCGCCCTGAAGACGATTCCGTTCCCGGACGTCGTCGCTCCGAACGGCCGGCTGCCGGCCGGCGGCAATGTCGTGCTGATCCTCGCCAAGGACAAGGCCAAGCGCGACGCCGCCTGGGAAGCTGTGAAGTTCTGGACCGGCCCCAAGGGCGCGGCGATCATGGCGGAGACCACCGGTTACATGCCGCCGAACAAGGTCGCCAACGAGGTCTATCTGAAGGACTTCTACGTCAAGAACCCCAACAACTACACCGCGGTCAGCCAACTCGCGCTGCTCACCAAATGGTACGCCTTCCCCGGCGACAACGGCCTGAAGATCACCGACGTGATCAAGGATCACCTCAACTCGATCGTCTCGGGCGCGCGCGCCAAGGAGCCGGAGGCCGTCCTCGCCGACATGACCGCCGACGTGCAGAAGCTGCTGCCGAAGACGACGGGCGCAGCGCGCTGAGCGTCCTGACATCCGCCCGCACGGGACGCCATCGGCGCCCCGTGCCGCACCAATAACTGGAGATGGCGATGAAACTGCTGCATCTGAGCGACATTCACCTGACGGCGCCCGGCGCGACCATCGGCGGCCGCGATCCGCGCGTCAATTTCGAACGGGCGCTGGCGCATGCGCTGAACGATCATCACGACGCCGAGTTGATGGTGATCACCGGCGACCTCTCGGATTGGGGCGATCTCGCCGACTATCAATGGCTCAAGCAGCGCCTCGACGAATATCCGCTGCCGATCCGGCTGTGCATCGGCAACCACGACCGACGCGCCGCCTTCCTGAGCGTGTTCCCCGACCTCGCCGACGACAACGGCTTCGTCCAGGGTATCCACGATACCGCCGCCGGCCGCTGCCTGTTCCTCGACACCGCCCACCCGGAGACGCACGCCGGCCGTTATTGCGACGATCGCCTCCGCTGGCTCGAGGCCCGGCTGTCCGAGCATGACGGGCCGTTCCTGCTTTTCATGCACCACAACCCGATGCCGGTGCATCTCGTCCCGTTCGACCAGATCGGCCTGCTGGACGAGGCTTCCTTCCGCGACCTCGTCAGCCGCCATCGCGCCAAGATCCGCCACGTCTTCTTCGGACATTGCCACTTGCCGCTCGCAGGCTCGATTGCAGGCGTGCCCGTCTCGTCGCTGCGCGGCACCAACCATGCGAGCTATCCGCTGTTCTCCGAGACGAAGCTGCTGAGCGCCTCCGACCTGCCGCAATCCTACGGCGTCGCATTTCTTGGGGAGGATTATGTCACCGTGCACATGGTGGAATACGGCTATGACGGTCCGATCCGCACCCAAGGTTCACCCGACTACAAGGCCTGGGATCGGAAGACCATGGTTCGGTGACCGGCGAGCGCCGACCTATCAGGGCGTGGACCCACAAACCCGCGCGCACTTCTTGTAGAGTCCACTCCACCTCTATAGCGGCGCATTGACGTCGTCCCTCGCCCTGGGTCGGAGTGAGCCACTAGCGGACGTCGCCGCTGAGAATGCACAGCTACGGTAAGAAAGATGCCTTCGACGCCCTTGATTGAAACCTAACTTTATCGCTTTATGGGATAGCTTCTTACAGAGATAAACCCTGAGTTATACGTGACGATCAAATATCTCTCGCATTTCCCTAAGCCTCTTCTGGAAGACCTGGTGAACGGCCGTTGGCTCCCCGTCGTGGGAGCGGGCATGTCGCTGAATGCCAAGCTGCCGCCGCCTACCAAAATGCCGCTGTGGCATGACTTGGGCAAGAGCTTCGCTGAAGAACTTCAGGACTATTCACCAACGAGCGTCCTTGACGGTATCTCTGCCTATGAACACGAGTTCGGCAGAGCCCGACTCATCGAACGGCTCGCCGAATTATTGTATCTCGATCGAGTTCAGCCAGGCCCGGCGCACAAGGAGTTCTGCAGCCTTCCGTTCGACATTGTCTGTACGACTAACTTCGATTTCCTGCTCGAAAAGCAATACGACCTCGAACGGCAAGACAACCGCACTGTTCACCCCGTAGTGGATGAAGATCAGCTCTCTATCAACGTCGGGGCAACGGGCACGCTCCTGCTTAAGTTGCACGGGGATGTCCGGCATCCCAAGCGACTCGTGGTGACCGAAGCCGATTACGATGGCTTCCTTAATAACTACCCGCTTATCGCAACCTATCTCTCTAACCTGCTCATCACTAAGACCGCGGTGTTCATCGGCTACAGCCTCGATGACCCCGACTTTCGTCAAATTTGGCACGTGGTCACCAGCCGTCTAGGTAAAGCCCGCCGCATGGCTTACGCCATCATGGTAGGCGCCAAACCGGGCGACATTTCTCGCTTTGAGCGCCGTGGGGTCAAGGTCGTAAACTTGCCGGGCACGCGCGAGCGATATGGAGCCGTGCTCGCCGAAGCTTTCGCCGAACTGCGCGAATACCGCCGCGAGCACGCAGGCTCAACCCTAAAGGCAACGGAAGAAAAGCCGCTGGAGCAATTCTTGCTGCCTCGGGATGCAATGACAAGGCTTTGTCTATTTGCTACACCGCTAGATGTGCTGCCTTTCTATCGGGAGAACATTTTTCCGTTCGCAGAAGCCGCGGGCTTCGTTCCAGTCACTGCTGCCGACGTAGTAAATCTTGGCGACAGCACCAGCGCGAAGATTGATACGCTTATCGATCGTGCTGCAGTTATAGTCGTAGACCCCAGCTCGCGGAACACCCAGCTTGAATTGGGGTTGGCGATTTCACGCGCGCAGGAAACAGAAGTCCGTCCCAATCGCCGGCGCCTAGAAATTATAGTCGTAGCAGAGTTTGCGCAAATTCCGATCGCTCCGATTGAGTTTTGGCACTTTGTCGAGCGCCCTGCGGTCCTGTCGGAAGATAGTACTTTTGTTGAGGAAGTCGCGCGGCACCTTCAGCGTCTAGGAGACGAAATGGGGTTTGCCCAGCGTTTAGAGCCGCGCCGGCTTCTCGACGCTAAAGAATACCGCGCGGCTGTTATATCTGCGATGACCCTGCTCGAAACAGACCTGCGCCAGCGGTTGAGCAAGGCCCCGCGCGACGCGGTGCGAAGGCCGATGTCGATGCGTCAGCTTTTGGGCCTCGCCAGAGAGCAAGGTTTGGTTGATCTAGTCGAACGTGACATGTCGGAATGGACAAAATTGAGGAACGATGCAGTGCACACGGGTCGACCGGTAACACGAAATGAGGCAAAGCTCGTGGTTGAGGGAGTCGAACGTATTGTCGGCCTCGCCTGACCTTGATGGCCCAACCCGCCACCAATTTCTCTTAAGGGAAGACTTTCGCTGCTTTATCAAGAGCGTCCGCTCCGGATCACAAGCTGCCATGACATTCCGAACAGCAGCTTCCGCCTTGCGTGAGTAAGCCCACCCTCATTCGTACCCGCCCTACTCCACCTGCAGCACGTCGACGGCGACGCCGAGCTTCTGCTTGTGCGAGCCGACGATGATGCCGTCGACCGGCGAGACGTCGGAAAAATCGCGTCCCATGGCCAGCACGATGTGATCGTTGCCGATCAGGAGATCGTTGGTCGGATCGAGATCGACCCAGCCATGCTCCGCTCCGCACCACAGCGACACCCAGGCGTGGGTGGCGTCGGCGCCCTGCAAACGAGGCTGGCCCGGCGGCGGAATGGTGCGCAAGTAGCCGCTGACATACGCCGCCGGCAGGCCGAGCCCGCGCAGCCCCGCAATCATCACATGGGCAAAGTCCTGGCACACGCCGTGACGCTTGTCGAAGACCTCGTCGAGCGGCGTCGAGATCACCGTGGCCTTGGGGTCGTAGCGGAACTGGTTGCGGATGCGGTGCATCAGATCGACCGCGCTCTTGAGGATGCCCGCGCCGGGCGCAAAGCTCTCCGCGGCATAGGTGCTGACCGGGCGCAGCACCGGCACCAGGGGGCTGGCAAAGACGTAGCCGACGGGCGAAGCCGGCCCGAGGCTCGTCGCCTCGAAGGCAAGGTCGCGAATGCTCTCCCAGGACGGGCTGAACGCATCGCGTGCCGGCGGCTGGCGCGACACCGACACACGCGAACGCGAGTCGATGCGCAAATTGCGATGCGCGGCTTCGATCACGACGCTCTCGGTGAGCGTGCCGAAGAAATCGCGCCGCACATTGCGCTCGGCCGGGCGCGGATGGATCTCGAGTTCGTGCGAGATCAGCTCCTGGCCGCCGCCGCTTCTCGGCTCCAGCCGCAGCGTGCAGCGGGCGAAGCTGACGGGATTCTCGTACTCGTAGGTAGTGACGTGACGGATGTCGTAGATCACGCCAGCCCCGTCAGCTTTTCCGGCCGGCTGGCATTGGGACCGTGCGGGAAGTAATGCTGTCCAATCGCGTCGGCGAGGCTGAGCAGATCCTGCTCCAGCGCGAACAGCGTCTTGACCTCGAACTTCTCGGCCTCCGCGGTCGCGAGCATCGCCTGCATCGCGAC
>NZ_AJQE01000222.1 GCF_000261685.1 Bradyrhizobium genomosp. I (2014) | reverse complement strand
GCGGCGGGGAGACGTTGCGGCTTCTCGATCAGGCCGTGCTCCTTCAGGCTCGGCAGCGCGGCAATGTGCTCGTTCAGCGTCGTCACCTGGAACGCCACCGACCGCGGATTGTAGCCGTCGAGCACGGCGAGGTCGCGCACCGGCGCCAGGATCGGCGCCAGCAGATAACGCGAACGGTAGGTGATCTGGCAATCCACCAGCGTCAGGAGAATGTCGAGATCCTCGTCGCCGGCCTCGTCATAGGCGAATTGCCGCGTGAAGCGCGTGGTATTGATGGCGCGTTCGATGCGGCGTCCGATGTCGAGGAAGCGCCAGCCGGCGGCGCGATTCATGTTCTCCTGCGCGAGGCCTGCGAAACTCGCAAGCTCCTGCAGGGTCAGCTCGGCTGCGCTCAACACGCTGTCGTCGTCCTCGACCTCGTAGGCCAAACGCTCGGCCATCTCGGTGATGACCTGCCAGGCATCGGGCGACAGCCGCTCGCGCAAGGAGGTCGCCGTGCGCTGGGCTGCGCGCACCAGCGACAGCGCCGAGCCGAAACGCTCCTCGCCCTGCAACGCCTCCGCAGTGATGCGCCCGGCAGCCGCCCGCGACGTCTGCGAGATCGCGCCCCAGGCCACCAGCAGGCGCTGGATGCGTTCGGCCGATTGCGCCGAGGCCGCGGTACCCTTGTTGGGCCCGCTCGGCGAGCCCAGCGCGCGGACCAGCCGCAGCGTCGCCTCGGCGCGTTCGAGATAGCGGCCGAGCCAGAACAGATTGTCGGCGGCACGGCTCGGCAGCACGCCGGCGATGCGGCGGATGCGTACCTTGTCGGTCGCCGGCAGCAGCGTCGCGGTCGGGACCTGCTTGTCGGAGACCACCCAGACGTCGGCGGCACGCGCGCCGTCGCCCATCGACACCGCGCGCGCATCGGCCTGCTCGGCGATCCGGCAGAATCCGCCGGGCATGATGGCCCAGCCATCGGGCGTGGCGGCCGCGAACACGCGCAGCACGAAAGGACGCGGGGTGAGCAGGCCCTGCTCCCACACCGGCATGGTCGAGAGCCGCACCACTTCCTGGCCGACATAGTCCATGCCGCGCGCGGTGATGGCGTCGACCAGGCGCTGGCGGTCGGCGGCATCCAGCTCGCTCGCGAGCACCGGACCATTGCTGTCGAAGCCGGGAACGCCGCGCCGGTAGGCGCCTTCGATCGCGACCTCGTCGAGCCGCGCCAGCACCTCGTCGCGCGCCGCGCGCTGGCCGCACCACCAGGTCGCGATGTGCGGCATCTTCAGGTCTTCGCCGAGCAGGCGTCGGCTCAGCGCCGGCAGGAAGCCGAGCAGCGCCCGCGCCTCCAATACGCCCGAGCCCGGCATGTTGGCGACGACGACGCCGTCCTTGCGCAGCACATCGATCAGGCCGGGAACGCCGAGCCGCGAGGAGGCATCGAGTTCGAGCGGATCGAGCGAGTTGGAATCCACCCGCCGCAAGAGCACATCCAGCCGCTTCAGGCCGGCGACGGTACGGATGTGGACGCGGTTGTCGCTGACCGCGAGGTCGTCGCCCTCGACCAGCAGGAAGCCGAGATAGCGCGCCAGCGTCGCATGCTCGAAATAGGTCTCGCTGAAGCTGCCGGGGGTGAGCACGCCGATCCGCGGCTCGTCGCGGTCGGCGCGCGCACGAAGGCTGTCGCGGAACGCCTCGAAGAACGGCGCGACACGCGGCACGTTCATCGACTTGTAGAGGTCGGAGAAGGCGCGCGAGAGCACCAGGCGGTTCTCCAGCGCGTAGCCCGCGCCCGATGGCGCCTGGGTGCGGTCGCCGAGCACCCACCAGCGGCCGTCGGGGCCGCGGCCGACATCGGCGGCATAGAGCGAGAGATAGCGCCCGCCCGGCGGCGGTACGCCGCAGACGGCACGGAGATATTCGGGGCTGCCGGCGATCGCGGCCGCCGGCAGCGCTCCTTCGGCAACGAGCCGGCCCTCGCCATAGATGTCGCGCAGCACCCGCTCCAGCAGATCGGCGCGCTGGGTGATGCCGGCGCAAAGCTGCTGCCAGTCGGCCTCATCGATCAAAAGCGGCAGATGGCTGATCGACCAGGGCCGGTCGGCGCTGTCGCCGGGCGCGCGGTAGGTGACGCCGGCCTCGCGGAGATGGCGGTCGGCCATGCCGAAACGCCGCTCGATCTCGTCGGGCGCCAGCGCGCCAAAGGCATCGAAGAAGCGGCTCCAGACCGCGCGCGGGGCGCCGTCCGGGCCCAAGAACTCGTCGGGGATACCGGGCAGGCGGCTATAGTCGCGGACCCATTGCGCGAGGCGGCGCCGGGCTTCACGCTGATCTTGCGCCTTTCCCGCCTTGTCGTCCTGTTCGGCTGCGCCCTCGCCCATGCGCGTCTCCTTGCCCCCGCATTCTACTCATTGCAGGAGCGGGGTCCGCAAGTCGAGGGTCAACGGAAACTCATTTGTGCGTTCCTCGGGCGGCGGCTGCATCGGACCCGGGGTATGGCCGTGGTCCTGGAAGCGCGCCAGCCGCCGCGCCTCGGCCTCATAGGTGTTGACCGGCTTGGTGTCGTAGCTGCGGCCGCCGGGATGGGCGACGTGATAGACGCAGCCGCCGAGCGAGCGGCCGTTCCAGGTGTCGATCAGATCAAAGGTCAGGGGCGCGTGAACGGGGATGGTCGGGTGCAGGCCGGAGGCCGGCTGCCAGGCCTTGAAGCGGACGCCGGCCACGGCCTCCGCCGAGCGGCCGCTCGGGGTCATCGGCAGGCGGCGACCGTTGCAGGTCACGATGTGGCGGCCTTCGACGAAGCCCTCCGCCTTGACCTGGAGCCGCTCGACCGATGAATCGACATAGCGCACGGTGCCGCCGGCCGAGCCCTCCTCGCCGAGCACGTGCCAGGGCTCCAGCGCCTGGCGCAGCTCCAGCGTCACGCCGCCATGATGAACCCGGCCGAAGGCGGGAAAGCGGAACTCGAGCTGGGCCAGATACCATTCCGGCTCGAACGGATAGCCTGATTGCTTCAGCTCGGTGAGCACGTCCTGAAAATCTTCCCAGATGAAATGCGGCAGCATGAACCGGTCGTGCAGCGCGGTGCCCCAGCGCACGAACTTGCCTCCCAGCGGCTCGCGCCAGAACTTCGCGATCAGCGCGCGGATCAGGAGCTGCTGCGCCAGCGACATGCGCGGATCCGGCGGCATCTCGAGCGCGCGGAATTCGACCAGGCCGAGCCGCCCCGTGGGCCCTTCCGGCGAATAGAGCTTGTCGATGCAGATCTCGGCGCGGTGGGTGTTACCGGTGATGTCGACAAGCAGATGACGGAACAGCCGGTCCACCAGCCAGAGCGGCGTCTGATAGCCCGGCGGCGGCACGTGCGAGAGCGCGATCTCGAGTTCGTAGATGCTGTCGTGCCGGGCTTCGTCGATGCGCGGTGCCTGGCTGGTCGGGCCGATGAACAGGCCGGAGAAGAAATAGGACAGCGACGGATGGCGCTGCCAGTACAAGACCAGACTCTTCAAGAGATCGGGCCGGCGCAGGAACGGCGAGTCCTGTGGGCTGGAGCCGCCGACCACGACGTGATTGCCGCCGCCGGTGCCGGTGTGACGGCCATCGACCAAGAAGCGGTTGGCGCCGAGTCGCACCTTCGCTGCATCCTCGTAGAGTCCGGAGGTGATCTCCACCGCGTCGCGCCAGCTCTTCGCCGGCTGGATGTTGATCTCGATGACACCAGGGTCGGGCGTAACCTTGATCACCTCGATGCGCGGATCGAACGGCGGCGGATAGCCCTCGACATGGACCTGTAGCTGCATCTCCTCCGCGGTGGCTTCGAGCACGGCAACCAGTTCGAGATAGTCCTCGATGCGCTCGACCGGCGGCATGAAGGCGCAGAGCACGCCGTCGCGGACTTCGACCGACATCGCGGTGCGCACCGGGACGGAGGTGTTGAGATGCTCGGGCGCGGCCCGTGGCGGGGATTCCGGACGCGCGGCGAGCGTGAACACCGGCAGCTTGTCCCGCGCCGCCATCGGGTCCTGCTCGACGATGTAGGGATATTGGTTGGGCGGGACGTAACCGAGCGACCCGATCGGCAGGCGCAGGCCGAGAGGCGAATCGCCGGGCATCAGGAACAGATGATTGCGCCGGAGTTGCCATCGCTCGCTGCGCCAGCGCGGCGGAGCGTTCCAGCGCTGCACCGGCAGCACGAAGCCGCGCGGTGTGTTGAGGCCCTCGTTGAACACGCGCGCCATCCGCGCGCGGGCTTCCGGATCCGATAGTTTGGAATCGGAGGGGTCGACGTTGACGGGGAGCTCAGCCTCCTTCTGGAGCCAGTACGCGGCATCCTCATACGCCGGCATGATGTAGCCGGCATCGAGGCCGAGCCGGGCCGCCGTGCCTTCCATGAAGGCCTCGGCGTCCTTCACCTCGGCGCGGCGCGGATTCTCGATCTTGGCGATGAGGTCGGCGTTCTTCCAGATCGGCACGCCGTCCTTGCGCCAGTAGAGGCCGAAGGCCCAGCGCGGCAGGCTCTCGCCCGGATACCATTTGCCCTGGCCGTAATGCAGCAGGCCGCCCGGCGCGAAGCGCGTGCGCAAGCGGCGGATCAGGTCGTCGCCGAGCGCCCGCTTGGTCGGGCCGACGGCTTCCGTATTCCACTCGCCCGCCTCGAGATCGTCGACCGAGACGAAGGTCGGCTCGCCGCCCATGGTGAGGCGTACGTCCTGGCTCGCGAGATCGCCGTCGACCTGCTCGCCGAGATCGTTGAGCCGCGCCCAGGATTCGTCGGAGAACGGTTTTGTGATGCGCGGCGCTTCGCGGATGCGGCGGACGCTCATGTCGAAGGCAAACTCGACCTCGGCAAAGCCGGCCCCACCGGAGATCGGCGCCGCCGAGCGATAATGTGGCGTGGCAGCGACCGGGATGTGCCCCTCGCCCGCGAGCATGCCGGAGGTCGCGTCGAATCCGATCCAGCCCGCGCCCGGCAGATAGACCTCGGCCCAGGCGTGCAGATCGGTGAAATCGTTCTCGACTTCGGGCGGTCCCTCGATCGGATCGATGTCGGGACGGATCTGGATCAGATAGCCGGAGACGAAGCGGGCGGCGAGGCCGAGATGGCGAAACGTCTGGATCAGCAGCCAGGCAGAGTCGCGACACGATCCTGCGCAGGAGGCAAGCGTCTCTTCCGGCGTCTGCACGCCCGGCTCCATGCGGATGATGTAGCGGACCTTCTTCTGGAGCTCGCGATTGAGCTCGACCAGGAAGTTGACTGTGTTCGGAGCTTCCTGCGGGATCGAGTCGAGAAATTTGGAGAACAGGCGATCGGGCTTGATGGTCTCGAGATAAGGCGCGAGCTCGGTCTTCAGGTCCTTCGGATAGTCGAATGGAAAACTGTCGGCATAGGGCTCGACGAAGAAGTCGAACGGGTTGACCACGGTCATCTGCGCCGTGAAGTCGACCTCGAATTTCAGCTCGGTGGTCTTCTCCGGAAAGACATAGCGCGCGAGCCAGTTGCCTTGCGGGTCCTGCTGCCAGTTCACGAAATGATTGGAGGGCGTGACCTTGAGCGAATAGCTCAGGATCGGCGTGCGGGTATGCGGCGCCGGCCGCAGCCGGATGGTCTGCGGGCCAAGGTCGATCGGGCGGTCGTATTTGTAGTGCGTGACGTGGTGTAATGCGACGTAGATCGACACGGGGTGCGATGCTCCAGCAGCTTTTTTGAGCAGAACACCTGAGCTCAGCGCGATCAAGCACTAACAACGGGCAGAGGGTGCCTAGGAAGTATCCCTGCGATGGCATTCGACGTCATAATTCAGCGCGATGATCATTCCACAGCGTCATGGCCGGGCTCGTCCCGGCCATCCACGGCCTTCGTTTGCCGCGCCAAAGAACGTGGATGCCCGGGACAAGCCCGGGCATGACGACCTTTTTTGGGAAACGTTACGCCGCCGAGGTCAGCCGCTGCAAAAACTGCGTCACCTCGCGGCGGAGCGTCTCGACTTCGCCGTGGACGCGCTCGGAGGCGCTGTTGACGCGGCTGGCAACGCGGCCCGTATCGGCGGCGGCTTCGCTGATGCCGGTGACGTTGGAGGACACCTGCGAGGTGCCGGCGGAAGCTTCGTGAACGTTGCGGGCGATCTCGCGTGTCGCAGCCCCCTGCTGCTCGATGGAAGCCGCAATCGAGGCGGTGATGCCGTTGATCTCGGCGATGGTCTGCGCGATCGCTTCGACGGCCGCAACCGAATTAGTGGTCGATTGCTGCATCTCGCCGACCTTGGCGCTGATCTCCTCGGTCGCTTTCGCGGTCTGGTTGGCGAGGCTCTTGACCTCGGAGGCCACCACCGCGAAGCCGCGGCCGGCCTCGCCCGCACGGGCGGCCTCGATCGTGGCGTTGAGCGCCAGGAGGTTGGTCTGCTCGGCGATTTCGCTGATCAGCTTGACGACGTCGCCGATCTGCATCGCGGCGCCCGCAAGCATGCGGATCTCGCTGCCGGCGCGATTGGCTTCGTTCACCGCCCGCCCGGTGCTCGCGGTCGAGCCGGCCACCTGGCGGTTGATCTCGGCGATCGATGAGGCGAGTTGCTCCGCGGCGCTGGCAACGGTGGCGACGTTGCGTGAAGCCTGGTCGGACGCACTGAGCACGCCGGAGGTCTCCTGGCTGGTCTTCTCCGCCGCCGCCGCCATCCGCCCGGCATCGGATTCGAGATCGGTCGCGGCGCCCATGAGGCCGCCTGCAACCGCGTCGAGATGCGTGCCGAACTCCCGCGCGAGGCCGGCGATCTCCACAACGCGGCGGCCAAGGCTGTCGGTGCCGGCATTGATGACGACCGCCGAGCGGCGGAACGAGCCGGGCAGCCCCCGCGCGAGGATCTTGCGGAAATACTTGCCGCGGCTCGCATAGTCCATCGAAGCCGAAGCCTCGCGGACGAAGGCGTCGGCGATGTCGAGCATGTCGTTGACGGATTTCTGGATCGTCCCGATCCGCCCGGCCTGCCGCTCGCTCAGGATGCGCGCATCCAGATCGCCATGCGCCGCCTTGCGGCACACATCGGCGATCTCATCGACGGCCACGGCCGTGCGATGCTGGCACCACACGGCATAGCCGAGCAGCACCACCGTCGTGCCGAGCAAGGCGGCACCTGTGATTCCGGTCACACCGAGAAGTGAGAGAACGAACGCGACGATGGCAACAACACACGCGAGCGCGGTCGCTCCCTGCGCCTTAGAGAGAGAGCACAAATTCATCGTAACCGACACCCTGTTGCTTGAGCAGCCCGACCATCGCCTCGAAGCTCGCATGCATGCCGTCCTTGGCATTGGCATGCCGCGCCTCTTCCGCGCACAGCGTCCTGTAGATCGGCTTGATGCGCTCGATCTGCGCTGGATCCGGCTTACGGCGGTTGGAGTGATAGCCGACGATATTGCCGCGCTCGTCGAATGTCGGCGTGACGTGGGCGAACACCCAGTAATGGCTGCCGTCCTTGGCCAGATTGACGACGTAGGCGAAGATCTCCTGCTTGGATTGGAGCGTGTCCCACAGCAGCTTGAAGACGGCGCGCGGCATGTCGGGATGGCGGATCAGGCTGTGGGGAGCGCCCATCAGCTCATTCCACGAGTACTTCGCCATCCGGATGAAGACATCATTGGCGTAGGTGATGCGGCCCTTGAGATCGGTCTTCGATACAATCAGCTCCTCCTCACCGAGGAGATTTTCCACCCCAGTGGGACGTATCGCTTGCATCGGCTCGATCCTTCAAAGCCGGCCACGCGACGGTGCGGAGCCGTATCGGGCTCTGTCTACGGCAACAGTGTTAATCAGGTGTAAGCCGGGGAACCCTTGCGAGCGACGCTCACCTCCGTATCACTACGTAGCGAACCATTGTTGCATGCGTCGAATCACATGCGGATGCCGCAATTGGCCGCGAGCGACGATTGCCGGCTGCTTCTGATTGCGTTGCGCGACCGCGCTCGCCCAGCGCGACTACATCGTCGCGCCGAGCACCCAGGGCGCGAATTCGGCGCCGCCGAAATCGAAGCTCTCGCTCTTGGTCGGCTGTCCCGAGGCTGTCTTGAGGATGAGATCGAAGATGCGCTGGCCGCATTGCGCAACGCTCTCCTCGCCTTCGAGGATGGTGCCGCAATTGACGTCCATGTCCTCTTCCATGCGCTTGTACATGGGGGTGTTGGTGGCGAGCTTGATCGAGGGCGCCGGCTTGCAGCCGAACACGCTGCCGCGGCCCGTGGTGAAGCAGACCAGATTGGCGCCGCCGGCGACCTGTCCGGTCGCAGCCACAGGATCGTAACCGGGCGTGTCCATGAAGACGAAGCCCTTCTTGGTGACGGGCTCGGCGTAGCGCAGCACCTCGACGAGGTTGGTGGTGCCGGCCTTCGCCATCGCGCCGAGCGATTTTTCCAGGATCGTGGTGAGGCCGCCGGCCTTGTTGCCGGGGCTGGGATTGGCGTTCATCTCGGCGCCTTCGCGCGCGGTGTACTCGTCCCACCAGCGCATCAGGTCGACCAGCTTCTCGCCGACCTCGCGGCTGACGGCACGGCGAGTGAGCAGGTGCTCGGCGCCGTAGGTCTCCGGCGTCTCCGACAGGATCACGGTGCCGCCATGACGCACGATGAGGTCGCTCGCCGCGCCGAGCGCTGGATTGGCGGAAACGCCGGAATAGCCGTCCGAGCCGCCGCATTGCAGCGCCACGGTGAGCTCGCTCGCGGGCACCGTCTCGCGCTTCACCTTGTCAGCGTCGGCGAGCGCCTCGCGCACGAAGGCGATGCCCGCCTCCACCGTCTTCCGAGTGCCGCCGACCTCCTGGATGTCCATCGCACGCAGGCGGCCGGCGAGCTTCTGCTCTTCCATCAGGCCGCCGATCTGGTTCACCTCGCAGCCGAGGCCGAGCACGATGACGTGGGAGAAGTTGACGTGCCGCGCATAGCCGCCCAGCGTGCGGCGGAGCAGCGCCAGCGGCTCGTTCTGCGTCATGCCGCAGCCGGTCTTGTGGGTCAGCGCCACGACGCCGTCGACATTGGGGAAGTCGGCCAGCGGATTGTCGCCGGTGAAGGGATTTTTCTTGAAGACGTCGGCGACGAGGCTCGCGACATGCGCGCTGCAGTTCACCGAGGTGAGAATGCCGATATAGTTGCGCGTGGCGACGCGACCGTCCGGTCGGCGGATGCCTTCGAAGGTCGCCGGCAGGTCGAAATTCGGCGTCGGCCTGACGTCGGCGCAATAGGCATAGTCCTTGGCGAAATCGCCCATGCCGCAGTTCTGGGTGTGCACGTGCTGGCCCGGCGCGATGGCCTGGGTGGCAAAGCCGATGATCTGACCGTAGCGCCTGATCGGCTCGCCAACGGCGATCGGCTTGATCGCGACCTTGTGGCCGGAGGGAATGCGGTCGACCGTGGATACGCCCTCGGCCACCAATGTTCCGGGCGGCAGGCTGGCGCGCGCGATCAGCACGCCATCATCGGGATGCAGGCGGATGACGGGGCTGATGGTCATGCGAGGTCTCCTTCGGAGGCGAGTAGCGAATGGTGAGTAGCGAATGGAAAAAGGGAGTAGCCCTATTCGCTACTCCCCATTCGCCATTCGCGAGAGATCTTACGCCTTGCCGCCCGAATCCTTGCGGGTCGCATTGACCTGCATCTTGGCGTAGGTCGTCATCAGGCCGACCTCGTTGGACAGCGTCACCAGCTTGAAGCCCATGTTGATGGCGCGCGCCGCGCCTTCGGCGCCGCTGCAATGGATGCCCGGATTGAGGCCGCGCTTGCCGCACTCCTTGATGATCTTCTCGTAGATCGCGAGGATCTCGGGTTCGCTGCGATCGAGCTTGGGCTCGAGGCCGTAGGAGAAGCCGAGATCGGACGGGCCGATATAGACGCCGTCGATGCCCTCGACGTCGAGGATCGCTTCCATGTTCTCGACCGCCGTTCTGGTCTCCATCATCGGCAGCAGCACGATCTCGTCGTTGGCCGTCTTCTGATAGGAGCCCGCAGTGCCGTACATGCCGGCGCGGATCGGGCCGTTGGAGCGCACGCCCTTCGGCGGATATTTGGAATAGGAGACGAGGTTCCGGGCTTCCTGCGGCGTGTTGACCATCGGGCAGATCACGCCATAGGCGCCGCCATCGAGCACCTTGCCGATGATGCCCGGCTCGTTCCAGGGCACGCGGACCATCGGCGTGATCGGATGCTTGTCCATGGCCTGGAAGCACTGCACCATCGAGAGATAGTCCTGCACGCCATGCTGCATGTCGACCGTGACGCTGTCGAAGCCGCATTGCGCGACCATCTCGGCCGAAAAGCCGGAGGGAATTGCCAGCCACGCGTTGACGACGGCCTTGCCCGACTTCCAGATCTCTTTGACTTTGTTCGCCACGTTGCCTTTCCTTCCCTGTTGCTCTCACTCGCCGCTGATCGGGTTGGGCCGCACTTTGAGCGAAAATAAGCGTGAATGTCCATGGCTCTCGCCGCGCACGCACGCATATCTGGGTTCACCCCTCGGCTATTGTCTCATCCGCGCTTCCGAGCCCCGCCAGACTCTGTTCGAGCTCGCCGAGCATCTCCTGCAACTCCGCGAGCTTGCGCGCGCCAAAGCGGCGCGTGATCTCGGCATAGATCGCCTCCGAGGTCGGCGCCACCGAGGCCATCAGCTTCACCCCCTCCTTCGAGATGGAGACCATGCTGCGGCGCTGGTCCGCTTTCGCGGTCCGGCGCTCGATCAGGTTGCGCGCCTCGAGATCGCGCAGGATGCGAGACAGGCTCGGCCCGAGCAGGAACGCCGTGCGCGCGAGTTCCGTGACCTCGGCCGCCTCGATGGCCGCGAGTGCGCGCAGGATGCGCCATTGCTGCTCGGTCAAGCCGTGCTCGCGCAGCGAGGGACGAAACTGCCGCATCACCGCCTCGCGGGCGCGCAGCAGCGACATCGGCAGCGAGCGCGAGAAGTCGCGCATCGGCACCTGCCGTGCGGCGGGCGCGCTTCCGTTGGCGGGATCGGCGGATCTCTTGGTCATGACGCCCTTTCAGACCGCAAACCGTTTGCAGTGCAGCAAGCCGAAATTGTGTTTGACGCATTCACTTAACATGTTAAGCATCTCCCGGCACCACGATTTGTAAGATCACGGATGGCGCTTTCCAACGACGATATCCAGGCTTGCGCGAGGCGTCTGCACCAGGCGGAGAAGACCTGCACGCAGATCCGGCAGCTCTCGCAGGACTTCCCGAACATCACCATCGCGGACGCCTACGCGATTCAGAAGGCCTGGATCGACGTCAAGATCGCCGAGGGACGCGTGGTGAAAGGCCACAAGATCGGCCTGACCTCGAAGGCGATGCAGAGCGCGCTTGACATCGACGAGCCGGATTCCGGCGTGCTGCTCGACGACATGTTCTTTGCCGACGGCGGGATCATTCCGACAGAGCGCTTCATCGCCACGCGCGTCGAGGCCGAGCTCGCCTTCGTCATGAGCAAGCGGCTCTCAGGCCCCGACTGCACGATGTTCGACGTGCTCAACGCCACCGACTTCGTGGTGCCGGCGCTGGAGATTCTGGACACGCGGATCGAGCGCGTCGACCCCGCGACCAAGGCGACCCGAAAGATCTTCGACACCATCGCCGACAATGCGGCGAATGCCGGCATCGTGCTCGGGGGACGGCCGATCCGTCCGCTGGATGCTGACCTGCGCTGGATCGGCGCGCTCTGCTTCAAGAACGGCCAGCTGGAAGAGACAGGCCTTGCCGCCGGCGTGCTCAATCATCCCGCCACGGCGGTGGCTTGGCTCGCCAACAAGATCGCGCCGCTCGGCCTTGCGCTGGAGCCCGGCCAAATCGTGCTCGCCGGCTCCTTCATCCGTCCGATCGAGACCCGCAAGGGCGACACAATTCAGGCCGATTATGGCGCCTACGGCTCGGTCAGCTGCTACTTCGCTTAAGGCGAACAAGAAGACAGGGAGTGAAACCGCGATGCCGCATTTCACGATCGAATATTCGGCCAACCTCGATGGCCGTCTCGACATCGCAGCGGTGTGCGAGGTCGTGCGCAAGGCGGCGGTCGAGACCGGCATCTTCCCGCTCGGCGGCATCCGCGTCCGCGCCATCCGCTGCGAGCACTATGCGATCGCGGATAGCAGGCAGGACTACGGCTTTCTCGACATGGTGCTGCGCATCGGCGAGGGCCGCGACCTCAAGACGCGCCAGAAGGCCGGCGAGCACGTGTTCCAGGCGCTCTCGAGACATCTCGATCCCGTCTTCGCCGCCGGCAAGTTCGCTCTGTCGTTCGACATGCAGATCAACGACAAGGACGTGAGCTGGAAGCGCAACAACATCCACGACGCCCTGAAAGCGGAGGCCGCCCATGGATAAGCCCGCGCCGAAAGCAGACGTGTTCCAGGCCAACCGCGACCGCGTCGCGCCGCTGTTGAAGACGCTGCGCGCCGACGGCATCGGCCACATGATCGACGGCAAGGTCGTCGCCTCGATCTCGGGCGAAACGTTCGAGACGAAGTCGCCGGTCGATGGCGCAACGCTCGCCAGCGTCGCGCGCGGCGATGCGGAGGATATCGACGCTGCGGCAACCGCCGCCGCGCTGGCCTTCAAGTCCTGGCGCGACATGGGGCCTGCGATGCGGCGCAAGCTGCTGCATCGCGTCGCCGATGCGATCGAGGACAATGCCGAGGACATCGCCGTGCTCGAATGCATCGACACCGGCCAGGCCTATCGCTTCATGGCCAAGGCCGCGATCCGCGCCGCCGAGAATTTCCGCTTCTTCGCCGACAGATGCGCCGAGGCACGGGACGGCCTCAACACGCCGAGCGACGAGCACTGGAACATCTCGACGCGCGTGCCGATCGGTCCCGTCGGCGTGATCACGCCCTGGAATACGCCGTTCATGCTCTCGACCTGGAAGATCGCCCCTGCCCTTGCCGCGGGCTGCACCGTCGTGCACAAGCCGGCGGAATGGTCGCCGGTGACGGCTTCCATTCTGGCGAAGCTCGTCAAGGAAGCCGGCGTTCCCGATGGCGTGCTCAACACCGTCCACGGCCTCGGCGAAGAGGCCGGCAAGGCGCTGACCGAGCATCCCGCCATCAAGGCAATCGGCTTCGTCGGCGAGAGCGCGACCGGCTCGGCGATCATGATCCAGGGCGCGCCGACGCTGAAGCGCGTGCATTTCGAGCTCGGCGGCAAGAACCCGGTGATCGTGTTCGATGATGCCGATCTCGACCGCGCGCTCGATGCCGTCGTGTTCATGATCTACTCGCTCAACGGCGAGCGCTGCACCTCGTCGAGCCGCCTGCTGATCCAGGCCAGCATCGCCGAGACATTCGTGGAGAAGCTGACGGCGCGCGTGAAGGCGCTGAAGGTCGGCCATCCCCTCGATCCCTCAACCGAGATCGGGCCGCTGATCCACGAGCGGCATCTCGCCAAGGTCTGCTCCTATTTCGACGTCGCGCGTCAGGACGGCGCGACCATCGCGGTCGGCGGCAAGGCCTATGACGGCCCGGGCGGCGGACATTATGTCGAGCCGACGCTGGTCACCGGCGCGCACGGCAAGATGCGCGTGGCGCAGGAAGAGGTGTTCGGCCCCTTCCTCACGGTGCTGCCGTTCCGGGATGAGGCGGACGCGATCGAGATCGCCAACGACATCCGCTATGGCCTCACCGGCTATGTCTGGACCAACGACATGGGACGGGCGCTCCGTGTGGCGGACGCACTGGAGGCCGGCATGATCTGGCTCAATTCGGAAAACGTCCGCCACCTGCCGACGCCATTCGGCGGCATGAAAGCCTCGGGCATCGGCCGCGACGGCGGCGATTATTCGTTCGACTTCTACATGGAGACCAAGCACGTCTCGCTGGCGCGGGGCACGCACAAGATTCAGAAGCTGGGAATTTAGCACCGTCGTCGTTCCGGGACGATGCGAAGCATCGGACCCGGAACCTCGAGATTCCGGGTTCGGTCCTCCGGACCGCCCCGGAATGACGGGGCCTAACGAGGGGAAACGCCAATGCCCGTACCGCAACACGTCTTCGAGCCGCCGTTCAACATCATCCGCTCCAGCCATGTCGTGCTCGACGTGACTGACCTGAAGCTGAGCCGCGACTTCTACGAGACCACCGTCGGCCTGCATGTCGAGGACGCCGACGACGAGGTCGTTTACCTGCGCGCGGCGGAAGAGCACCAGCATCATTCGCTCGTCCTGCGCAAGGCGGCAGCGCCGGCCTGCGCGCGGCTCGGCTTCAAGGTCGGCAATGACAAGGATCTCGACAAGGCCGCCGCCTTTCTCTCCGAGAACGGCCTGGCGTACACCTTCGTCGACCAGCGCTTCCAGGGCCGCACGCTGCAATTCACCGATCCCTTCGGCTTCCAGATCGAGCTCTATGCCTCGATGGACCGGCGGCCGCATTTGCTGCGCCGCTACGACCTCTACAGGGGCTGCCATCCGCAACGGCTCGATCATTTCAACGTCTTCGCCGCCGAAGTGCAAGACACGATGGAATTCTACGCCCGGCTCGGATTCCGTCTCACCGAATATGCCGAGGAGGATGGCCCGAACGGGCGCATCGCCGCGGCCTGGATGCATCGCAAGGGCAACGTCCATGATTTCGCCATCACCAACGGCAAGGGTCCGCGCCTGCACCATTTCGCCTACTGGACGCCGACCGCGATGAACATCATCCATCTCTGCGACGTCATGGCCGCGCAGGGATACGTCAAGAACATCGAGCGCGGCCCCGGACGCCACGGCATCTCGAACGCGTTCTTCCTCTATGTGCGCGATCCTGACGGACACCGCCTCGAGCTCTACACCAGCGACTACTTCACGGGGGATCACGACCACGAACCGCTGCGCTGGTCGCTGCGCGATCCGCGCCGCCAGACGCTGTGGGGCGCGCCTGCCCCGCGCTCCTGGTTCGAGCAGGGCTCGCCGTTCACGGGCCAGGCCGTGCGCGAGCCGAAATTCGTCGCCGACGTGCTGGTGGCGGACTGATGCCGGTGACAGGCACAGCCTCTCTCCCCCGTCGTCCCTGCCTAGTGCGCAATTGCGCACGGGGAGCAGGGACCCATAACCACAGGGAGGAGTTTGGCGAAGTTTGGTCGTTCGGGATTGCCATCGCGCGCTATCGATAGATCACGCGGTATGGGTCCCTGCTTTCGCAGGGACGACAAGAGAGATAGATTGCCGATGAAGCTGCCTCGCCTCGCCACCTATTCCGTCAAAGGTGCAACCCGCTACGGCGCCGTCGTGGACGGCGGCCTCGTCGATCTCTCCGCACGTTACGGCAAGGACTATCCGACGCTGCGCGAGGTGATCGCCGCAGGCAAGCTCGTGAGCTTCGCCGAAGAGGCCGCCGGCCGCACGCCGGACCACGCGCTCAGCGAGATCACCTGGCTGCCGCCGGTGCCCGCGCCGGAAAAGATCATCTGCATCGGCGTCAACTATCCCGACCGCAATGCCGAGTACAAGGACGGCCAGGATGCGCCGAAATATCCGAGCATGTTCATGCGCTCGCCCCGCTCCTTCGTCGGCCACGACACGCCACTGGTGCGCCCGCGCGCGTCCGTGCAGCTCGACTATGAGGGCGAGATCGTGCTGGTGGTCGGCAAGCAAGGCCGGCACATTCCCGAGAGCGCCGCGCTCGACCACATTGCCGCGCTGACGCTCTGCAACGAGGGCTCGGTACGCGACTGGCTGCGCCACGCCAAGTTCAACGTCACCCAGGGCAAGAACTTCGACTCCAGCGGCAGCCTCGGCCCGTGGCTCGTCCCTTACACATCTGAATCACAGATCGCCGACATTCGTCTCACCACGCATGTCAACGGCGAACTCAGGCAGGACGATCGCACCAGCCGGCTGATGTTTCCGATCCGCTATCTCCTGAACTATATCTCGACCTTCGCAACCCTCGTCCCCGGCGATATCATCGTGACGGGCACGCCGACCGGCGCGGGTGCGCGGTTCGATCCACCGCGATACCTGAAGCCCGGCGACGTCGTCGAGGTCGCGGCCGAGGGCGTCGGACGCCTGCGCAACGGCGTCGTCGACGAAGCCTGAACAATCATCGAAGTGGAACAGCCAGAATGACCACCCTCACCGGCGGCGAAGCGATCGTAAGCGGGCTTGTTGCTCACGGCGTCGACACCGTGTTCGGCCTGCCCGGCGCGCAGGTCTACGGCCTGTTCGACGCCTTCCATCAGACGCAGCTCAAGGTGATCGGCGCGCGGCACGAGCAGGCCTGCGGCTACATGGCCTTCGGCTATGCGCGCTCCAGCGGCCGGCCCGGCGTTTTCAGCGTGGTGCCCGGCCCGGGCGTGCTCAATGCCAGCGCCGCTCTGCTCACTGCGTTCGGCTGCAACGAGCCGGTGCTGTGCGTCACCGGGCAGGTGCCGACGCAGTTTCTCGGCAAGGGCCGCGGCCATCTGCACGAGATGCCGGACCAGCTCGCGACCTTGCGCACCTATGTGAAATGGGCTGATAGAATCGAATATCCCGGCAACGCGCCGACGGTCGTGGCGCGCGCCTTCCAGGAGATGATGTCGGGACGGCGCGGCCCCGCCTCGGTCGAGATGCCCTGGGACGTCTTCACGCAGCGCGCCGATACGATGGCTGCTCAAGTGCTGGGGCCGCTTCCCGCGCCGCAGCCGGATCCGGACCTGATCAAGCGGGCGGCCGCGCTGATCAAGGCGAGCAAGGCGCCGATGATCTTCGTCGGCAGCGGCGCCATCGAAGCGGGCGAGGAGATCCTCGAACTCGCCGAGATGATCGATGCGCCCGTCGTTGCCTTCCGCAGCGGCCGCGGCATCGTCTCCAACGCGCATGAGCTCGGCCTGACCATGGCGGCGGCCTACAGACTGTGGCCGACAACCGACTTGATGATCGCAATCGGCACCCGCGCGGAGCTGCCGGCCTCGGGCTTTCGCTGGCCCTATCAGCCCAAGGGGCTGAGATCCATTCGGATCGATATCGACCCGGCCGAGATGCGCCGGATCATCTCCGATGCGGCCATTGTCGCCGATGCCAAAGCCGGCACGGCCGATCTCGTCGCGGCCGTGAAGAAGGTCGGCTACGCGAGGTCCCGTGGCCGGCGCGGAGACATCCGCGAGGCCACCGCGGCGGCGCAAGCGGAGATCCAGCGCGTCCAGCCGCAGATGGCCTATCTCAACATCCTGCGCGAGGTGCTGCCGGCGAATGCGATCGTGACGGATGAATTGTCGCAGGTCGGCTTCGCCTCCTGGTACGGCTTCCCGGTCTACGAGCCGCGCACCTTCATCACCTCGGGCTACCAGGGTACGCTCGGCTCGGGCTTTCCAACCGCCTTAGGCGCCAAGGTGGCGAACCCCGACAAGCCCGTGGTCGCCATCACCGGCGACGGCGGCTTCATGTTCGGCGTGCAGGAGCTGTCGACGGCCGTGCAGTTCAACATCGGCGTGGTAACGCTGGTGTTCAACAACAACGCCTACGGCAATGTCCGCCGCGACCAGCGCCAGCATTTCGACGGCCGCGTGGTGGCGTCCGATCTCGTCAATCCGGATTTCGTCAGGCTTGCGGAATCCTTCGGTGTTGCGGCCGCGCGCGTCACCGCGCCGGAGCAGTTCAAGGCGGTGCTGGAGAAGGCGCTGGCCTATGGCGGGCCATATCTGGTCTCGGTCGAGGTGCCCAGGGATTCGGAAGTGAGCCCCTGGGCGTTCATCCACCCGCCGAAGCCTTGAGCTCGACACCGCCCTGTAGCCGCGCAGCCGCGATCACCAGCAGGCCCGCGCCTGCGACCGACCAGCAGGCGACCGGCGCCCAGTGCAGCAGCGGCGCGTAGTCCGGCATCTTCTGCAGGCCGCCCGCGACCGCCGCCATCCGCGCGAAGGTGCCGAGGGCCAGCGCCGAGAAGACAAGGCCGGTGACCTTTCCTTCCGCCCCAGTCGAGCCGATCGCGAGCGCGGCCGACACCGCGCTCATCAGCATGCATCCCCACGCAGCGCCGGCGAGGAATTGGGCGACGATCAGCGTATTGAGGCTGCCGGCAAGCTCCGCCACGACAATCGCCACCGCACCGAACAGTCCGGCGGCGCCCAGCACGATCAGGCCGCCCCGGTGCTTGACGACAAGGCTCGCCGGAAACATCGCGATGTTGAAACCGATCCAGAACACCGGCATCAGCCATTGCAGCTCATCCGGCTTGGCGAAGCGCAGATAGAACGGTGCGCTGTTCATGGCGAAGTGCAGCTGGTAGCCGAGCGCCAGAGCCACCATCGCGACGATGAAGGCGATCGGGACGAGGCCCAGCGGCTTTGCCGCCTCGGCCGGCATCGGCCGCGCGGTGTCGCGCGCCACGTCATGCTCGATCCGTGACAGGCCCAGCGCCGTCAGCAGCAGCACCGCGCTCGATATCACGAATGGCAGCCGCGCATCGTGATCGCGCAGCACGACGCCGAGATAGGGCGAGACGGCGCCGGCGACGCCATAGCCCAGCATGGCCATCGCCGCGAGGAACGGCACCTGCGGCCGAGCACGGTATTTGCCGAGCAGGGTGAGCGGGGGTGCACGCAGGGCCGACGACGTGATTGACCAGACCACGATCAGCACGATGAACCAGACCTGCGCGCCGGCACCGATGCCGGCCACGAAGGGCAGCGCGACGAAGGCGGCACAAGAGATCGCCGCCAGCACACCGACGAACAGGCCGAGCCTGCCGACGACGGGCATGAGCTTGTCGGCCGCGATCCCCATCGCGGTATCGGCGATGGTGAAGATCGCCTGGTCCAGCATCAGGACAAGAATCACGGCCGCCGGCGCAAGGCCGACGTCCGCCGCGAGCTTCGGCAGGTAGATGACATAGGTCGTCCAGCCCAACGTGAACACGAGTTGCAGAACGGCCAAATAGAGCCCCGTGTGCGATGCGCTCGTGTGCGCGCCGGTCGATATCTGTGCAGTCGTCATGTCGTCGCCCCCTTCCCAGAATCTTAGACGACTGCGATGCCTCTTGGGAATGCCTCAGACCACCTTGCGGAAGGTCAGGTTGATGCGCCGCCGTCCGAGCAGCGCGTGCTCGCCATCGGCAAGCGGCGCCACGCCGTGATAGGCGAGCCTGCTAGGCCCGCCCCAGACGACGACGTCGCCATGCACCAGCCGGAAACGCCGCGGCCTGTCGCTGCGCGCCATGCCGCCAAACAGGAAGGTCGCGGGCAGGCCGAGCGACACCGAGACGATCGGCGCGGAATAGTCCAGCTCGTCCTTATCCTGGTGCAGCGACAGCCGCGTGCCGGGCTCGTAGCGGTTAACGAGGCAGGCATCGGGCGCAAAGCCTGTAAAACCACCCTGCTCCGCCGCGCGGCGGGCGAGATCGCAAAACACCGGCGGCATCGCCGGCCATGGTGCACCGGTGCGCGGATCGATGGGGTCATAGCGATAGCCGGTGTGATCGGTGATCCAGCCGCGCTCGCCGCAATTGGTCATCGCCACCGACATCAGATGGCCGCCGGGCGTGGTCATGCGGCGGAACGGCGATCGCGCCACGATGGCGCGCACCGCCTCGATCAGCTCGCTTTCGATGGCCCGGACGAATCCGCGCAGCAGCACGGCGCCGTCCGCGATCTCCTCGCGCGACGGCTGTGCTTCAGCAACACTATCGAACAAATCAGCCGTCAATGGCTCCGCTCATTTCGCGTCGTGAAAGATCACGCCCAGGGTGTGGCGTTGGCCGGACCTGATCCGGCTGACGCCATGGCGCAGATTAACGCGGTAGGTGCCGCGTGTCCCCTGCACCGGGCGGTGATGCACAGCGAAGGCGACCGCATCGCCCTGCGCGAGCGGCACCACCTCGGCGCGGGACTGCATGCGCGGGCGCTGCTCGGTCAGCACGAACTCGCCGCCGGTGAAATCGCGGCCGGGCTCGGACAAGAGGATCGCGACCTGGAGCGGGAACACGTGCTCGCCGTAGAGGTCCTGGTGCAGGCAATTGTAGTCGCCGGCCTCGTATTGCAGCAGCAGCGGTGTCGGCCGCGCCTGCCCCGCCTCGTGGCAGCGCTTCAGGAACGCCGCATGCGCTGTGGGATAGCGGATATCTATCCCCATCGCCTCGTTCCAGCGATTGGCGACGTCTTGAAGATGCGCGTACAGCGCCGGGCGGAGCTGTCCGATCAAATCGGGCAGCGGATAGGCGAAATACTTGTACTCGCCGCGGCCGAAGCCGTGGCGGCCCATGACGATGCGGCTGCGGAATTGCGCATCGTCCGAATAGAGCGCGGCGATGGCGCGGCACTGGTCTGGCGTCAGCAGGCCCTTGAGGATGGCGCAGCCGTGGCTGTCGAGCTCGGCGGTGATTTGTGGCCAGTCGAGGGTATCGACATGAGCTGTGAGGTCGGGAACGGCGGATTGGGCTGACTTTCGCGCGGTCATTGTCATAGCAATCACCTTTGCAGTCCGACGTCCGCCCCGCCACCCGATTTCCGATGACTATCTCCTCGTCATTGGGAGCGGAGAGAGCTCAGCCTCTTACCGGCAGCGTCAGCACGTCGTATCCATGCCTGATCCTGCGCTTCAGCACGGGATCCTCGAGCTCGAAGTCGAAGCGCTCCGCCGGGCGGATGCCACCCTTGGCGGCGAACGTGCCGCCGAACATGGCGCAGCCGTCGGGGAACTTGCCACCGTCAAAGCCGCGCGCGATGAGCTCGGTGACCGGCAGCATCGCGTCGAGCGTGCCTTCCTGGTAGAGCACGCGCTCGCCCTTGATGGTGGCGTAGGAGCGCAAAATCATCCTGTCCCAGTGGCCGATGACGTCCTCGAGCTCCCACAGCGTCGAAGCGATCGGCTTGTCGCACATCTGCTTGGAGACCGTGACGTTGTAGGCCTCGACCTTGCGGTCGGTATGATCCGAGCCGCAGCCGACGAAAATGCGGCCCTGCCAGCCGATCAGCACGAACTCGACCTCACCGGACGAATCTCCACCGGTGCATTCGATGCGGTCTTCCTGGGTCAGGCGCCGCGCCGAGCCGCGATAGTAGATCGGCGTCGAGGCCGGCGGGGCGATGCCCATCTCCTGCAGCTCGGCGATGTGCTTGTCGCGCGCGATCGTGTCGCGGCCGGTCCAGCCGGCGATGACCATCTGGTCGATCGCCAGCGTCAGCGGCGTGGTGGTGTCCTGGGCGTCGATGGTGAAAGTGAGGTCAAACACGAATGAAGGCCTCCATGCCGGCAGCAAGTTCGAAGATGCGACGGTCCGAGCCGCCTGCGCCCGCCAGCATCAGGCCGACCGGGACGTCGCCCGCACGATGCGAAGGGATCGAAATGGCACAGCCATCGATCATGTTGATCAGGGTGCAGTTGCGCAGCGCGCGCAAATTCTGGGAGGTGAACGCCTTGTCGTCGGCGAGATCGGCGATCTTCGGCGGCGTGTTGGCGGTGGTCGGCAGCACCAGCGCGTCATAGGGCGCGATACGCGCATTGACGCGGGCGATCAGCGAGCGACGCTCGTTGAGGAGATCGATGTAATCGGCCGCGCTCTGCGCCTCGCCGCGCATGATGCGCACGGCGACCCTGGGATCATAGACGTCGCCCTTGGCGGTGATGAGATAGCGGTGCCAAGCGTAGCTTTCGGAGGCGGCAAAGCCACCCTTGGCGTTCATCGGGCCGATGTCGTGGAATTCCGCCATCTCGATGCGCTCGATGATGGCGCCGTGATCGGCAAGCGTCTTCAAGGCACGCTCGAACGTCCTGGCCACGTCCGCATCGAGGTCGTCGAGCGCGATCGTGGTGGGCACCGCGAGCCGCATGCCCTGGATCGGCCGCGGCTTCAATGCGGCGATCGGCTCGCTCGCGAGCACGGCATCGAGTATGGCACAGCAGCTGACCGATCGTGCCAACGGGCCGATGCTATCGAGCGAGAACGAGAGCGGCACGGAGCCGTCGAGCGGAACGCGGCGCTGCGTCGGCTTGTAGCCGACAATGCCGTTGAAAGCCGCCGGAATCCGGCAGGAGCCGCCGGTGTCGGTGCCGAGCGCGCCATGCGCCATGCCGTCGAGCACGGACACCGCCGCGCCCGAGGACGAGCCCCCGGGCACGTGGCCTTCGGACCGGTTCCAGGCACCTTTCGGCGTGCCGTAATGCGGATTGATGCCGATGCCCGAATAGGCGAACTCGGTCATGTTGGTGCGACCGATCACGACGAAGCCGGCCCTGCGCAGCCGCGCCACCGTCGCGGCATCCTGCTCGGCAGGCGGCGAATCGTCGAGCGCGCGCGAGCCGGCGCGCGTCACCTGGCCCTTGATGTCGAACAGGTCCTTGATCGAGATCGGGATGCCGGCATAGCGCGACGGCGCCGCCTTCACCTTGCGCAAGCCGTCCATTGCATCGGCCGCCGCCAGCGCGGCGTCCTTGTCGACATGGATGAAGACGCGCTCGCCCTCGCCGGCGGGATCGGCGATCCTGGCGATGCATGCCTCGACCAGCTTGCGGGAAGTGGTGCGGCCGCTTTCGAGGTCTTCGGCGAGCTTCGCCAGTGTCGGAAAATCGGGCATGTCTGTCTCACGGAATATTGGCGCCGCAATCTATAGCGCGGCCTCGGTTCGACACAAGCATTGTGCGCATGATGGCATGCATGCGCATTGCTGGACCGTTGACGCATGATAGCCGATTGTCGCATCAAGATCGAAACAGGCGGGCGTGAAGCCCGTCTCTTGGGAGGAGCCGCCAATATGGCCGAACCGCAACGCGCGCGACCGAAACCGACGCCCGAGACCCAGCATTTCTGGGATGGCACGAAAGCGGGCGAATTGCGCCTGCAGCGCTGCGACGCCTGCGCGCATGTCTACTTTCCGCCGCGCCCGTTCTGCCCGTCCTGCGCCTCGCGCAAGGTCAGCATCTTCAAGGCGAGCGGCAAGGGCTTCCTCTACAGCTACGTGATCAACCATCGCCCCGCGGCGCCCGGCTTCACGCCGCCTTATGCGATCGCCGTGGTCGAGCTCGACGAGGGGCCGCGGATGATGAGCAACATCATCGACTGCCCGCAGACCCCGGAAGCGCTCGAGCTCGACATGAAGCTCGAGGTCGCCTTCGAGGCGCTCGACGACAAGATCACCCTCCCCGTGTTCCGTCCGGCGAAGGGGTAAGCCATGCGCAGGAACCAGGTTGCCGTCGTCGGCGCGGCCGAGACCACCGAGCTCGGTGTCATCCCCAACGCCTCGCAGCTCCAGCTGCACGCCGATGCGGCGCTCAATGCAATCGCAGATGCCGGCCTGAGGCTTTCCGACATCGACGGCTTTGCCACCGCGGTCGAGACGCCGCAGCAGGTCTGCCACTATCTCGGCATCAAGCCGACCTGGGTGGACGGCACCTCGGTCGGCGGCTGCTCGTTCATGCTCCATGTCCGCCATGCCGCGGCGGCGATCGAGGCCGGCCTGTGCAAGACCGTGCTGATCACTCATGCCGAGAGCGGCAAGTCGATGATCGGCAAATTGCCGCGCTCGACGCCGGCGGACAGCCTCAACGGCCAGTTCGAGGCGCCCTACGGCGTCTACGGTCCGCCCAGCATGTTCCCGATCCCCGTGCTGCGCTTCATGAAGACCTATGGCATCACGCATGAGCAGCTTGCTTCGGTGGCGGTGGTGCAGCGGGAATGGGCGGCGAAGAATCCGCGGGCGATGATGAAGGACCCGATCACGGTCGCTGATGTGCTCAACTCGCGCATGATCGCCTATCCGTTCCGCCTCCTGCAGTGCTGCCTCGTCACCGACGGCGGCGGTGCGCTGATCCTGACCTCGGCCGACCGCGCCAGGGATTTTCCGAGGAAGCCCGTCTACATCATGGGCACCGGGGAGAGCGTGGAAACGCCGATGGTCAGCCAGATGGAGACGTTCAACTCCTCGCGCGCGTTCAAGACCGCGGGGCCGCTGGCGTTCAAGGAGGCCGGCATCGCGCACAAGGACGTCGACCATCTCATGATCTACGATGCGTTTGCGCACCTGCCCCTGTTCGGGCTCGGCGATCTCGGCTTCATGTCCTATGAGGAGACCGGAAAATTCATCGCGGACGGCAACACGCGGCCCGGGGCCAAGCTTCCGCTCAACACCAATGGCGGCGGCCTCTCCTACATGCATTCGGGCATGTACGGCATGTACGCGCTGCAGGAGAGCGTGCGCCAGATGCGCGGGATTGCGCCGGCGCAGGTGCCGAACGCGAAGATTTCAGTGTGCCACGGGGTCGGCGGCATGTTCGCGGCATCAGGCACGATCGTGTTCACGAACGAGAGGTAGGGCGGCGCGCGGACGACATATGTTCGTCATTGCCGGGCTTGACCCGGCAATCCATCCTCTTCTGAAGATGGATGCGCGGGTCAAGCCCGCGCATGACGAGCTGAGTTAGCCGCGGCGGCAAAGGCAACAGGAGGCACCCCCATGAGCAAATCACTGCAGGACAAGGTCATCATCGTCACCGGCGCAGGCCGCGGCATCGGGCGCGAGATCGCGCTGCTCTGCGCGGGCGAAGGCGCCAAGGTCGTCGTCAACGATCCCGGCGGCGCCGCCGACGGCGCCGGCTCGAACGCGGCTCCGGCCGAGGAAGTGGTCGAGGAGATCAAGAAGCGCGGCGGCACGGCGGTCGCCAATTTCGAGTCGGTCGCGGAAGCGATCCCGGCGAGCAAGATCGTGAAGACCGCGACCGATCATTTCGGCCGGCTCGACGGCGTCGTCAACAATGCCGGCATCCTGCGCGACATGATCTTCCACAAGATGAGCGTGGAGGCGTTCGAGGCCGTCATCAAGGTGCATCTGATGGGCTCGTTCTATGTCAGCCACGCCGCCGCCCGCATCTTCCGCGAGCAGGAGTCTGGCTCCTTCGTGCACTTCACCTCGACCTCGGGCCTGATCGGCAATTTCGGCCAGGCCAACTATGCCGCCGCCAAGCTCGGCATCGTCGGGCTCTCCAAGTCGATCGCGCTCGACATGGGCCGCTTCAACGTCCGCTCCAACTGCGTCTCGCCGTTCGCCTGGACGCGCATGATCGGGACCATCCCGACCGAGACCGAGGCGGAGAAGGCGCGGGTCGAGAAGATCAAGCAGATGGGGCCGGAGAAGATCGCCCCGCTGTGCGGATATCTGCTCGGCGATTCCGCCAAGGACGTCACCGGGCAGATCTTCGGCGTGCGCATGAACGAGATCTTCCTGTTCAGCCAGAACCGCCCGATCCGCTCGGTGCAGCGGAGCGAAGGCTGGACGCCGCAATCGATCGCCGAACACGGCATGCCGGCGCTGAAGGGCTCGTTCTACAAGCTCGACCGCTCGGCCGACATCTTCACCTGGGATCCCGTCTAGCCGCATTTCCGGCATCCCTGCCCTGCGATCTCCGGTTGTCTCGGCCGGAGATTGCTCCGCTTTATGCCCGATTGCGGGCGAATGGTGCTCCTCCCAACAATCTTTGGGAGGAAACCATGACAAGAATGCTGACCAACTCCAACGACATCACTGTAAGTGGGCACGGCGGCCTCGGCCGCCGCACGTTTCTCAAGGGAGCAGCAACCGCCGCCGCGACCGCTCTGCTCGCCTCGCGCACTGAGGCCCGCGACTTCGGCGCCAATGCCGAGCCGCAGCGCTATCCCGACCCCGACATCGTCGTCATCGATCCCAAGCGCTTCAAGGCCAAGGTCGGTAACACCGCGATCAAGCGGCTCTACACCGGCTGCCTCTGGGCCGAGGGGCCGGCGTGGAATGCGCAGGGGCAATATCTCGTCTGGAGCGATATCCCGGCCAACCGGCAGCTCCGTTATCTCGACGACGACGGCCACATCTCCGAGCAGTTCCACAAGCCGTCGAACGAGGCCAACGGCAACTCGTTCGACACCGAGGGACGCCAGCTCACCGCCGAGCGCACCCGCCTCGTCCGCTACGAGCACGACGGCTCGGTGACGACTCTGGCCGAGCAGGCGGGCGGCAAGCCGCTCAACGGCCCGAACGACATGGTGGTGCACCCCAACGACAAGGCGATCTGGTTCACAGATCCCGGTTATGGTGCGATCAGCATCTACGAAGGCAAGCTCGCCAAGACCGGCTCGCTGCAGCCGCACCAGAAGGAAGCCGTCTATCGCCTGGACACCCAGACCGGACAGCTCGCGAAAGTCGCCGACGAGCCGTTCAAGCCGAACGGCATTGCCTTCAGCCACGACTACAAGAAGCTCTATGTCTGCGACACCGGCATCACGCATTACCCGCAGGCCGAGAACGTGGTGTGGTCCTACGACATCGACGGGGCGAAGCTGTCCAACCCCAAGAAGCTGATCGACATGAAGCTCGAGGGCAAGTCGGGCTTCCCCGACGGCTTGCGCGTCGACACTGAAGGCAACATCTGGGTCGGTGCCGGCTGGGTCGGTCCCGGCTATGACGGCGTGCAGGTGTTCGCAGCCAGCGACGGCGCGCGCATCGGGCAGATCCTCTTGCCCGAGACCTGCGCCAACGTCTGCTTCGGCGGCAAGAAGCGCAACCGCCTGTTCATGACCGCGAGCCAGTCGCTCTATGCGGTCTATGTGGAGACGCAAGGCGCGCATTTCTGTTGAAATTGGTGCCGTCATTCCGGGGCGGCTCGTAGAGCCGAACCCGGAATCTCGAGGTTCCGGGTTCGATGCTTCGCATCGCCCCGGAACGACGGGGTGGGGCTACCCCGTATTCCGCAACCCCGCCGAGATGCCGTTGATGGTCAGCTGAATCCCGCGCAGCACCTGCTCGTCCGGGTTCTGGGCGCGGTGCTCCTTCAAGAGCTCGACCTGCACATGGTTGAGCGGATCGAGATAGGGGAAGCGGTGGCGCACCGAGCGCTCCAGCAGCGGATTGCTCTGAAGCAACCGGTCCTGGCCCATGATGTCGAGCAGCGTCTCTATCGAGGCGTGCCATTCGCGGCGGATGCGGCCGAAGATCTTCTCGCGCAACGCTTCGTCCGGCACCAGTTCGGCATAGCGCGAGGCGATCGCGATCGAGCTCTTCGCCAGCACCATGTCCATGTTGGACAGGAGCATGCGGAAGAACGGCCATTCCTGATAGAGCTCTTTCAGGAACGGCATGCCCTTGTCGGGATGCTCCGCGATCCACTGCTCGACCGCGCTGCCGAAACCATACCAGCCCGGCAGCATCAGGCGGCATTGCGCCCAGGAGAACACCCAGGGGATGGCGCGAAGGTCCTCGATCGCGCGGGTCTTCTTGCGCGAGGCCGGGCGGCTGCCGATGTTCAGGGTCGCGATCTCGTTGATGACGGTGGAAGCCCAGAAATAATCGACGAAGCCGTCGGTCTCGTAGACGAGACCGCGATAGGCCTTGAAAGCGAGATTGGAAAGCTCGTCCATCGCGACCAGGTATTCGCGTTGCGGCGCGCTCCGGCGCGGATGCAGCAGGCTTGCCTCGAGCGTCGCCGCCGCGAGGATCTCCAGATTGTTGCGGCCAACTTCCGCGTTGGAATATTTCGACGAGATGATCTCGCCCTGCTCGGTGATACGGATCTGGCCGTTCACCGCGCCGCCGGGCTGGGCGATGATGGCGTCATAGCTCGGACCGCCGCCACGGCCGACCGAACCGCCGCGACCGTGGAACAGGCGCAACCGCACATGATGCCGTTCGAACACGTCGACGAGGCCGATCTCGGCCTTGTAGAGCTCCCAGCCCGAGGTGACGAAGCCGCCGTCCTTGTTGCTGTCGGAATAGCCGAGCATGACCTCCTGCACGCTGCCGCGGCTGTCGACCAGCCGGCGGTAATCGTGCAGCGACAGCATGCGATCCATGATGCCGGATGAAGCCTGCAGATCCTCGATGGTCTCGAACAGCGGCACGATGTTGATGGCGCTGCGTCCGGAGGGATGGACGAGGCCGACCTCCTTCAGGAGCACCGCGACCTCGAGCATGTCCGACATGCCCTTGCACATCGAGATGATGCATTGGGGGATGGCATCCGAGCCGAACTTCGCATGCGCTTCCGCGGCGGCATGGAAGACGTTGAGCTCGCCCATGGTCTCGTCGCTGTACTTGACGAACGGCGACACCAGCGCGCGCGTCGAGCGCAATTCGTTGGTGAGCAGCGAGATGCGCGCCTCCTCGCCGAGGGCGAGATAGGACATGCCGGGATTGGCGGCATCCATCAGCTCGGCGATGGTGCGCTCGTGCACGGCCGAGTTCTGGCGGATGTCGAGCCGCGCCAGATGGAAGCCGAAGCAGTCCACCGCGCGGCGGAGCAGCCGCAGCCGGCCGCGGGCGATGACGCGGGCATTGTTGGAGATCAGCGAACGGTGCAGCACGTCGAGATCGGCCAGCAGCTCCCTGACGCCTTCATAGGGCTTGCCCTTGCCGACCGGCCGCCGGGTGATCTCGACCTCGAGCTTTTCGGCCGTGGCGGTGAGCCG
>NZ_AJQE01000221.1 GCF_000261685.1 Bradyrhizobium genomosp. I (2014) | reverse complement strand
CGCCCAGACGATAGGGCTCGCCGCTCCGGTGCGGCGAGGTGTCCGGCGAGCGCTCCGCCAAATTGCGCAGCTCCTCGGAGACGTCGGCGAGATGGGCTGCGATCGACAGCTCGGAGCCGAGCACGTGCAGCTCGTTCAGATAGAACTGCATCACCCGGCTCGACTGCAGCCGCAGCGTACCGCGCATCACGTCGGCGGTGACGAACGGATTGCCGTCGCGGTCGCCGCCGATCCAGCTGCCCATGCGCAGGAACGAGGCGATCTCGCCCGCCGCCTGCTCGCCGCCCTCCTCCAGCCGATCCTCCAGCGCGTTGACCAGGCGCGGCACCTCGCGCAGGAAGGTGTAGTCGTAGAACGCCAGGCCGTTGGCGACCTCGTCGAGCACGGTGAGCTTGGTCCGGCGCAGCAGATTGGTCTGCCACAGCGTCAGCACCTCGCGGCGAAGCTGCTCGTCGCTGGCATCGGCCTCCTCCGCGGTCAGCGCGACGCGCTCGCGGCGGTCGAGCAGGCCTGCGACCTCCATCTCGCGGTCCATGGTGCTCTTGCGGCGAACTTCGGTCGGATGCGCGGTCAGAACCGGGCTGACCAGCGCACCCTTGAAGAAGTTGCGGAGCTGGTCGGGCCCGATGCCCGCCGCCTTGGCGTGCGCCAGCGTCTCCGCCAGCACGCCGGATCCGTCGCTTTTGGCAGCGGCGCGGGCGCGCATCTGGCGAATGTTGTTCTGGTCCTCGGCGATGTTGGCGAGGTGGGAGAAATAGCTGAAGGCGCGGACGATCCGCACCGTCTCCGAGATCGACATGCTGTCGAGGATCTGTTCGAGCTCGCGGCGCGCAAGCCGGTCCTCGTCGCGGTGGAACCGGATCGAGGTCTGCCGGATGCGCTCGACCAGGTCGAACACGTCGGCGCCCTCCTGGTCGCGCACGGTGTCGCCGAGGATGCGCCCGAGCAGGCGGATGTCGTCGCGCAACCGCGCCTCTGCTTCCGTGACCTGAACGTCCTCAGGGCGGTTGGGACGATGCTCGGTGGCGTCGGATGGTACGGTCTGGAGGGACATGGCTCGCTCCTTCTAGAGCTCCCTTGGCTCCCTGGTCCGAAGGAGTGTGCGATATTTTTCTGCCGCAGCGCAAGATGAACTTGGGGGCGGCGCACACCGTCGGCGGCATCCGTGTCCCGGACGCGCTGCAACGCCTTTAGCGTTGCTGCGCAGAGCCGGGACGCAGCAGAAGCCGCATCATCGCTCGCAATAGTCTGGGCCCCGGCTCTGCAGCGCACCACGCCGCGAAGACGCGTCGCGCTGCCCTGCGTCCGGGGCACGAGAGATGAGCCAGTTCTGGAAATAAACATGCCTTCGCGATCTCGCGGCGCGTGTCGCCCGAGTTTTGCTGTCCGTTTCGCCCTCATCGAGAAGAAAGGGCGCGGGGAAGGCCGGGCGCCGGCTGACACCCAGGGTCCGCACGCGACAAGACGCACGCGGGGTGACCACAGGTGACGCCGGGGCATCCCGGCCTTCCCTGCGCAATGGTGTTACGGCTTATGGCGCGCTCTCCCCGGGGAGCGATGCACTATTGCCCCCGTCGCCTTGCGGATTTCAGATGCGCGCACCCGGTCGGGCCGCCTCACCACCGCAAGCCTTGACGCACAGACCCCGGGCGTCAGGACCACACGCTTTTGCCGTCCGCGGACGTCCCTCCCCGGACAATCGGAGGCTCGCGCGTGCTCGCCCCCAATGCCGAAAAGACACGCTGTGACCGCGCCGTGTCGTACCGCGGATCGTGACGACTCACGGGCCTCAACCCGCCCTGCCATCCCGTCACGCGCCGGCGCTGCCGCGTCCATCGCATCCCAGCCTACGTATCGTGACGATCGCGAAACGTCCCTTCGACGGGCCGGGATGGAATGCGGTTTAACCGAAACTGCAAATTCGGTCAATCGGAATATTTGCGAGCCCGTCCCTTGACCAGCATGTGGCGTGGTTTGCCCGTCGGGCAACGCGAGGGATTGTATGACGGCGTAGGATGGGTAGAGCGAAGCGAAACCCATCCTGTTTCGTCATCTGAGAGCAGATTGATGGATTTCGCTGGCGCTCTACCCATCCTACGAGCTGTCGTGACAGACCGACGTCCGCTCCACCACGACAGCCGCCCCGCTGCTGCCGCCTCTCTGTTCGTCTCTGGGCGCGAGAAGCTGGCGAGCCGAAATCGCATCTTGCGGTTGTGAAGCGAGGCATTCTGTACATAGTTGCCGGATGGAAATTCGGGATGCCGAGATTGAGGACGCAGAGGCCGCTTGCCTCGTTATGAGGCGCTCGATAGCAGAGCTATGCGCGGCCGATCATAAGAACGATAGCGCCATCTTAGAGCGATGGTCGGGAAATAAGACTCCCGAGATTTTTGTCTCTTGGATCAAGCAGCCTGGAAATTCGGTGCTCGTAGCCGCTGAGGAGAATGACATTCTCGCTGTGGGATCGGTCACTGACGCCGGGCCAAATTACTTTGAACTACGTTTCTCCCGACGTGAGATTCCGTGGCATCAGTCGTGCGTTGCTTCGTGCGCTCGAAGCACGAGCGCTGGAGCGAGGCAACACGCGATGCACCCTGACTAGCACCGAAACCGCCCTTCGATTTTATGGCTCCAACGGCTATACGGCGGACGGCCAGCCCGTCGGCAATTTCGGTACCGGCTCCGGCTATCCAATGTCGAAGGCGCTCGTTACGCATACGCGTTGACCGCCAACGACTTCGCCTCAGGGTTACATGCCGCCGAGGCTACGCAAGCCGCGCGACTTCCGCTTCGCCGCCGAAGGCCGAGCACGTAGGATGGGTTGAGCCCTTGCGAAACTCATCATGCCTCGTCTCCGGCGGATGGATTGATGGGTTTCGCTGGCGCTCTATCCATCTTACGAGCTCAATCTGTTCGCCGTCTCAATGCGCTTGGTACAGCCAAAATCTCCAATCTTGGTACTGGTGTCATGACCAGGCACAACGCATCTACCTGCTGGTGCCACGACCGAAGCGATCCCAATCGACAGTCTCAGTGGAAGCCCCGGTCAATGCAGACAGCGCAGATCGCAGACACTTCCACACTGTCTGGTCGTTTGTGGATGGCCGTCGCGCTCGCGATGCCAGCAACAGTTGCATCAAGGGACAATGACCAAGGAGATAATCCCATGAAGGCGATCGCTGTAACGGATCAGGCCGCTGGAACGGCAGGGATGAAGCTGGTGGACCGGCCCGAGCCGCAGGCTGCGATAAACGACGTCGTGGTCCAGGTTCATGCGGCGAGATTTGTCCCGACTGAGCTGACCTGGCCTTCGACCTGGACTGATCGCCTCGATCACGACCGAACACCGTCGATCCCTGGGCACGAGCTCGCCGGAGTGGTCAGCGCTCTTGGATATGGAACGACAGGACTGGTGTTGGGACAGCGGGTGTTCGGCCTCGCGGACTGGTATCGCGACGGCACGCTGGCCGAGTATGTGGCGATCGAGGCGCGCAACCTCGCGCCGCTCCCGGGCGACGTCGACTTCACAGTGGGCGCGAGCCTGCCGGTCTCGGGCCTGACCGCATGGCAAGGGCTGTTCCAGCATGGCCGCCTTCAGGCGGGACAGAGCATCCTCGCACACGGCGCGGCCGGCGCAGTCGGGTCGATGGTGACGCAACTCGCACGAGAGGCGGGCGCCTACGTCATCGGCACCGGACGCGCCGCCGACCGTCAGACGGTGCTCGACTTCGGCGCGAAGGAGTTCGTCGACCTCGACCATGACTCGCTGAAAGACGTCGGCGAAGTCGATCTGGTATTCGATGTTATCGGCGGCGACATACAGAAGCAGTCCGTAGAACGGATTCGAGCCGGAGGAACACTGGTGACCGTCGTCGGGCCGGCCGAGGCGCGGCCCTCCGAGGGCCTGGCGGTCGACTTCGTCGTCGAGCCGGATCGCGCCCAACTGAGCGAGATCGTCCAGCGGGTGCGGGACGGACGACTACGGGCAAGCATCGGCAAGGTCTCAACCCTTGACGAAGCCGTCGCCGCCTTGAATCCGGCCGAGCGACGCAAGGGGAATACGATCATCCGTGTTCGTCCTTGAGCGAGGCCCGCCCATAGAGGCACGCAGCACGTAGGATGGGTTGAGCCCTTGCGAAACCCATCATGCCTCGTCTCCGGCGGATAAATTGATGGGTTTCGCTGGCGCTCTACCCATCCTACGCGTTCGCCTCAAGCCGGCACGATCACCTTGCCGATCGGCCACAGCGCTATCCCTGCGAGCTTCAGATGGGCCCAGGCGAAGGGGATGCCGATGATGGTCACGGCCAGCACCAGCGCGGTCAGGAGGTGGCCGAGCGCCAGCCACCAGCCGGCCAGCACGAACCAGATGATGTTGCCGATCACCCCGAGCGGGCCGGTGCCGATATCCTCGACGCCGGTCACGTCGTAGCGGTTGACCGCGCGCGAGCCGAACGGCAGCAGGGTGTAGACGGCGATGTTGAACGCCGCCCGCGCCCAGGGCAGGCCGATGATGGTGATGGCCATGATGACCGCGGCGATCACCCAGCCGAACGCCATCCAGGCGCCGCCGATGAGGATCCAGAGGATGTTCAGGAGCATGGATACGGGGGTCATGGGACGATCCGGAAGTCAGTGACTCCGTTCATATAGGGACGAAATCTGTCCCTGCGAAGACGGCCTAGCCCCGGATGAAGCGCATATCGCATTTTCCGCGAGCGGAGCGCGCGCCTCGTCCTTCGAGACGACCGCTTCGCGGTCTCCTCAGGATGAGGCTAAGCAGCATTGGCGCCCGTTGAAGGTGGCGCCGCACACCAGGTCCTCATCCTGAGGGCCCGCCGACGGCGGGCGTCTCGAAGGATGGCCGCAGGCGAAATCGCTCCGACATGCGATTCCTCCGGGGCTACGGACAACCGCCTACCGTCCCTCGAATTTCGGCTCCCGCTTTTCCATGAAGGCCTTCATGCCTTCGGCCATGTCCTGGGTTTTGAACAGCGGCAGGAGCTGGAGATAGACGTGATGGACGTGGTCGGAGAAATTCTCGTTCAGCCCCATCCGCATCATGCGCTTGGAGGCCTGCACCGCCAGCGGCGCATTGGCGGCGATCTCGCGGGCGATCGCAGTCGCGCGAGTGATCAGGTCGGCATCCGGCACGACCTCGTTGGCGAGGCCCCATTCCAGACATTCGCGCGCGCTGAGCGTGCGGCCCGTGAAGATCAGCTCGGAAGCCTTCGCCCAGCCCAGCATGCGCGGCAACAGCCAGGTGCCGCCGGATTCCGGCACGACGCCACGCTTGACGAAGGCAGCGGCAAGCTTGGCGGATTCCGCCATGACGCGGATGTCGCAGCCGAGCGCGGTGTCCATGCCGTAGCCGGCAGCGCCGCCATTCACGGCGCAGATCGTCGGCTTGTCCATCGCCTGGAGCACAGTGGGCGGCGTGTTGCGGAGGTTGATCGTCGTCGGCGAGGACGCGGCGCTGAGGCCGTTGCCGTCGCGCTCCTTGCGCAGGTCGAGGCCGGCGCAGAACGCCCTGCCCTTGCCGGTGAGGATCACGACGCGGACGTTCTTGTCCTCATTGGCTTCGGTGAGTAACCGCGCGAGATCGTTCAGCATCGAGCCGGAGATGGTGTTCATGCGCTCCGGCGCGTTCAGCGTGATGGTCGCGATGTGATCGGCGACGGTGTAGAGGACTTCGTTGGTCGCGTCGGTCATATGTCTCCCCATCCGTTGTCCCGTAAGGTGGGCAAAGGCGCATTTGCGCCGTGCCCACGATCTGTCTCCATAAGCGAATATGGTGGGCACGCCTCCGCCTTCGCTCTTCGAGCTACGGCGGGCGCTTTGCCCACCCTACGGCACCGCCTCAAATCTTTCGCCCCGCCTGCTCCCAATAGGGATCGCGCAGGCGGCGCTTGAAGATTTTCCCGGAATCTTCGCGCGGCAGTCCGGTGCGGATCTCGATGTGCTTGGGCACCTTGTAATCGGCCAGATGCGCCTTCAGCGCGACCCGGACGTCGGACGCCTCGAGCGCCACGCCCGGCTGCGGCTCGACCACGGCCATCAGCGCCTCGCCGAATTCGGCGTCGGGGATGCCGAACACGGCGCAATCATGCACGCCGGGCACGGCATGCAGCACGGATTCGATCTCGGCCGGATAGATGTTGACGCCGCCAGAGATCACCATGTCGCGCTTGCGGTCGCAGATGAAGACGTAGCCGTCCTCGTCGATGTAGCCGACATCGCCCGAGGTGATGAAGCCGCCGCGGTCGATCTCGGCGCGCTTCTCCGGCTTGTTGTGGTAGGTGAAATCGGCCATCTCAGCCATGCGGGAATAGATCTCGCCGATCTCGCCCACGCCGAGCATGCGGCCGTCCTCGCCGATGAAGCGCAGCTCGGCGCCGGGCGAGATCTTGCCGACCGTGCCGGGCTTCTTCAGCGCGTCCTCCGAGGTCGCAAAGGTGACGGCGCTGGATTCGGTCGAGCCGTAGAATTCGTAGATCACCGGCCCCCACCATTCGATCATGGCGCGCTTGACGTCGGCCGGGCACGGTGCGGCGGCATGGATGATGTGGCGGAGCGAGGAGACGTCGTACTTCTTGCGGACCGCCTCCGGCAGCTTCATCAGGCGAATGAACATGGTCGGCACCATGAAGATGGTGTCGATCTTGTATCGCTCGATTGCTTCCAGGAACTCCTCCGCCTCGAAGCGCGGCATCAGCACCAGAACCCCGCCGAGCCTGCCGGCGCGGATGCCGAACGAGTTCGGCGCGGAATGATAGAGCGGGCCCGGCAGCAGCGCGCGAGCGCCGGGCTTGAGCCCATAGATCATCGCGCGCATGCGCTCGCCGGCCGCCTGCTGCTCCGGCGTCGGCGCATTGCGGCGGACGCCCTTGGGATGGCCGGTTGTGCCCGAAGTGTAGATCATGTTCATGGGCTGCGGCACGACCGGTCCGTCATAGGGCCGGTGCTGCGCGAGCCACGTCTCGAAATCGATCGCGAAGTTCGGCGTCGCCAGATGATCCGGATCGATCTTGTAGTTGGACAGGATCTCCGGCGGCGTCGGCACGCTGAGCACGGTGACGCCCTTCGGTATGGCATTGCGCAAACCGTGCAGCATGTCGGCATGCGCGATCAGGACCGCGGTGCCGGAGTCCTCGAGGATGTAGGTGATCTCTTCCGGCTTGAAATGCCAGTTGATCGGCACGCCATAGGCGCCGAGGCGCATCGCGGCGTAGGCCGATTCCAGGAAGGCGATGTCGTTGCGCATCAGCATGCAGACGCAATCGCCCTGGCGGACACCGATCTTGGCGAGGCCCGAGGCGATGCGGTCGGCGCGATTGGCGACTTCGGTGTGGGAACGACGGCGCTCGCCGGACACGATGCCGAGGAATTGGGACGTTTCGCTCATTGTTGTTTTTTCTTTTTCGCTACGTTGTCATTCCGGGATGGCCCGAAGGACCAGACCCGGAATCTCGAGGTTCTCAGGTGCGCAATTGCGCGCCTTAGTTCGATGCTGCGCATCGCCCCGGAACGACGGCAAATCAATCCGCAAACTTCGCCGCGCGCTTTTCCAGATTTGAGCGCACCGCTTCGGTCTGGTTCGGACTGCCGATCAGCTTCTGCTGCTCGACGGACTCGGCGAGCAGCGCGGGGCCGGGATCGACCGAGAGATTGTTCAGCATCCGCTTCGCCGCACGGATCGCATCGGGGCTCTTGCCGGCAATCTCGCGCGCGACTTCCAGCGCCGCAGCGCGCGGATCGTCGCAGATGCGGGTGGCGAGGCCGTAAATCATCGCCTCCTCTGCGGAGAAGATACGGCCCGTATAGGTGAGATCGCGCAGGATATCGTCGCGCACGAGCGAAGCCAGGATCGGCGTGCCCGCCATGTCGGGGACGAGACCCCATTTGATCTCCATGATCGACATCCGCGCATCTGAGCTGAGAAAGCGCATGTCGGCGCCGAGCGCGAGCTGGAAGCCGCCGCCGAACGCGACGCCATGCACGGCTGCGATCACTGGAACCGGAAGCTGACGCCAGCCCCACACCGCCTGTTGCGGGAAGTTCGCCTGGCCATGCGTGCGCGTGGTGAGATCGCGATTTTCGCCGCCCGGAATTCCGTTGCCGCCCTTCTCCTTCATGGCGGCAAAACGCCCCATGTCGAGGCCGGCGCAGAAGGCGCGGCCCTCGCCGGACAGCACGACGACACGCACGCCTTTTTCCTTCGAAAGCCGGTCGGTTGCAGCGACGAGCGCCTCGAACATGGCCTGATCCAGCGCATTCATCTTGTCGGCGCGCGCCAGGCGCACGTCGGCGACGCCTTCCGAAATCGAGATCGAGACGCGCTCTTCCATGGATCAATTCTCCCCTGTTCTTGTTCGGTGCCGCTTTACAGGACGCTGGCGGCCGGATTTAGTCAATCGACCAATTAACTGACAATCCCTACGGGGGAAACAGCCATGTTCAAGGAAAATCTTCTGGCCGGCCGGCGCATTCTCGTGACCGGCGGCGGCACCGGTCTCGGCAAGTCGATGGCGGCGCGCTTCCTCCAGCTCGGCGCCGACGTGCACATTTGCGGCCGGCGCAAGATCGTCTGCGACGAGACCGCGACCGAGCTGATGGATCTCCATGGCGGCCGCGTCACCAGCCACGGCGTCGACATCCGCAACGCGCTCGCGGTCGAGGAGATGGTGGAGAACATCTTTCGTGATGGCCCGCTCACCGACCTCATCAACAACGCCGCCGGCAATTTCATCTCGCGCACCGAGGAGCTGTCGCCGCGCGGCTTCGACGCTGTCGCCAACATCGTCATGCACGGCACGTTCTACGTGACTCATGCGGTCGGCAAGCGCTGGATCGCTTTGAAGCAGCCCGGCAACGTCGTCTCGATCACGGTGACGTGGGTGCGCAACGGCTCGCCTTATGTGGTGCCGTCGGCGATGAGCAAGTCGGCGATCCACGCCATGACGATGTCGCTCGCCACCGAATGGGGCCGCTACGGCATCCGCCTCAACACCATTGCGCCGGGCGAGATCCCGACCGAGGGCATGAGCAAGCGCATCAAGCCCGGCGACGAGGCCGGCGCGCGCACCAGGGCGATGAACCCGATGGGCCGCGTCGGCACCATGGAGGAGTTGCAGAACCTCGCGGTATTCCTGATCTCCGGCGGCTGCGACTGGATCAACGGCGAGACCATCGCCATGGACGGCGCCCAGGCGCTCGCGATGGGCGGCAATTTCTACCAGCTCCGCGACTGGAGCGACGACGACTGGAAGACCGCGCGCGAGAGCATCGTGGCGCAGAACGAGAAGGACCGGGCGAAGCGGGGGTGATAGGAAGGATCGGCGGGTGAATTGATAGTCATTGCGAGGAGAGACTTGTCAGCCGTCCAGAGGCCTCCACGGCAACATTTCTGGATTGCTTCGCTTCGCTCGCAATGACGGTGTGGAAGCAGACACGCGCCTCTCTCCCCGTTATTGCGAGGAGCTCTTGCGACGAAGCAATCCAGACTGCCTCCGTAAGAAGACTCTGGATTGCTTCGCTCGCAACAAAGACTAATGCTTGCCCGGCCCCATATACCCGAACAGGAACCCCGCCACTTTTCGCATCTGGATCTCCTCGCTGCCTTCGGTGATGCGATAGCGGCGATGGTGGCGATAGATGTGCTCGAACGGCTTGTGGCGTGAATAACCCATGCCGCCGTGGACCTGCATGGCGCGGTCGGCGGATTCGCAGCAGAGGCGGTTTGCCCAGTAGTTGCACATCGAGACGCGGTCGGACAGCGTGCGCTCGATCTGCTCCTCGGTGAGCTGGTCCATCTCCCAGGCGGTCTTGCGGATCAAGAGGCGCAGCATCTCGGCCTGCGTGGCGAGCTCGACCAGCGGAAACTGAATCGCCTGGTTCTCGGCGAGCGCCCTGCCGAACGGCTTTCGTTCGCGCGCATATTTCACACTTTCGTTGATGCAGTACACCGCAGCGCCCAGCGAGCTCGCCGCCTGCCGGATGCGATTCTGGTGCACGAAGCACTGCGCCAGCGACAGGCCGCGGCCGACTTCGCCGAACAGCGCATCCTCCGGAACGAAGACGTCGGTGAAGCTGACGCGGGGGTGATCGGTCGGCATGTTGAAGGTCCACATGTATTCTTCGATCCTGACGCCATGGCTCTTCGCGGGCACCAGGAAGCAGGTGATGCCGCGGGCATCGCCATCGTTGCCGCTCGTGCGCGCGAACAGCGCGCAGTGCGTGGCGACGTGCATCCCGGTGGTCCACATCTTCTCGCCGTTGATGATCCAGCCCTTGACGTTGTCGCGCGTCGCCGGCACCGCGCGCGTCTCCATGTGGGTCGCATCCGAACCGTGATGCGGCTCGGTGAGGCCAAAGGTGATGCGGTACTTGCCCCTGATCGAGCCGTCGATCATCGCCTTCTGGTCGTCGCGCCCATAGCGGTCGAGCATGGTGACGACCGGGAAATTGCCGACGATGGAGTGCTCGTTCTGGAGATCGTTGTGCAGGCCGAGACCTTTCGCGGCGAAATGCTCGCGGATCACGGCCATCCAGAGGTTGGAGCCGTCCTTGCCGCCATATTGCTTCGGCACCGGAAAGCGCAGGTGACCGGCGGCGTCGGCGAGATCCTTGGCCCTGCGCAGCAGCGCTTCCCATTCGTGGCGCGGCAGGCCGCCATTCTCGAAATCGGTGCGCGCCCATTCGCGGCGGTGATCGAAGAAGCGGATGTTGTCGTCGGCCTCTTCCAGCGGCTTGATCTCGCGTTCGATGAAACGGTCGAGCTCTCCGAGATAGGCGACGAGATCGGCAGGCAATGAGAAATCCAAAGGTTCTCTCCCGGATTGATTTTGTCGTTTTGCGTTGAGGCGCTGGGCGCACTCCTGCTTCGCGCGATTAAGCGGAGAAGAGCGCGTGCAAGTCAAGCAAGGCGAGACGTGACGGCTACGCAAAGCGCACCAGCGCAATTCGATGGTGCGCTGCCGCCAGCGCGCGGTAGTATGACGGCAATATTCCTTGACGAGAAAATGCGGGAGCGCGCAATGGAGCTGAAATTTTCCAAGCTGGAACACAAGGGGCCGATCACGATCGTCACGCTGTCGCGGCCCGAGGTCTACAACGCGCTGCACACCGATGCGCATTTCGAACTTCAGAAGGTGTTTGACGATTTCTCCGCGGACCCCGAGCAGTGGATCGCGATCGTCACGGGCAGCGGCGACAAGGCGTTCTGCGCCGGCAATGACCTGAAGTGGCAGGCGGCCGGCGGCAAGCGCGGCTGGGACAAGGGCGGCTTTGCCGGCCTCACCTCGCGGTTCGACTGCGACAAGCCGATCATCGCCGCGGTGAATGGTGTGGCGATGGGCGGCGGCTTCGAGATCGCGCTGGCGTGCGACCTGATCATTGCGTCAGAGAACGCGACATTCGCGCTGCCCGAGCCGCGCGTCGGCCTCGCCGCCCTCGCCGGCGGCCTGCACCGGCTGCCGCGGCAGATCGGGCTGAAGCGCGCCATGGGCATGATCCTCACCGCGCGCCATGTCAGCGCCAAGGAGGGGCTCGAGCTCGGCTTCGTCAACGAGGTGGTGCCGCAGGGCGAGGCCCTCACGGCCGCGCTGCGCTGGGCGGAGATGATCTGCAAGAACTCGCCGATGTCGATCCGGGCCTCGAAGCAGGCGATCCAGAAGGGGCTTGGCGTGTCGCTGGAGCAGGCGATCGCCGAGCAGCGCGAATACCCCGCGGTGAAGGCGATGGTCGCCTCGCAGGATTACATCGAGGGCCCGAAGGCGTTCTCGGAGAAGCGGCCGCCGAAATGGGTAGGGAAGTGACGGTCCTTCCGTCGTCATTGCGAGCGCAGCGAAGCAATCCAGCTCGCGCGTAGGATGGGTAGAGCGCAGCGAAACCCATCGATGGCAGAGCAGGAATTGGGATGATGGGTTTCGCTGCGCTCTACCCATCCTACGAATTCTACCCGCCTCGTCCCAGCTCGCGCTTGTACGAGGCGTAGCTCGGCTGATCGACGGCGAGCTTGTCCATCGTGGTCGCCCACAGATGCTCGGCGAGGCCCGGCGTTGCGAGGTCGATCTCGCCCTTGGCGATGCGATCCGCCAGAGCCCGGTTGAGATCCGTCACCGATCCGTCAATGCCAAGCAGCGCGCGCAGGCGCTCCACTTCCGCAGCATCGCTCCCCTCCTCCCGCGTCAGCTGCCGCGTCACGAGGTCGAGGATGTTGATGGCAACGCGCAGCTTGAAGGCCTGGTGGCCGGAGATCAGCGGCGTGATGTCGTTGCGGAGGAAATCGGCGACTGCTTTCGTCAGCTCGATGGGTGTCGGTTCGTCCTGCATGCGTCAGCTCCCGCGCGGCGCGAGCAGCCGCAACAGATCGATCTCGGTCTCGGAGGCACGGCGGCCGATCATGGCGCGCTCCATGGAATGGTCGGGGCTCTCGCGGAAGCGTTGCATCATGCCGCCGCACATGATGCCCCAGCGCAGCGTGCCCATCACCTCCCAGAACTTGACTCGCTCGGGATCGACCTTGCGGCCCGCCGCCTCGTAGCCGGCGAACAGCTCCTCGCGCGTGCCAAAGCCGCCGACCGGCTTGTCGATCTCCCCGAAGCGCCAGGAATTGACGCAGACCCAGCCGAGGTCCTCCATGGGATCGCCGAGATGGGCGAGCTCCCAGTCGAGCACGGCACGCACGCCGTCAACGCCGATGATGAGATTGCCGTTGCGGAAATCGCCATGCACCAGCGTCGTCTCGGCCGCGGGACCGGGATCGTGGTCGCGCAGCCAGCGCAGCGCCAGCTCGAACACGGGCTTGGGCCAATTCAGGCTGCGATAGTCGCGCTCGAATTCGCCGATCTCCTTCGCCGCCGTCATGTACCGCAGCTCCGGCAGCCTGTTCTGCGGCAGCTTGTGCAGCCCGGCGAGAATGCCGCCGATCTGCCGCGCGAGAAGCGGCCGCGCCGTGGCGAACTCATCGTCCCGCAGGATCTTGCGCGCGATGGTCTCGCCCTCGATCCGCTGCATGATGAAGCCGGTACCGAGATCGTCTTCCGGCACCAGCACATGCAGCACGCGCGGCGACGGCACGCCGGCCTCGAAAGCGAGCTGCATCAGCTTTGCTTCCGCGGCAAGGCCTGCCGCGCGCGTTGGCGCTGCGCCATAACCTTTGGGCGAACGGCGCAGGATCGCGCCGATCGGTCCATCGGGATGCACGATGTCGAAGCGCCAGGTTTCCTGGCTGGCGCCGCCGGACAGCTTGGCCGCCCCGGTGACGCCGGTGGCCCCGCGGCACCAGCGCACGACGCTGCGGGAGAGTTCGGCCTCGATCATTTGCCCTTAAACTGCGCGGGACGCTTCTCGAGAAACGCGCCGACGCCTTCGCGAAAATCCTGGGTGTCGCCGGCGCGGAGCTGGCACTGGAATTCGAGGTTGAGCTGGTCCTCGAAGGAATTTTCGGGGCTGTCCCAATAGAGCTTGCGGATCAGCGCCAGCGCCACCGTCGGGCCGCTGGCGAGCTCGCGCGCCAGCTTCATCGCCTCTTCCATCAGCACGCCGTCATCGTAGACGCGATTGACGAGGCCCCATTCCAGCGCCTTCTCGGCCGGCAACCGCTCGCCCATCAGCGACAATTCGATCGAGCGCGCGCGGCCGACGAGGCGCGGCAGGAGCCAGGTCGAGCCGCAATCCGGCACGAGGCCGATGCGGCGGAAGGCCTGCAGGAAATAGGACGAGCGCGCGCACAGGATCATGTCGCCGAGCAGCGCGAAGCTCATGCCGGCGCCGGCGGCGGGACCGTTGACCGCGGTGACGATCGGGCAGTGCAGATTGCGGATGCGGCGCAGGAAGGGGTGGAAGCCGGTCTCCAGCGTCAGGCCGGCCTTGGTCTTCTTCGACTGGTTGTTGCGGCCCTGCAGATTCGCACCGGTGCAGAAGGCGCGGCCCGCGCCGGTCAGCACCACGCAGCGCACCTCGTCCCTCTTCTCCTCGATCGCATCGAGCGCCTCGGCGAGACCGCCCAGCATGTCCACGGAGACCGCGTTCATCACCTCCTGATGGTCGAGCTTGAGGATCGCGACCGAGCCATCGAAATCGAGCGTGACGTGCTTGAACTGCATGGTTTCCTCGTCAGTTGCGGCCGCGATTTTCGCAGACCGGAATTTGCCTGTTCCGGGGCGCATATTTGATTTTTGTCGCGACCTTGTCCATGGTGATCGCAGCATACCAAGCAATCTTGTGCGCAGCGGCTGATGCGCCTCACGCCACGAAGTCTTGCCAGAGAAGTCTTGCCAGAAACGGGAAACGCGCATGGACCTTTTCGACCTCTCCGGCCGCGTGGCCGTGATCACCGGCGGCAATGGCGGCATCGGGCTCGGCATCGCGCAGGCGCTCGCGGCCCAGGGCTGCAACGTCTCGATCTGGGGCCGCAATCCCGACAAGAACAAGAGCGCTGCCGCGAGCCTGGCCGGCCTTCCCGGCAAGACCGACACCCGCGTCTGCGACGTCACCGACCCGGCCTCGGTCGATGCCGCGATGAAGGCGACGCTCGACACCTTCGGCCGGGTCGACGGCTGCTTCGCCAATGCCGGGATCGGCGGTGGCGGCCGACGCTCCTTCATCGAGCGCACCGAGGAGGAATGGCGCACGATGTTTGCGACCAATCTCGACGGCGTGTTCCACGCGTTCCAGGCCGCGGCGAAGCACATGACGGAGCGCGCCAATGCCGGCGATCCGTTCGGCCGCCTGGTCGCGACCTCGAGCCTCGCCTCGATCTTCGGCACCGCACGCAACGAACATTATGCCGCGACCAAGGCCGCCATCAACGCGCTGGTGCGCGCGCTCGGCGTCGAGCTGGCGCGCCACGGCGTCACCGCGAACGCAATCCTGCCCGGCTGGATCAAGAGCGACATGACATCAGGCCTCATGGCCAACGACAAGTTCGTCGCCAACGTGATGCCGCGCATTCCGATGCGGCGCTTCGGCGAGGCATCCGATTTCGGCGGCATCGCGGTGTATCTGATGAGCAAGGCCTCGTCCTATCACACCGCGGATACGTTCGTGATCGACGGCGGCTATACGGCGTTTTGAGATCTTGCAGGGTGGGCAACGGCGCTCCTGCGCCGTGCCCGTCACAAGCACCTGCGAGTGTGGTGGTGGGCACGCTGCGCTTTGCCCACGCCGCGGTTTCTGGTTTGTGAGCGCAGAGGGAACGGGCAAATGTTTTCACACGTCATGATCGGCACCAACGACCTGGACAGGGCCAAGTCGTTCTACGACAAGCTGCTCGGCACGCTCGAAGTGCGGCCGGCCAGGGTCGACGGCCATCGCATCTTCTACATCACCAAGACCGGCGTGTTCTCGGTCTCGAAGCCGATCAACGGCGAACCGGCGACCTGCGCGAATGGCGGCACCATCGGCTTTGCCTGCAGCTCCCCGGAGCAGGTCGACGCGTGGCACGCGGCTGGTGTCGCAGCCGGCGCAAAATCCATCGAGGACCCGCCCGGCGTACGTCAGGGCCCCGGCGGCAAGCTCTATCTGGCCTACCTGCGCGATCTCGACGGCAACAAGATCTGCGCGATGCATCGGATGGCGAACTGATCGCTCAGGGTGCCGTCATTCCCCGCGAAGGCGGGGAATCCAGTACGCCGCAGCTTCTCGATACAATCACTGCCGTCTCGGAGTACTGGATCGCCCGCCTGCGCGGGCGATGACGGCGGAGAGTGTGGCGCGGGCGTGCGAAGCATACCTCCCCCCATTCAAACAACATTTCAAACGCCTTCGCCAAATTCCATCACATGGCACGCCCGCGCGTCAAAAATGCGCGCTCGCACTTTGGCCGGGCTGCGACTATTCTGCCGGCTAATTCGATCTCAGCGCCCCGGGAGGAACAATGACAAAACACACCTACATTCCCCGCACCACCAACTACACTCTCAATCCCGGCGACGAGCTCAACGACCTCAGGATGTCGGACCAGGTCCGGCCGCTCTACGATCACGTCAAGAAATTCATCCGCGACACGGTCGAGCCGATGTCGATCGAGTTCGCCAAGGCCGGCGAAGGCAAGGAAGATCGCTGGAGCTTCACGCCGAAGCAGCTCGAGGTGCTGGAGAAGGCCAAGAACAAGGCCAAGCAGGAAGGCCTCTGGAACTTCTTCCTGCCCGATGACGAGACCGGCCAGGGCCTGAAGAATCTCGACTACGCCTATATCGCGGCCGAGCTCGGCAAGAGCCCGCTGGCCTCGGAGACCATGAACTGCTCGGCGCCCGACACCGGCAACATGGAGGTGCTGGAGCGCGTCGGCACCAAGGAGCAGAAGGAGAAGTGGCTGAAGCCGCTGCTCAACGGCGAGATCCGGTCGGCCTATGTCATGACCGAGCCGAACGTCGCCTCCTCCGACGCCAAGAACATCTCGACCACGGCCAAGCTCGTCGGCGACGAATGGGTCATCAACGGCGAGAAATATTACATCTCCGGTCTCGGCGATCCCCGCTGCAAGATCCTGATCGTGATGGTGAAGACCAATCCCGATGCGGCGCCGAGCAAGCAGCAGTCGCAGATCCTGGTGCCGCGCGACACCCCCGGAGTCGAGGTGCTCGGCCCCATGTACGTGTTCGGCCAGGATCACGCCCCGCGCGGCCACATGCACATGCGCTTCAACAACGTCCGCGTACCGAAGGAGAACATGCTGCTCGGCGAAGGTCGCGGCTTCGAAATCTCGCAGCTCCGCCTCGGGCCGGGCCGCATTCATCACTGCATGCGCACCATCGGCAAGGCCGAGAAGGCGCTCGATTTGATGGTGCAGCGGGGCCTGACCCGCGAGGCCTTCGGCAAGAAGATCGCCCATCTCGGCGGCAACATGCAGATCATCGCGCAGGCGCGCTGCGAGATCGAGGCGATGCGGCTGATGGTGCTGAAGGCCGCCAAGGCCATGGACGTGCTCGGCAACAAGGAGGCCCGCGTCTGGGTCTCCATGGTCAAGGCCATGGTGCCGGAGCGCGCCTGCAAGATCATCGATCAGGCGATCCAGATGCACGGCGCCACCGGCATCTCGCACTGGACCCCGCTCGCGGAGATGTACCAGGACGTGCGGCATCTGCGCTTTGCCGACGGTCCGGACGAGGTGCACTGGATGGTGGTCGGCCGGCACGAGTTGAGCATGGCGTGAGGCATCGCCTCTCTCCCCTTTCTTACGGGGAGAGCCCGTATCGTAGGGCGGATTAGCGGAGCGTAATCCGCCTTTCTCTTGCGAGATGGCGGATTACGCCTACGGCTAATCCGCCCTACGAAGTCACACCTCGCCACGGAGCCACCATGGATTACGCCGCCAGCGACCTCACGCCACGCGAGCGCTACAAGGTGCTGACCTCCTTCATATTACCGCGGCCGATCGCCTGGGTGACCTCGGTCGGGCCGACCGGAGTGGTCAACGCCGCACCGTTCAGCTTCTTCAACGCATTCTGCGAGGACCCGCCGCTCTGCATGTTCGCGGCGAACCGCAAGCCGAACGGTCAGGACAAGGACACGTTTCTCAACATCCAGCGAACCGGCGAATTCGTGGTCAACATCGCCGACGAGCCGCTGGCAAAGGCGATGCACGAGAGCAGTGGCGACTTTCCGCCTGAGGTCGGTGAACCCGACTATCTCGGCCTGAAGCTCGCTCCTTCAACGAAGATCGCCGTGCCCCGGTTGGCCGACGCGCCCTGGGCGATGGAGTGCAAACTCTGGAAGTTGATCGACATCAACGACGATCGCCGTCTCATCATGGGCGAAGGCGTCCACTTCCACATCCGCGACGAACTCTGGGATCCCGAGGCGATGCGGGTGCACATGGACCGCTACCACCCGATCGGCCGCATGTTCGCCGACCGCTACTGCCGCACCGATGACCGCGTGGTGTTTCCGGCGGCGGAGGGCGTGAAGAGGAAGTAGCCGCGCGCCGCGCACGAGGTGCGTCTCCCCGCCCCGCCTGTGGCAGGGCCATCGCATATGAGTTCTTGGCAGGGTCTGAGCAAGCGCCTCGTCCTTCGAGGAGCCCGCCAAAGGCGGGCGTCTCGAAGGATGGCCGCAGGGAAAGACTCTCAAATGCGATAGCCCTGCCGCGAGCCGGGCGAGGTGAAGAAAGAGCGCGCCGCCTTACGTCGCCGGCGCGAGCTTGTCCTGCGTCTTGGTCTCGAAATCGGATGCGTCGTGGCGTTCGTGGAGTTGGCTGGCGGGATCGCCGGAGACGCGGTTGACCATGCGGCCGCGCTTCACGGCGGGTCGCTGCGCGATCTGGTCGGTCCAGCGCTGCACGTTCTTGTAGTCCTGCACCGACAAAAATTCGCCGGCGCCATAGACCAGGCCCTTGGCGAGCGCGCCGTACCAGGGCCACACCGCCATGTCGGCGATCGTGTACTCCTTGCCGGCGAGATATTCATTATCGGCGAGCCGCCGGTCGAGCACGTCGAGCTGGCGCTTGGTCTCCATCGCAAAGCGGTCGATGGCGTATTCGATCTTGAACGGCGCGTAGGCGTAGAAATGGCCGAAGCCGCCGCCGAGATAGGGCGCGCTGCCCATCTGCCAGAACAGCCAGGACATCGCCTCGGTGCGGGTCTTGATGTCCTTCGGCAGGAAGGCGCCGAACTTCTCGGCGAGATAGAACAGGATCGAGCCGGACTCGAACACCCGGATCGGCTCCGGACCGGAGCGGTCCATCAGCGCCGGGATCTTGGAGTTGGGATTGATGTCGACAAAACCGCTGCCGAACTGGTCGCCGTTGCCGATTCTGATCAGCCAGGCGTCGTATTCGGCGCCCTTGTGGCCGAGCGCCAGAAGCTCCTCCAGCATCACCGTGACCTTCACCCCGTTCGGCGTCGCCAGTGAATAGAGCTGGAGCGGGTGCTTGCCGACCGGAAGTTCCTTGTCATGGGTGGGGCCGGCGATCGGACGGTTGATGCTGGCGAACTGCCCGCCATTCTCCTTGTTCCAGGTCCAGACTTTGGGCGGCACGTAGGCGGGGGTGTCGGTCATGCGAGGGCTCCGGCGGAAAGATGCGTCTGCATTAATTAGCCCGCGAACGGCCGATGACAAGGGCGCCGAAATGCATTGCCGGGCGGGGCAACTCCACGTTTTGTCATGGCAGGCCCCCTCCCACGTCATTCCGGGGCGCCCATAGGGCGAGCCCGGAATCCATCGCCCGCAGGGAAGCTCTGAGAAATGGATTCCGGGCTCTCGCTTCGCGAGCCCCGGAATGACGACGTCACCTAGGACGCCGCCGCCTGCGGCTGCTCCCCCCGCCCCAGCAAGAACCCTTCATATCCCTTGGCCGCGACCTCGTCGCAGATCCGCCGGTAGACGCCGACACCGCCGATATAGGGCATGAAGATCCGCGGCTTGCCGGGGACGTTGGCGCCCATGTACCACGAATTGGCCTGCGGATAGAGCGTGCCGTGGGCGACCTCGTTGACATGGGCGACCCATTGCTCCTCGGCCTCCCTGCCCGCCTCCATGGTGGCAAGCGCCTGCTTGCGCATGTGAACGAGGCAATCGGCGATCCAGTCGACATGCTGCTCGATCGACACGATCATGTTCGAGAGCACCGATGGGCTGCCGGGCCCGGTGATGATGAAGAGGTTCGGAAAGCCCGCGCTCATCAGGCCGAGATAGGTCTTCGGACCTTCCGCCCATTTCTGGTTCAGTGTCTGCCCACCTCGGCCAACAATGTCGATCCTGGCGACCGAGCCGGTCATGGCGTCGAAACCGGTAGCCAGCACCAGCGCGTCGACCTCGTGGTCCTTGCCCGCGACGCGCACCGCGATTGCGGTGATCTCCTCGATCGGATTGGCCTTGATATCGACCAGCGAGACATTGGGACGGTTGAAAGTCGCGAAATAGTCGGTATCGACACAGATGCGCTTGGTGCCGATCGGGTGGCTGTCCGGCTGGAGCAGCTTCGCGGTCTCTGGATCCTTCACGATCTCGGCGATCTTGCCGCGCACGAAATCCGCCGCGGTGTCGTTCGCGGCCCGGTCGAGGCCGAGATTGTTGTAGGCGTACATGAAGGTGAGCCCGCCGCGCTCCCAGCGCGCCGAATATCTTGCGCGCCTGATATCGTCGTCGTCATCGAGCGCGCCGCGATCCGGCTGCTCGGCATAGATGCCATTGCGGGCGACCTCGCGGGCGAAGCGACGGATTTCGGGATAGCTCCGGCGGAACGCGCTGCGTTCCTCATCGTTCAGCGCGGCGTTGCGGGCGGGAACGGAAAAATTCGCGGTTCGCTGAAACACCGTGAGATGCTTCGCCTGTTCGGCGATGATGGGCGCCGACTGGATGCCCGATGATCCCGTGCCGATCAGACCGACGCGCAGGCCCGTGAAGTCGACCTCTTCATGCGGCCAGTTGCCGGTGTGGTAGACGGGCCCCTTGAAATTTTCCAGGCCCTTGATGTCCGGCTTGCGTGCGTTCGAGAGACAGCCGGTGGCAAGCACGACGAATCTGGCTTCGACCGCCCTGCCGTCCGAGGTCGTCACCGACCAGCATGTCGCGCGCGCATCGAAAGCGGCGCGCTCGACGCGGGTGTTGAACCGGATGTCGCGACGCAGATCGAAGCGATCGGCGACGTGATTGGCGTATTTCAGGATCTCTGCTTGCGGCGCGTAGCGTTCGCTCCAGTCCCATTCCTGCTGGAGCTCTTCGGAGAACGAGTAGGAATATTGCATGCTCTCGACGTCGCAGCGCGCACCGGGATAGCGGTTCCAGTACCATGTGCCGCCGACGCCGCCCCCCTGCTCGTAGACGCGTACGGAGAAGCCGAGCCCGCGCAGGCGATGCAGCATGTACATGCCGGCAAAGCCGGCGCCGACGACGACTACGTCGCAGGCCTCCGTGGTCTGAGCCGGACTCGCTTGCGCTGACGACATGGGCTGATGCTCCCTGATTTTTCTGTTGTTGTAGGCCAGCATTTGCTTTCGCCCTCGAAAGCGCAAGAGGCAAATCGGGCGGCTCCGCGCTGCTTATTTTGTGCAGCGGAATGGCTCGTCCGCTTCGTGGCGCCTGCACGCAAGATGCGCGGCCAAATCCGGCTTGGCATCGCGGGCGACGATGGGCTAGCGTCGAGCAGCCTTCGCAGGCAAAGCAACAACAGCAACGCGAAGGCTGCTGCCGGGAGAGCGCCATGAAATCGCCGATCTGCGACATGCTGGGAATCGAATTCCCGCTGCTCGCCTTCAGCCATTGCCGCGACGTCGTCGCCGCCGTCAGCCGCGCCGGCGGCTTCGGCGTGCTGGGCGCGACCGTGCACACGCCTGAGACGCTCGAACGCGAATTGGCGTGGATCGACGCGCATGTCGACGGCAAGCCTTACGGCATCGACGTGCTGATCCCCGAAAACATCTCCACGGCGGGCGAGAAGGATGTCACCTGGAAGAGCCTGGAAGCGCGCGTACCGCAAGCGCACCGCGACTATACGCGAAATCTGCTGAGGAAATTCGACATCGAGCTGACGACCACTGATGTTGCCGACAACCAGCCGCAGCCGTTCGATGCGAAGACCGCGCTTCGGCTGCTCGAGGTCTCATTCAATCATCCGATCCGGCTGATCGCCAATGCGCTGGGCGTGCCGCCGAAGGCGATGATCGATATGGGCAAGAAGCACGGTGTCCCCGTTGCGGCGCTGGTCGGCGCCAAGGAGCACGCCCTGCGCCAGGTCGCCGCCGGTGTCGACATCCTCGTGGTGCAGGGCACCGAGGCCGGCGGCCATTGCGGCGAAGTCTCGACCATGGTGCTGGTGCCGGAGGTGATCAAGGCCATCAAGCCCATCCGCGACGTACCGGTGCTGGCGGCCGGCGGCATCATGACCGGACGGCAGATGGCGGCCTGCATGGCGATGGGCGCGGCCGGCGCCTGGACCGGCTCGGTGTGGCTTGCGACGGTCGAGGCAGAAACCACGGAGATCTTTCGCGAGAAGATGATCGCGGCCTCCTCGCGCGACGCTGTGCGCTCGAAGGGCCGCACCGGCAAGCCGGCCCGGCAGCTCCGCTCGGTCTGGACGGATGCCTGGGACCGTGCGTCGGAAAGCCCGGGTGCGCTGCCGATGCCGCTGCAAAGCATCATCAGCCGCGACGCCTTCCATTCGATCGACCGCGCGGCGGCGAGCGGCAACGCCAAGGCGCGCGATCTCGTCAGCTATTTCGTCGGCCAGGGCGTCGGCCTGATCGACAGCGTGAAATCGGCGGGCGCCGTGGTGCAGGAGTTCAAGGAAGAGTTCGCCGAAGCCGTCGAGCACATGAATGCGCTGGTGGCGGAGTAGGTGTAGACCTCATGGTGAGGAGGCGCGCAAGCGCCGTCTCGAACCATGAGAGCCCGCGGCCATCCTTCGAGACGCCTGCTTCGCAGGCTCCTCAGGATGAGGTCGGAGATATCTGAGAGAGTGAAGAAGCAAGAACAATGACGAATGTTTCCCCTGCCTGCATCCCCGTCATCGTCGGCATCGGCGAGATCGTCGACCGCCCGAAGGAAATCACCGATGGTCTCGAGCCGCTCGATCTCTTGGAGCAAGCACTGCGGCGCGCCGAGGCGGATGCCGGCGCAAAGCTGCTCGGCGAGGTGCAGTCGCTCGACGTCGTCAACTTCCTGAGCTGGCGCTATCGCGATCCGGAGCAGCTCTTGGCGCAACGGCTCGGGATCGCGCCTTCGCATTGCCATTACGGCCCGGTCGGCGGCGAAAGCCCGATCCGATACATCCACGAGGCGGCCAAGCGCATCGCGCGGGGCGAATGCAGCGTGGCGGCGGTCTGCGGCGCGGAGGCGCAGTCGACCGCGACAAAGGCCGAGCGTGCCGGCATCAAGCTGCCATGGACGCCGTTCGCGCATGACGTCGAGGAGCCCAAGCGCGGCGCGGCGTTCCAGAAGCCGCTGGCGGTCAAGCTCGGCGTGTTCCGCCCCGTCACCGTCTATCCGTTCTATGAAGCGGCTTCCTCTGCCCATTGGGGCCAGACGCCGCGCGAGGCGATGGCGGAGTCGGGCACGCTGTGGTCGCGCTATTCGGAGGCCGCCGCGCAAAACCCAAATGCCTGGCTGAAGCGGCGCCATACGCCGGAGGAGATCACGACGCCGACCGCGGACAATCGCCTGATCGCGTGGCCCTACAACAAGCTCATGGTCGCCAATCCCAGCGTCAACATGGGCGGTGCCTTGCTGTTGACCAGTCTGGCCAAGGCGCGCGCGCTCGGCATCGCGGAAGACAAGCTCGTCTATCCGCTCGGCGGCGCCTCGGCGGAGGAGCCGCGCGACTATCTCTTGCGCGATCAGTTCTACGAGAGCCATCCGCAGAACGCGGTGCTCAGTAGCGTGATGGACCTCGCCGGCGGCGACGGCCAAAAGTTCGATGCGATCGAGCTCTACAGCTGCTTTCCTTGCGTGCCCAAGATGGCGCGGCGAATGCTGGGGCTCGGTGCCGACGTGCAGCCGACCGTGACCGGCGGCCTCACCTTCTTCGGCGCGCCGCTCAATACCTACATGACGCACGCGGCCTGTGCGATGGTACGGCGTCTGCGCGGCGGCGCAAGACTCGGCCTGCTCTACGGCCAGGGCGGCTTCGTCACCAAGCACCACGCGCTCGTCGTTTCGACGACGGCGCCACGCGAAGCGTTGACGCAGGAGACGAGCGTGCAGGCCGAGGCCGACCGCAACAAGCGCACGGTGCCGGAGTTCGTCACCGAGGCCGGAGGCAAAGGCAAGGTCGAGAGCTTTACGGTGCTCTATGGCCGCAGCGGCGATGTCGAGCACGGCGTGGTGATGCTGCGCACCGAAGACGATCGCCGCACGCTGGCGCGGATTCCGGCAACCGACGGCGCGACGCTGGCGCATCTGCTCAACATGGATCGCACGCCGGTCGGCTCAATCGGCGAGATCGCAATGGCGGCGGATGGTGTGCCGGAGTGGCGGGTGGCGTAAGCTCTCGTGTCCCGGACGCGGCGCGGCATGTCATGCCGCTCCGCAGAGCCGGGACCCGGAAGCTACACGGTACAGCGAGGAGAGATGGGCCCCGGCTCGGCAGCGCATCACTTCGTGCTGCGCTGCGTCCGGGGCACGAGACCACCCTAGCTCTTCGGTGCCTGCTTCTCGGACGCCGTTGCCGGCTTGCCTTTGGCGCCGACGACGCGGACCGCATCGCCATCCGACAGACCATCCGGCGGCGCGGTGATGACGCGGTCGTCCGGCGCGACGCCCGACGCGAGCTCGATTTCACGGCCGAGATCGCGCGCGATCGTCACAGGCTTGAACAGCACCTTGTCGTCCGCACCGACCGTCGCGACACGCAGGCCGCTGCCGTTGAAGATCAGGGCGCTGGCGGGGATGCTGAGCGGCGCGGAGTCGCGCTGGAGGCTCAGCTTCACGCTGGCATAGCCGCCGGGCATCAGTTCGCCGCTGGAATTGTCGAGCCCGAGCTGCATGCGCGTGGTGCCGGAGGCGACATCGACCGCCTGCGAGGAAGCCTCCACCGTCGCCTGAAATGTCCGGTTCGGATATTCCGGCAGCGTGATGGTGGCCTTGGCGCCGATCTTGATCGCCGGCACGTAGTTCTGGGGTACGTTGACGTAGACGCGCAGCTTGGTGATGTCGGAGACCACGAACATCGCCGGCCCCGAGCCGCCGCCGGCATTGATCAAGGCGCCGACGTCGGTGTCGCGCGCCGTGACCACGCCGTCGAATGGCGCCGTGATCTTCTTGTAGCCGGCAAGCGCCTCCAGGCGCTCGACGTTGGCCTGGCCCGAATTGACGGCGGCCTTCTTGTTGGAGAGGTCGGCAGTGCGCTCGTCGATCTCCTGTGCGGAGACGAAGTTGGAGGCGACCAGCGTCTTGCGCCGGTTCAGCGTTGCTTCCGACAGTCTCGCGCTGGCCTGCTGGCTGGCGAGGTCGGCGCGCGCCTGCAGCAGTTGCTGGTCGAGGTCCGGCGCCTCGATCTCGGCGATCACCTGCCCGGCCTTGACCCGGGCGCCGATGTCGGCACTCCAGCTTTTCAGATAGCCCGACACGCGCGCGAAGATCGGGGCGCGGTAATAGGCTTCCAGCCGGCCCGGCAGATCGATGGTGGCGTTGAGGTTCTTGGCATTGGGCAGCGACACCGCGACGCTGGGAACGGCCTGGTCGTCGGTCCATTCCTTCAGCTTGGAGCCCTGCTCCTCGCGGGCGCGGATGCCGGAGCCGACAACGAGGCCTGCCGCAATCAGCGCCGCCACGCCGAAGATGCCCAGTTTCCGGTGCGACACCGGGGAGCGGGGTTCAGTGGGCGACATGCGGAGTCTCCAATGAGGCGGCGGCTTTGGCGCCTTGTTTCTTGTGGACCATGCTGAACACCACGGGAACAAACATCAGCGTGGCGAACGTTGCAAAGATCAGGCCGCCGATCACGGCACGCCCAAGTGGCGCATTCTGCTCGCCGCCCTCGCCCAGCCCCAGGGCCATCGGCGCCATGCCGATGATCATGGCGAGCGCCGTCATCAGCACCGGGCGGAACCGGACGAAGCCGGCTTCGAGCGCGGCCGCGACGGGATCGCCGAGCTCCGCATAGCGCTCGCGGGCGAAGGCGATCACCAGCACGCTGTTGGCGGTGGCAACGCCCATGCACATGATCGCGCCGGTGAGTGCCGGCACCGACAGCGTGGTCTCGGTCATGAACAGCATCCAGACGATGCCGGCGAGCGCGGCCGGCAACGCGGTGACGATCACGAACGGGTCGGACCAGGACTGGAAGTTCACGACGATCAGGAAGTAGATCAGCACGACTGCCCCGAGCAGGCCAAACAGCAGGCCGGTGAAGGCGCCGTTCATGGTCTGCACCTGGCCGAGCAGCACCACGGAGGAACCCTTCGGCACTTCCTTGGCGGTGTCGGCGATCACCTTTCGGATGTCGGCGGCAACCGCACCGAGATCGCGGCCCGAGGTCGTGGCAAAGATCTGCACCATCGGCTGGATGTCGTATTGCGAGACGACCGCGCTCGACGTCGAGCGCCTGATGTCGGCGATGCCGCCGAGGATCGGCGACTGCGAATTGCCCGCCGCGGTGATCGGCAGCGTCTGCAGCGCGCTGAGCGAGTCCATCTGATATTGCGGCGTCTGCATCACGATCGAATAGGACACGCCGTTATCGGGGTTGAGGTAATAGGTTGGCGCCACCTGCGAGGAGCCGGCGAGATTGACGACGAGGCTGTTGGTGACGTCGCGTTCGGTCAGACCGACATATTGCGCGCGGGTGCGGTCGACATCGATGTTGAAGGTCGGGTTGTTCGGCGACTGCTGGATGCGCGCATCGGCAACGCCGGCAATCTTGCGGACCTTTGCCAGCAGGCTGTTGGCATAAGCGAAATTCGCACTGAGATTGGCGCCGCGGATTTGCAGGTCGATCGGTGCCGGCGCACCGAAATTCAGGATCTGGCTGACGATGTCTGCGGGGAGGAACGCAAAGCTGACACCCGGGAACAGGCGCGGCAATTGCTCACGCAGCACGCGGACATGCTCCTCGGTTGGCTTGTGGCCTTCCTTCAGCTTGATCTGAATGTCGCCGTCCTGCGGGCCGATCACGCCGGTGTTGTTGTAGGTCATGTTGATGCCGGAGATCGGCATGCCGATATTGTCGGTCATGGTCTCGATCTCGCCCGGGATCAGCTTGCGCACCGCCTTTTGCACGTCGGCGAGCTGGTTCGCGGTCTCCTCGACGCGGGTGCCTACTTGCGTGCGGACATGCATCAGGATGTTGCCTGCGTCGACCGCGGGAAAGAAATTGCGGCCGAGGAACGGCACCAGCGCGAAGGACGCGCCGACGAGGCAGAGAAAGCCGATCACGAACACCGCGCGATGCGCCAGCGCAAGGCCGAGCAGCCCGCGGTAACCGCCGCGGATGCGCTCGAACCGCGCCTCGAAGCCGCGCTGGACCCAGACGAGCGGATTGCGCGACTTCGGCGGGGCACCCTCGTGGTGGACGTGCGCCTGCAGCAGATAGTTCGCCATGGTCGGCACCAGCGTGCGCGACAGGATGAACGACCAGATCATCGCGAACATCACCGCTTCGGCCATTGGCACGAACAGGAAGCGCGCGACGCCGGTGAGGAAGAACATCGGCACGAACACGATGCAGATGCAGAGCAGCGAGACGAAGGCCGGCGTCACGATCTGGTTGGCGCCGTCGAGGATCGACTGCTCGACCGGCTTGCCTTGCTCCAGATGGTAGTTGATGTTCTCGATCGTGACCGTGGCGTCGTCGACGAGGATGCCGACCGCGAGCGCGAGGCCGCCGAGCGTCATGATGTTCAGCGTCTCGCCGATCGCCGACAGCATGATGATGGCGCCCAGCACCGACAGCGGGATCGAGACCGCGATGATGATGGTCGAGCGCCAGCTGCCGAGGAACAAGAGGATCATGACGCTGGTAAGCAGCGCGGCGATCACGCCCTCGAAGGCGACGCCCTGGATCGCGCCGCGGACGAACACCGACTGATCACCGATGAAGCCGATCTTGAGCGCGTCCGGGAGTTGGTCCTTGACGTCGATGACCTTCTGCTTGATGCCGGCGATGATGTCGAGCGTCGAAGTCGCACCCGCCTTCAGCACCATCATCAGCACCGAGCGGTTGCCGTCGACATGGACGATGTTGGTCTGCGGCGGATTGCCGTCGCGCACCGTGGCGACGTCGCGCACATAGACCATGGCGCCGTTGACGGCCCTGATCGGCAGATTGCCGAGCTCGTCGATCCGGAGCGGCGAGTTGTTGAGCTGGATGTTGTACTCGAACTGGCCGATCTTCTGGGTGCCGACCGGCGTGATCAGGTTCTGGGCGGCGAGCGCATTGGCGACGTCCTGGCCGGAGAGGCCGCGGGCCTGGAGCGCGGTGGGATTGAGGTCGATCTGGACCTGGCGCTGCTTGCCGCCGAAGGGATACGGGATCGCAGCGCCCGGGACAGTGACCAGCGGCGTGCGAAGCTGGTTGATGCCGATGTCGGCGAGATTCTGCTCGGTGAGGCCGTCGCCCGACAGCGCCACTTGGATGATCGGCACGGTGGAAGCCGAGTAGTTCAGGATCAAGGGCGGCGTCGCGCCCGGCGGCATCTGCTTGATCAGCGTCTGCGAGATCGCGGTGACCTGCGCGTTGGCGGTGCGGATGTCGACGTTGGGCTGGAAGAAGATCTTGATGATGCCAAAGCCGTTATAGGAGTTGGCGGTGATATGTTCGATGTCGTTGACGGTGGTCGTCAGCGCGCGCTGAAAGGGCGTGGTGATACGGCCGGACATCTGGTCCGGCGGCAGGCCGGTGTATTGCCAGACCACGCCGATGACGGGGATACGGATGTCCGGGAAAATGTCAGTCGGGGTTCGCAGCGCCGCGAGCGGTCCGATGATCAGCAGCAGCAGCGCTAGCACCACGAACGTATAGGGCCGGCTCAGGGCAATACGGACCAGTGCAATCATGCGCCAGGCGATCCAGGTCAAACAAGGATTGAGGAATCCGCCCCCACGGCGATCCCCTTTCCCCCTTTACCCGAGCACCGCCGGAACGCCAATCCCCGGCGACTATCCGGCATTCACTTCCCTGCTATCGCACTGCGAAATCTACATCGCAGCCATGCGGCCGCGCACGTCAGGCGGCACGGACCGAGTTCAGGAACTTGCCGACTTCGAGCTTGAGGCGGTTGGAGTCGCGCGACAGCATCTGCGCCGCGGACAGCACCTGCGACGACGCCGAGCCGGTTTCGGAGGCGCCGCGCTGGACGTCGCCGACGTTGGACGAGACCTGCTGAGTCCCCTGGGCGGCCTGCTGAACGTTGCGGGCGATCTCCTGGGTCGCTGCGCCCTGCTGCTCCACGGCCGCCGCGATCGCCGAGGCGATCTCCGACAGACGCGCGATGGTGCCGCTGATCTCGCCGATGGCGCTAACCGAATCCTGCGTCGCCGCCTGAATGCCGCCGACCTGCTGGCCGATCTCGCCAGTGGCCTTGGCCGTCTGCTCTGCGAGCGCCTTGACCTCGGAGGCCACCACCGCGAAGCCTCGACCGGCCTCGCCCGCGCGCGCCGCCTCGATCGTGGCATTGAGCGCCAGCAGGTTGGTCTGGCCGGCAATCGCGTTGATGAGCTCGACGACGTCGCCGATCCGCGATGCTGCCCGTGACAATTCACTGACACGTTCGGTGGTGGCGTGGGCCTGACCGACCGCCTCGTTCGCGATCCGGGAGGAATCCTGCACCTGCCGGCCGATCTCGCGCACCGAGGACGACATCTCTTCGGCCGCCGAAGCCACCGAATGGACGTTGGTCGACGCTGCTTCCGAACCGGTTGCGACCGCCGTCGCCAATTCCTGCGCCCGGCCCGCGGTCGAGGACAGCGTCGAGGCCGAAGCCTCGAGTTCGGTTGCGGCCGAGGACACGGTCTCGACGATCTCGCCGATCGCGGCCTCGAAACCGTCGGCAAGCTTCGTCATGTCGGCCTTGCGCTGTGTCTCGGCACGGCGCTGTACCGCCTGCACCTCGTCGCGGCTGAAGCGGATGATGGTCTGCACGGTCTGGAGGTTGCGCAGCGCCTCGCCGATCTCGTCGTCGCGCTCGATCACGATGCGGTTATCGAGCTTGTCCTGCACGAGGTTGAGCAAAGTGTCATTGAGCTGCTGCATCGGCCCCTGGATCGCCCGCATGGTTGCAAGGCCGGCGAAGCCGATGATGCCGGCACCGACGACAGCGAGCAGCGACAGGATCAGGCTGGCCGAACCGCCGGTGGCGAGCGCGCCGCCGCCCCCGAGCGCGAGCATGAACAGCGCCTGGAGCACCATCGTCGTGACCAGGCGTGCCTTCAGCGTTCCGGTGAAGATGCTGAAGCGGTCGAGCAGCGAGCGGCGACGGATGATGCCGGCGTCGATGCGATAGCCATGCGGTTTCTTCTCGCGGATCGCAGCGTAGACCTCTTCGGCGAGCTTGCGCTGGTCGGCCGGCAGCCTGGTGCGGATCGAGGTATAGCCTTTGACCTGGCCGTTCTCGCGGATCGGAGAGGCCGTCGCCAGCACCCAGTAGAAGTCGCCGTTCTTGCGGCGGTTCTTTACTGCGCCGAGCCAGGGCTTGCCCGTCTTCAGCGTCTCCCAGAGATTGTCGAACGCCTCCGGCGGCATGTCGGGGTGGCGAACGATGTTGTGCGGCTGGCCCATGAGCTCGGCCGACGTGAAGCCGGCAGCGGCAATGAAATCCTCATTGAAGTAGGTGAGCTTGCCCTTGAGATCGGTCCGCGAAACGATCAGCGTCTCGTCACTGACGGGATATTCGACAGCAGTGACCGGAAAATTCTTGCGCATCGGGCTCCCCACAAACCGCGTTCAGCATGGAATCATTCCAATGGGAGTCCCTTGCGAGATCACCCTGCCCAGCTCTCGCAAATCGGATTTAACCATCGATGAAACGGCGCGCCCGTAAGATTACTGGCACAACCTCGGAAGCGACATCACGCACCCAAGAGAAGGAGCGGCGCATTCGGCGCCGCTCCTGGCTTTGATAGATGGGCTGCCGCGCTTTACGCGGCTCGGACGTTGGTCAGGAACTTCCCGACCTCGGTCTTGAGCCGGCCCGAGTC
>NZ_AJQE01000220.1 GCF_000261685.1 Bradyrhizobium genomosp. I (2014) | reverse complement strand
GCGGCCGGCATCCGAAACCCTTCACAACAGCGGAAATCCAACTTGGGTTGAAATGAAGAGGGCCGCCAACCCGGGGGCGTCTTTAGTCAATGCGCGTCCGGGTGAAGACGCCTATGATCACACCGGTATGGTCCCGAACCGTCACAGTCTCTCGGCTTCGCTCTGCCAACTTCTTGCCCACTTGCAGAGCTTCCCGGGGGCGGTCTAGATCGAGAGAGATCAGCAAATATTTTGGACGGGACAGAGCCGGCCCATCAGTTCGCTCTGTAAGGACATGCCAGGGGGTATCCGTCCGCCGAAATGCTGGATAAGTTGCTCCCGGAGGGCTGAGACGGGCATTCGATGCGTGACGAGATGCTGACATTCCTGAACGGGGGAGGACGGATGGGAGAGCGCATCCGCCTGTTCGACTGGAGGTCAAATTCACTCGGGCCTCCGGATTCGTGGCCGCAATCGCTTCGTTCGGCACTGTCCATTTGCCTGTACTCGAGCTTTCCAACGGCGATCTATTGGGGGCCGGACTTCAGGCTCCTTTATAATGACGCGTGGTCTGTCATCCCGGGCGAGCGCCATCCCTGGGCTCTCGGCCGCCCCGCCAAGGAAGTCTGGTCCGACATCTGGCACGTCGTCGGCCCGCAGTTCGAGAACGTGATGGCCACGGGTGAGGGCTTTTCTACCTATGACGAAATGCTGCCAATGGTGCGTGGCGGCGTCCAGCAGGAGACCTACTGGAACTACAGCATCAGCCCGATCCGCGGCGAAGACGGCGAGGTTGCGGGCATCTTCAATCAAGGCAACGAGACAACTCAAATTGTCCTGGCGCGGCGTAGCTCCCAGCAGGAGATTGCGCGTCTCTCCCTGATGTTTGAACAGGCGCCAGGCGCGACGGCCGTTCTGCGGGGGCCACGCCATGTCTTTGAAATCGCAAACCCCGCTTACTTGCAGTTGGTGGGCCGTAACGACATCCTCGGCAAGTCGGTCGACCAGGCCCTGCCCGAGGTGGCGTCGCAAGGTTTCATCGAGCTACTCGACACCGTCTACAAGAGCGGAGAGCCTTACGCCGGGCGCGCCATTCCGGTCGTCCTGGATCGAAGTGGAATTCGCGAGCAGCGGCATCTCGACTTCGTCTATCAGCCGATAAGCGACGGCGCGGGCGACCGGTACGGCATTTTCGTGCAAGCGACCGATGTGACGGACACGATCCGGGCGGTGGCTGCTCTTCGCGAAAGCGAGGAACGTTACCAGGCCATCGTTAACTCCATCGACCAGATGATCTGGTCGACGCTGCCTGACGGCTATCATGATTATTACAACGACCGCTGGTACGAATATACGGGGATGCCCAAAGGTTCAACCGATGGTGAGGCCTGGAACGGAATGTTTCACCCCGACGACCAGGAGCGAGCCTGGAAATTGTGGCGCCACAGCTTGGCTACGGGCACCCCCTATCATATCGAGTATCGGCTGCGGCACCGCTCGGGTGAATATCGCTGGGTGATCGGACGTGCACAGTGCGTCCGCAACGAGGCGGGCGAAATCATCCGCTGGTACGGCACGTGCACTGACCTGCATGATTTGAAAATGGCCGAGGAGGCCCGGCAGCTGCTGATGCAAGAGCTGAATCATCGGGTGAAGAACCTCTTCCAGCTCTTCGAGGCCATGGTGTACATGACGGGCCGATCGAGCAATACGACGGCTGAAATGAGCTCCGCGCTTAAAGCACGTTTGCAAGCGCTATCGCGGGCACATGACCTCGTCCGGATCGGCGCAGCAGATTCGATGCCGGCGCATTCGGTGTTGCTCATCCATCTTGCTGAACAGATATTGGCACCGCATTTGAGTGACGCGCAACATGGCAAAGTGAGCTTGGCCGGACCGGAAATCCTGCTGGGCGAGAAATCAGCCTCCGCTATGGCGCTCATCCTGCATGAGCTTGCCACGAACGCTACCAAGTATGGCGCACTGGGTCGTGCAGACGGGAAGGTGATGATCGGCTGGGAACTTGCTGGAAAAGATCTGGTTCTGACGTGGAGCGAGCGCAATTCCTCTGCTGCGATTGCCAAGCCGACATCGACCGGTTTCGGCAGCAGGCTCATTAAGTCTGCGGTCGAAGGGCAGCTCGGCGGAAAAGTCGATATTGTTTGGAAGCCTTCTGGCGTACAACTCCGCCTGGAGTTAAGCCAGGCACGGCTGCGCGACTGATCGGAGCACTTCGCTCAACGCAGCATTGATCACAGCGGTTCGCGATTTAGCTCGAAGTTCTATGTACTCCAGTCGCGTCCATAGAGCCCACTTTGTCTGATGTCTGAAAGGGTCAAGGGCCGTCCATGGCAGCCGGATGTCCCTGATGCGGTCATTCTTTGGAAGCGGAAATCGCAGCTCTGTGGGCGGAAGTCAGCCACGGGTCAGAAGCGCCGGTTTGAGCAGCGCCGCGTCACTTCCGGTATGCCCCCGATGCGCTAACAATACCTGAACTAAAACGCACTTCGCCATCGGGCCACAAGCGAAAGTCAACGTCGGCTGAATGATTGAGGCCGCCAACTGAAGCAGCCTTAGTTCAGCTTGCGCTTTAGTTCTTGGACGAACTTCCGCTGCTCCTCGATGTCCTCTTCGACCATCTGGCGCATGGGAGACGGCTTTTGACTTGCGCGGGGCTTCTTGGGTGGTTTCTTGTCGGTCATCAATCCTCCCAGATTAGCTCCCCGCATTGGCATTTGTACACGTACACGTAGTTTCCCGTCTTTGTGCTCCAAAGCCGTTCGAGAAGCCGCGTCCTCTTCCGGCACTTAGGGCAAAAGAGCGGGGTTTCGATGTGATGCTCTGGCATGGCGGCGGTCCTCTCGAATAGAGCCAGACGCTAAACCTCCTTTGACGTTCCTAAAAATAACCAAGGATACTCAAATGGGAACAAACGGCGACTTCTATACGGAATGAGAACGGTCCAAAAGTCTGCTCAGGGTCAAAGGCTGCCCTCAGCAGCCAGCATGCCCTCGGTCGGGTCATCTCTCGGAAGCCGACATTGCCGCGCGGTGGGCTGAGGTCACCCACGGGCCAATAGCTGGCATTGTAGTCGGCGCAATGCGTAGGCTTGCGATTCCGGAAGAAGCCTTCATCTCGGTAAAGCTCTGAGCGAGAGACCTGAGGCGCGCGGCGCTACAGCTCTCCGGGCGCAACTTCCGCTCCGGTTCATAGGCCGGCACCCGCGGCTCCGCTTCGGAACGGCCCTTGGGCCATTCCGAATCGATGCGAAGAAGCGGATCAGGCCTTGGCCTTGACCGGGAGCCGAAAGGGCGCCCCCAACCGGTTGAACGCGTTCATGGCCGCAATCGTGATCGTGAGGTCCACGAGATCCTTTGGGGCGAAAGCCGCGCTTGCGGCCGCATAGGCCTCGTCGGAGGCGTGCGTCTCGCTGACGAGCGTAACTTCCTCCGCCCACGCGAGGGCAGCCCGGTACTTGTCGGGAAACAGGTGGGGCACCTCGGCCCAGACTGGAACGAGGGCGACTTTTTCAAATGACATCGTGGCCAAGAGGTCCCGGGTGTGCAGGTCAATGCAGTGCGCACAGCCGTTGATCTGCGAAACCCGCAGGAAGACGAGGTGGATCAGTTCGTGGGGCAGGTCGGTACCCGTGGTGATGTAGTGGTGGATGCTGAAGAGCGCCTTTGCACCGTGGGGTGCCACTTCGTTCCAGACCAGCCGCTTGTTCTCGCTCATGACGTGCCTCGTTGTTCGGAACGCCGGAGATTCGACGCTCGGAGCGATGACGGGCCAAGCGGTCAGGGTGTGACATGACACTCGGCGGTTCCATTCAAAGCGGCCGATGTCACATCCACGCAGGTCCGATCGTCTTATTCTCGGGTTCGGGATGCGCGAGCGACGGTGACAGCGGATATGATCTGCGAGGAAACTGGGCGGATGGAGGCGATGGACGATCAGCGGACCACCGAGTTCGAAGCGGAGCGCAGGCGCCTGACACGCTTGGCCTATCGGATGATGGGCTCGCTCACCGAGGCGGAGGACGTCGTTCAGGACGCATGGCTACGGTGGGTCGGGGTGGAGGGTGGCGTCGATTCGCCTCCCGGCTATCTGACCCGCATTGTCACACGCCTGTGCCTCGACCGACGCCGCTCCGCGCGGGCGCGCCGGGAAACCTACGTCGGACCCTGGCTGCCAGATCCTCTCGTCGGTTCCGTGGAGCCGAACGAGACGGTCGCCGACGACGTCACGGTCACGTTGATGCTGGCCCTTGAGCGCCTGTCGCCTCTTGAGCGGGCCGCTTTCCTTCTCCACGACGTCTTTGACGTGCCGCTGACCGAAGTGGCCATCACGCTCGGCCGCCAGCCGGCAGCTGTTCGTCAGCTCGCGGCGCGCGCCCGCAAGCACGTGCAGACCGCACGTCCCCGCTTTGATGTCGAACCCGCGGATGCGGATCGGATCACCCGTGCTTTCTTCGCCGCAGCACGCGACGGGGACGTGGCGGCGCTTTCGGCGCTGCTGGCAAGGAATGTCGAGATCCATACCGATGGCGGCGGCAAAGTCCTTGCTTTCCGCAATGTCATTCGGGGGGTCGAGCGGGCCCTGCGCCTATTTGCTAGGCAGCGACGCAAATACGTCGTACCGCCGATGCTGCTTCGTGTCGTCACCATCGACGGCCTGCCAGGCTACGTTAGCCTCGATGGACGCGGCGTTCTGCAGACGACTGCGCTCGACATCCGCGAGGACGGGATCACCGCGATCTACATCGTCAAAAACCCGGACAAGCTGTCGCACTTAGCGACAGAAATGGAATTTCCAGCTCGCATCTCGCCGATACCGCCAGCTTCATGAACTGCCCGAGTGACTGCGGCAACGTGGAGAGTCGTTCGATGGGCTGCATATGAGGCTCGCCCACGGTCGACGTCCGCTCCGGGTCATTCGCGTCGATCTGACCGCGTTCTCCGCACGTCCGGTGTCGCCTCAATTGCTGCCATGCTGAGCTCGACTTTCCTCCTTCGCCTGAGGACAAAAGCCCTCACTACAACCTTCTTACATCGCGCCATCGGTTTTGCATTTTAGCGGCATTGCATGCGACCGCTTCCCCTCCGGATATTCCGCTTGCAGAAGGATGAATTCTGACAGGCGTTCTTCCCTAACCACATCATTCCCTCCTATTGACACCTGCCGCAAATGGGCAAATCCTTTCCAAAGCGAATTTTCAGCACGATAAATTTCGGCGCTAAGGCCTTTCTTTGGCGCCTTCTGAATCCATTTGCTTCTAACCGAAAACGGAGGGGCCCATGCGCGCGCTCGCTTTAAAAAGCGTCTCTCTTCTCCTCGCCACTCTTGCTTCGATCTGCGCCACGGCCTGCGCCCGCGCACAGGATGCGACCGACGAGCAGTTTGGCAAGGTGCACTTCCAGACCACTTGCAACGAGGTCGCGCAACGCCGCTTTGATCGCGGCATGCGCTACCAGCACTCGTTCTGGTACCGGCCTGCGAAGGAGATTTTCAAGGAGACGTTGCAAGCCGATCCGGAATGCGCGATCGCCTTTTGGGGCATTGCACTGAGCCTGCTCTACAATCCTCATTTTCCCGCACCGAAGGAAAATCTCGCCGAGGGCCTCGCCGCGCTGCAAAAAGCCAAGGCACTCGGCGCCAAGAGCGACCGCGAACGAGACTATGTCGACGCACTGCTGGCCTTCTACTCGGGGGACGAGAAGACGACGTTTGGCCAGCGGGCACAGGCCTATCTCAAGGCAACCGAGGCCGTCGCGGAGCGCTATCCCAATGATGACGAGGCGCAGATCGCCTACGCCATCACCCTGAATGTCACGGCCTCACCAAACGATAAGACGTATGCTAACCAGCTCAAGGGCGCGGCCATCCTGGAGCCGATCTTCAAGCGGCAGCCGCGGCACCCCGGCGTCGCGCATTACCTGATCCACCTCTATGACTATCCGGCGATAGCGGAGCAAGGCCTCGACGCTGCCAAGCGCTATTCCGAGATCGCGCCAGCGGCGCCGCACGCCTTGCACATGCCGTCACACATCTTCACGCGCGTCGGCTACTGGAACGAATCCATCGATGCCAATAGCCGTTCCGCCAAGGCTGCCAAGGAGGGCAAGGACCCTAGCGAGCAGCTCCACGCCGACGACTACATGGTCTACGCCCTGCTCCAGCTTGCACAGGACAGCCGAGCCCGCGACGTCATCGCGGACATGCTTGCGACCACGGGCTATGCGCCGGCCGTTCGCGCCGGCCCCTACGCGATAGCGGCGAGCCAAGCGCGCTACATGGTCGAGCGAGGTGATTGGCCGAGGGCTGCCGCACTGAAGGTCGAGCCGAGCCGGTTTGCCTATGTCGATGCGATCACCTACTTCGCCCGCGCCCTCGGCGCCGCGCGCTCCGGCAATGCCGACGCAGCGACGGCGGACATCGCCAAGCTGGCGGAGTTGCGGGACAAGCTGCAGCAGGACAAGGACGCCTATTGGGCCGAAATCGTCGAGATCCAGCGGCAGGTCGCCACAGCCTGGCAGCTCAACGCCTGGGGGAAACCGGCGGACGCGTTGGAAGCGATGCGCCTTGCGGCCGATGCCGAAGACAAGACCGAGAAATCCATCGTCACGCCTGGACCGCTTGCTCCGGCACGCGAGCTTTATGGGACCATGCTGCTCGAACGCGGCATGGCGACGGAGGCATTGGTCGCGTTCGAAAGCACGATGCGCAAGGAGCCCAACCGGTTCGGCGCGATGATCGGCGCGGCTCACGCCGCCGAGAAAGCAGGGGATGCCGTGAAGGCACGCCAGTACTATGCGAAGGTGGTCGACATGGCACGGGATGGCGACTCCTCGCGGGAAGATCTGGCGGCCGCACGAAAGTTCATGGCTCAGAATTAGAGAGAGTTCGGCGGCAGGTGCTATGCGTCTGACCAGCAAATTCACCGCGATCGGCGCAGCCGCGGCACTGTTCTGTGCGGTCGCTGCGGTCTGGATGCTGCGATCCGGCGACCTGACACGTGCAACAGCGGCAACCGGGCAGATCCGCCCGGTGTGGACGGAAACCGAGTGGCCCTTCGGGGTAGATCCTTGGGGGAAAGGCAAGGCGTTTCGCTGCAATGCCAACGATTGCGGCGGTGAGGTCCAGCTTTACGTTCGCGCCAAGCTCGGCTTTTGCAATTGCACCACCGGCGTCGCCGACGATACTGACCTCGAGCAAATGGGCGACTTGGCGCTGATTGGTAAGACAACGCCGATCGGTGCCGGTCGGGAGATTGTCGTTGGGCCCATGCAAGGCCGCAGCCGCGCGTATCGGGTCGAGGGAAATGGTAACGCAGCGCTTTCGTTCGCTTTCAATCAGCGCTGCGACATGGTGGCTGCAACGGCCTTGGTTGGACGGGGCGTACCCGGCTCACTGGAGCCAGCGGTGCTGGCATTCCTCAACAGCGATCGCATGTTGAAGTGGGCCGAGATCGCGTTAGGTTTATAACTCGGCGCTACCTCGAAGCTCGCATTTCGGCACGTCAGCGTCGCTCCCTTATCCCCGAGCACAAATCCGCAAACTTAGCATGCCTCAATCGTAAGATCGGGAAAACTCGGCTAAGATGCTACTTTCCCTTGTTGGGGGCATTTCATGTTCGACATGGCAACCACGGCGCTTTTGCGCGCGGTTTTCGACGAAGTGTGCGAGGGTCTTCCGCAGCGTGAGATCGGCGCGCGGATGCATGTGGCTTCGAAGATCCTGGAGGCTGCCGCCACCAGCGGCGAGCTCTCTCCCGAGGACCTCAGGCAGGTCGGCCGCAAGGCCCTTTCGCACGCGCCCACCATGTGGCGCTAACTGAGAGCCGGGGCGCGGGCGTGAACTTCCAGGTCACCGTTTTGAAGATTTTGGCGGCATACCCGGACGGGTTTGCCGCAATGGAAGACCTCAAGCGTGACATGGCTATCCTGGCGACGAGTGGCCGCGACTGGGCGGATAGGACCAGGCGGCTGGCGGCGAGGGTGCCCGACCTCAACATCTGGTCACAGGGGCTGGTCGAACGCATAAGCGGGGGATGGAAGATCACAGCCAAAGGGCGGGCAGTGCTCGACTTCATGGAGGCCCGCCCAGCAGCGTCGGAGGCTGTCCAGGTGCCCGCGGTTGAAGATTCCATTGCGGCATCCACGTCGCCCGTTCCACCGCTGCGGCAGCCCGCCGATCGAGCCAAGCGGCGACGCGAGCGCCGGGAGCGTCACCGTGAGGCCCGTGAACGAGCGAGGGCGAACGCCTCCTGAGGGAGGCTGAACAAAAAAAGCCGCCAGCGGAGCTGAGCGGCTTGATAGTCCCGGACCGTCGGTTGCCTCCCCAGCCCCAAGCGTACCGCCGTTACCTTGTTTGCGGCCATGCCGCTCCGAACTATCGAATGCGCTTCGATTCGGCTATTGGCCCCCCGATTTATGCACGGCACATTTTACAGAGCCGGCAAGGGGCGGGATGAGGATGGATGCCCAGCCGGGGCTGTGGCCAGCCGCGACCTTCCCGTTCGCCCGACCACGCCCAGTACCCCGATTCCAAGGCGAGCGCTCGTCTCCCCGACGCGAGCGCCGGCTTGCAACCGATCACGGAGAGCGCCGTCTACGAACAGATCGCGAGATTAGGCAAGTGCCTTCAGAGAATCGAGACGCTTGCGCAGAAACGCCAGAACCATGATCTCGTCGGAAGTGAGCTTGGCGTACTGGCGCTTGAACTTCTGCGCGATCTTGGCTTCGATCATTTTGAGGAGATCACCGGACATGTAGGCGTTCAGGATTTCCGGGTGCACGTAGCACTTGCGGCAGATTGCGGGCGTGTTGCCGAGCTGCTTCGAGACGCTCTCGATCGCGGCAACGACGTTGCGCTTCGCCTCGGCCTGGCTGTCGTACTTCTTGAACTCGGTCAGCGCCAACGCGGCCAGAACCGTCCCCGCCCAAGTCCGGAAATCCTTTGCGCTGAAGTCCTCGCCTGTGATGTCCTTGATGTAGGCATTGACGTCGCCGGAATCGACGGTACGCGGCTGCCCGTCGTCGTCCAGGTACTTGAAGAGCTCATGTCCCGGGATCTCCGCGCAGCGCTTCACGATGGCGGCAATCCGCTTGTCCTCGACCCGAAGTTTCCACTGTTTGCCCGATTTGCCCGTGAAGTCGAACCGAAGCACGCCGCGGCCCACCGCAACGTGCTTTCGTCGCATCGTGGTGAGCCCGTAGGATTTGTTTTTCTCGGCATACTCGGCGTTTCCGACCCGGATCAAAGTCTTCTCCAGAAGACTGACGATCGTGGCCAGAACCTTCTCGCGAGGTAGCCCTTCCAGCTTCATGTCGGCCGCGACACGGTCGCGCAGCGCGGGCAGCGCGGCAGCGAACTGGACGATGTGTTCGTACTTGTTCTGGTCGCGCAGCTCGCGCCATTTTGCGTGGTAACGGTACTGCTTGCGACCCCGCGCATCGAGGCCGGTCGCCTGGATGTGGCCATTGGCCGAGGGGCAGATCCAGACAGATTCATAGGCCGGCGGGATACCGATGGACTTGATGCGCCGGATGACGGCGGCATCGGTGATGCGCTTGCCGTCCTTGTCGTAGTAGCTGAAGGTAGTCCCCGTCCGCTTGCGAGTGTAACCGGGCGCGGAGTCGCTGACATAGCGAAGGCCTTCTTCCGCAATGGTGGCTGCGACCTCTGCGGTGCGGTCCAGGACCTGTTCTTCGTTGCGAGTCTCTCGGAGCATGGGCCTGTCCCTCGGAAGCACCCAGGGATCGAGGCTCCACTCCTTTCTAAAGGAATGAAGACCGCGGTTGGTTCCGTTCGTGAGATCGGCGGGTCGTAGATGCAGATCAGTAGCTGCGCAGCGTACCGGCCCCACCTAGAGCCGGTGGTTCCTCTCGACGGGGCGCTGCGCAGGGTGACGATGGCGGCACGGCCTGACTTCAGACAATCGCCACAAAGTTTACGGACACGCTTTCCCGATTAAGTCAGTGCGAAGGTCCTTATGTCCCAATATTCCCTGGACGTGTTGCGTCAGCGCTATGTCGTCGAGAAACGACCACTCGAGGCCAGCGTCGAGCAGATCCTGCGGGCTGACGGGCGCGCGGGAGCACGTGCCATCCTGGCCTCGATCGATAAGCGGCGCTTCGAAAACAGGTCCGAAGGGCAGCGCCTCCGCAAGATGCTGCGCTTCGAGACCTCTCTCTGGGAAGGAGGCCATCAGGCCGTGGCAGGCGTTGATGAGGCGGGCATGAGCCCTCTCGCCGGGCCGGTCTCCGCAGGCGCCGTGATCCTGAAGCCGGGCACGCGCATAGTTGGGATCGACGATTCGAAAAAACTCGACGCCGCAGCGCGCGAGGAACTTGCGAAGGAGATCAAGGCAAAGGCAGAGAGTTGGTGTGTGGCATTCGTCGAGGTCGAGGAGATCGACGCGATCAACATCTACTGGGCGGGCATCCAGGCAATGCAGCGTGCGGTCCGGGGGCTGGGATCGACGCCGCAGCATCTGCTGATCGACGCGAAGCGATTGAAGAAAATCGACATCCCTCAGCAGGCGATCATCAAGGGTGATGCCAAGTCCGCCAGCATCGCCGGCGCCTCGATCCTCGCGAAAGTCGAGCGCGACGCCGTGATGCGGGCGCTCGACGTGCGACACCCCGGCTACGGCTTCGCGGATCATAAGGGCTACCCGGTGCCGGCTCACTACGAAGCTCTTGCCAGGCTTGGTGCATGCGCAGCTCACCGGAAGTCGTTCGGACCCGTACGCAAGGCTCTCGGGCTACCGCCCCTGCCGCCGTGGCCTCCCGCAACAGAGCGCGCGGCCGGTTGACCGGGCCGGACGTCTCTTCCCGGCTGCGCTATTTTCGCGACCAGCTCTTTTCGCGAACGACGTCCTTGGCCTTCTTGTCGGACCGCAGGCCGAGATAGACCGGCTGGCGCAGCTCTCCCTTGCTGGTCCACTCCGCGAACTTCACCTCTGCAACCAACGAAGGACGCACCCAGGTCGTGAACTGCTCATCCTTCACCTTGGCGGGAAAGGGCGACTTGGCCGTCTTGAGCCTCACCAGCTTCCTATGAAGCTCTTCCAGAACCTGGCGGCTGAAGCCGGTGCCGACGTGGCCGATGTACCGCCACCCGCCATTTTCCCGCACTGCCAGCGCGAGAGCGCCGAAGAAGGGCCGGGTTCGCCTCGGTGCCGTGAAGCCGGCGATCACTACCTCCTGCCGTTGCGCGGTCTTCACCTTCAGCCAATCGGCTGTCCGGCGTCCGGACGCATACGGGCTGTCGGCGCGCTTTGCCATGATGCCTTCGAGATGCCTTCGCTCGGCTTCTGCGAAGAACGTCGTTCCATTGCCTTTGCGGTGGTTGCTGAACGCGATCAGCTTGTGGCGCGGCAGGATGGCCTTGAGTCGCTTCTTGCGCTCCAGGAGCGGCAGCGCGCGTAGGTCCTCGCCGCCCGCGAACATGAGATCGAACGCGCAGTACAGAAGCTTGGCCTCACGGCGCAGGGCGTTCTGGAGCAACTGGAAATGAGAGACGCCGTCTTTGCCGATCGCGACGAGCTCGCCATCGATCACGGCATCCGCCTTCACGCCCTCAAGTGCTTTCGCCACCTCGACATAGGAGTGGCTGATGATCTTCCCGTTACGGCTGTAGAGCGCGACCCGACCACGCCGGATTTCGGTCACCATACGAAAACCATCGAATTTGTCCTCGAAGACCCAGTCGGGATCGTCGAACGGCGCATCGGTCAGCGTGGCCAGCATGGGCTGCAGGCGAGGAGGGAGTGTCGATTGTCGGGCCATGGTAGGGGCTCTCTATAGGGCCGGCAAAGCCCGAAACGGGGAAGACGGGACGCGAACCCGCGCGCTGTCGCCGGCCACGACCGGTCCCCCGGCCCGTACCACGCCCAGCACCCCGGATTTGAACGCAGGGCCCGTTTCCGCCGACGAGACCACCTGCCGCTTGAGGCCTGCTCGGAAGCGGTCGATAAGGACGCAGGGCGTCCGAAGGCCGGTCAGCTCGACGACCGCGGACGGCCCAAGCTCGATCAGGGTCCCTATCGGCATCCGTTCGAGGTCCAACCCGGCCGTGGTGACGTTCTCGCCGAGATCGCCGGCGCCAACCTCGAAGCCAGCTTCGAGGAGAAACGGGAAGAGTTCGGATGATATCAGGTGGACCTGCCGGAGATTGGGCAGGCCGGGCCGGCGGCGTGCCAAATAGCGGTGCCGGACGAACTGGCCGGCGTGGGCGTCGCCTTCGACGCCGTGACCTTCCACCAGGATTATGCTGTCCCGAGTTGGTTTGCTGAAGTGGTGCCCGCGATCGGCCGCGACCGCCACCACCGTTCCCTGCAGCGAGAAATCCTGCTTCTGCGGCATCAGGCGGCGCGGGCGAGCGAGCGCCGCTTCTGGCGGAAGTAGCGTGTGATCTCCGCAAGCGTCATCGCGTTCAGAACCCGGTCGGCAGGGACACCGCCCTTGCGCGCCATCAGAACGCCCCAGTGCATGTGGTCGAGCTCGGAAATCGAGTGCGCGTCCGGATTGATGCTCATCATACAGCCGAACTCGAGCGCCGCCTGGTGCCAGCGCCAGTCCAAGTCGAGCCGCCACGGATGGGCGTTAATCTCGACCACAACGTCGTGCTTGGCGCACGCCCGCAGCACCTTATCGACGTTGATTTCGTAGCCCGGCCGCCGCTGAAGCTGGCGCCCGGTCATGTGGCCGATGAGAGTCGTGTGGGGATCGGATATGGCGCGCAGCAGCCGCTGCGTCTGGGCCTTGTGGTCCAGTTTGAACCGGCCGTGGATGCTGGCCACCACGAAGTCGAAGCGCTCCAGAACGTCGTCTTCATAGTCGAGCGACCCGTCCGCCAGGATGTCGGATTCGATACCCTTGAGGATCCGGAAGTCCTTGCCGAAGCGCTTGTTCAACCGGTCGGCTTCCCGGTGCTGCTGCGCGATCTCCTCGACGGAGAGGCCGCCGGCATAGTGGGCTGATTTGGAATGGTCCGCCACGCCGAAATACTCGAAGCCGCGCTGGCGCGTCGCCTTCGCCATGGTCTCCAGCGTCTCAGTGCCGTCGGAGGCATCGGTGTGGCAGTGAAGGATGCCGCGCAGGTCCTGGTCGGTGACGAGCTTCGGCAGCTTGCCCTTCAGGCCCAGCTCGACCTCGCCGCGCCCCTCCCGGAGCTCAGGGTCGATGAAGGGCAGACCGAGGGCGCTGTAGATCTCAGCCTCCTCGCCGGCGATCAGGGTGCGGCCCTTATGCAAGCCGTCGGCGCCTAACCGCATGCCCGTCTCGGCGGCCAAGGCTTGGAGCTGCTCGATGTGGCCGGCGGAGCCGGTGGCGAAGAGAAGGGCGGCGCCGAAGTGCTTGCGGTCGGAAACTTGAATTCGCAGCCCGTCGGCCGATGACGTCGATGTCTTGTCCGGCTTGGCAGCCTCCGCAACCATCGCGAGATCGCCGACGAGTTCGCAGCCGCGGCGGAAATCGCCCGCGATCGTCACACGCTTGAGTTCGGGACGGGACTTGCGGATCGAGTCCTTCGCCTGCGCGAGCAGCGCGGCGGCGCGGTGCAGGTGGAGGCGGCCTTCTCCGCTCTTCGCGATCGCCAGATTCTGCAGGATCTTGGTTTGCAAGGCGGCCCCAAGGCCTTTGGCCTTCTTGAGGCGGTCGTCCTTCGCCGCGGCCTCCAATTCCGCGAGCGATGCGATGCCGAGATCCTTGTACAGGCGCAGCACCTTCTCCGGACGTAGGCCAGGCACAGCGAGCATCTCGAGCACCCCTGCGGGAATTTCTTTCCGCAGCTTTTCGAGCCTGGGATGACTGCCCGTCCTGTGAAGCTTGGTGATGATGTCGGCGATCGCATCGCCGACGCCAGGGATCTCCGTCAGACGATCTTCCGCGATGAGCACGTCCAAAGGGACGGCAAGGGCCGCCAGGCTGTCGGCGGCCCGAGAGTAGGCTTTCGCCCGGTAAGGATTGTCGCCCCGCAAAGCTGTTCGCTGCGCGTACTCTCGCAGAAGACTTGCCACACCGCGCGCGTCGAGCGAAGGCATTTAGCCAGCCTCCCTATCCGAGCCTTGGGGCGCCGCCGGAGCAGGGCGACCACCGGAGCGGTCACCTGGCCGGCGATCGAGAGAGGCCTCGAGCTTCTGGGCTGCGCGAAAGTCCTCAAGGTGCTGAACATTGGGACCGTAGGCAGCCTCCTTCTTGAGGAGATTGTAGATCCGGCCGGCCACCAGCTGCAGATGCTTCATCTTGCCGCGCGGCATCGATCTCGCTTTGCAGAGGGCCCGGACGGCGTAGGCGCGGAAGTAGTCGAATGCGTCTGACATGATGTCAGTAAACGCCGGCTCTCGCCGGGAGTTCGATGGGCTCTGCCAAGACTGGATCGCCCGGCGCGGTCTGGCGCAAAATGCGCGAAGAGTGGGGCGCTGGAACTCCTCGCCGCCTTCGAAGTTGCGAGACTCGTTGATCGAGGTAGGTAGACTGCCCGCCGTCGGCCCCAACCCGGCGGCGGGTTCTCTGTGAGTTGAGTAGCGTGGCAAAGCGTACGAAGGCGCCTCGGGCCGAAAAGACCGAGGTCCCTACAATGCCGAGGTTCGTCGAACCCCAGTTGGCGACCCTGAAGATGAAGGCTCCTTCGGGATCGCTATGGATTCACGAAGTCAAATACGATGGCTACCGCATCCAGCTCCGGATAGATGGTGACGACCGGCGGGCCTACACCCGCAACGGCTACAACTGGATCAGCAAGTTTTCGACGATTGCGGCCGCTTTCGATATCGAGGGACAGGCCATCGTCGACGGCGAGGTCGTCGTCATCCATGATGGGCGCACGAACTTCTCCGAGCTGCAGGCAGACCTCGGCAGGGGCGATCAGGATCGACTGGTCTACTTCGCTTTCGATCTGCTCTGGCGGGACGGCAGAGATCTGCGCAAGGAGCCGCAGATCGAGCGGAAGAGGCTGCTCAAGGAGCTAATCGAGGAGCACGACCTCCAGGAGCCCGTCCTCTATAGCGAGCACCATGAAGGGGACGGCCAGGCGCTGTTCGTCGCAGCCAGCAAGCTGAATTACGAAGGCATCGTCTCTAAGCGGGTGGACGCACCATACCGGTCGGATCGGGTGGAGGCCTGGCAGAAGATCAAGGTCGTTCAGAAGGGCAAATTTCCCGTTGTCGGCTTCATCAAGGACCCATCCGGCGTGGCCGCGCTCTATCTAGGCAAGAAGGAAGGCAAGGATCTGGTCTACATGGGAAAGGTCGGGACTGGATGGAGCCGAACCACCTCGGCGCAGATCCGCAGGGCGCTCGACACCGTGGTAAGCCCGAAGCAAAAGCTGACCAAGACCATCAGGAAGCCGAAGGCCACGTGGGTCGAACCCGAGTTCTATGCCGAAATCGAGTACCGCGACATCACCTCCGAAGGTCTGCTCCGGGCGAGCTCGTTCAAGGGGTTGAGCAAAGGAACGCGCCGATCATAGCCGCGTTTTCCTGCGGAGTATGTGGAGTACCGGTCATGAATCCGGAAAGGCGAGTTGCGAAGGCCTTGGAAGACGCACAAGGCATCTTGGCCCGGCATGTCGAGCCCGGCCCTAGAGATTGCGAGCAAACCATAAACAAGCTGCTGGATGTGCTCGACGACGAAGCCGTCGTGCAGGCGCTCGAGGATTCGAGGATGGAAAAGCCAACTGCAGAACAACTCGCCGAGCTCAAGAGGCTCAGCGGAATCGCACGGGTGCCGGACGAATCGGAGATCGTCACTTCGAAGGAGGAAGCCGAGATCCGGATACGCGACCTGAAAGAAAAGGCGCGGATGGAATGATCCCTGAGAAGCCGATAATGGCGTGGAGCCTGAACGCTCAGAAGACGACGTCCAACGCGAAGAGCTTGGTCCTCGCGGTGTCCCCGAAGGAAAGCCCGGCGAAGATGACGCCACAGCGGGAGAAGAAGACGCCGAAGGACGTCGATCCCGGGCATCCCGCGTGAATCCTATGGAAACGTTCGATCCGGATCGTGCCTGCCAAGTACATGATGGGCTCAACGACCGGATGATCGAATGGAGACATCAATGGGCTGCGGTGTACCGCGAACACGGCACCACGTGGGATGAAGGGGTCGTATCCTGGGACGGGCTGCTGCTGGACGGGTGGGTTGCCATCATGCACAGGCATCCCTGCGGCCGTTGAGCCAGCCTTCGTCCCTTCGGCCCAAATGCGGCCTCGTGACGGCAAGGAACGCGCGAATCCTTGCGGCGTTGAAACGCATCATTCGCATCAGGAGAATCCGATGGCGGCAGTTAAAAAGACGGCGGCACGCGGTCGCAAACAGGACCGGGCGCGCGTGGCCGGCGGACAGAAGCACGAAGTGGCATACGAGGCCAAGAAGAGCGGCCGCTCGGCATCGGCCGTGAAGAAGGCGGTCAAGAAGGTCGGCAACTCCCGCAAACGAGTCGAGAAGCGTCTGGGCCGCTGAGCCTCAGATCCGTCCGGAGAAGCGCGTGAAAGCGGTCAGCCTCTGCACGGTGGGCTCGACATCCTGCATGTAGATATGCGTCCGCAGGAACGATATCTCGTCGTCCAGGCCGCTCACGTCGACATCGATGAACCAGGACTTGGGCCTGCCGTCGCTGCCGTCGTTCCAGCGATAGCCCCTGCGCTTCAATGAGTCCTTGAGCTCGAACGCGGTCTGCTCCGCCCAGACCCGCATCGTCGGCTTACGGGCGGTCTCCAGCAGGAGCGCCAATGCCGGCGAGCCAATCTTCGGCAATTCGAACGCCAGGACCTCCAGCAGGGCGTGGCAGTCGTCGACGGCCCTATGTGCGTGGTGGAAGTAGCCGGCTCCGTTCAGGAGATAGCCGAGTTGCGAGCCCGCGAAACCGTGCTTGCGCCAGTCGATCTCGCTCATGCTGCAGCCCCAGGCCTTGTGCTCGAACACGGGCCAGTAGCGTTCGGCGAATTTTCTGTCGAAGCCGCTGTTGTGGGCGATCGTGATGACCGCGCTTTCGACGAAGGCGGCGACAGCGTCATCATCGAATTTGTGTCCGGCGACCATTTCGTTCGTGATGCCGGTGAGTGCCGTCACTTCCGCAGAGATCGGCGCGCTCGGCTCGTTGAAGGCGGAGAAGGTGTCGCGGACCCCAACGATCCGCCCGTCCTGAGTGTAGTCGAACTTCACCATCCCGAGCTCGATGATCTCATCCTTGGCGTGGTCAAGGCCGGTGGTCTCGCTGTCGAGCAGGACGCCGGTCCTGACCTCCTGTTCTGCTGTCGGAATATAGGTCGGTCGGGCAACCAGGCGCCTCAGGATCCGGTAGTCGGGTGACCGGCTTAAAGCCTCGGCCATTACGGCCAGGTCCACCTGGTGCCGAGTATGCTCTTCTCTCAGGGGCTGGGTCAGCGCGTCCATGGGTCCACGATACCGGGCAAAAGGTCCACGAGGTACCCGAAAAACTAGCGATTCACGACGTTTTCGGACGTGCCCAGGGCGCTGCGGGCAGATGGCCAATTTTCCTGTTGACGCTCCCGGAGCATGTCGGAACCGGCAAGCTCCGTTCGTCTTGAATCAAGCACCGTCCCTCCGGAGTACCGCGTTCATGGCCCCCCGCGCCAACTGGAAAGGCTTCCTGCGTCTGTCACTCGTGACCTGTCCGGTGGCCCTCTATCCGGCCACGTCAGAAAGCGAAAAGATCTCCTTCAACCAGCTGAACCGGCAGACCGGCCATCGCATCAAGTATCTGAAGGTCGACGCCGACACCGGCGACGAGGTGCCCAACGAGGACATCGTCAAGGGCTACCAGCTCGAAAAGGATCAGTTCATCGAAGTCACGAAGGAGGAGCTCGAGGAGATCGCGCTGGAATCCACGCGCACCATCGAGATCGACGAGTTCGTCGACAAGTTCGATATCGATCCGCGCTACCTGATCCGCCCCTATTACATCCGGCCCGACGGCAAGGTCGGGCACGACGCCTTCGCCGTTATCCGGGAGACCATCCGCGAGATGGACAAGGTCGCTATCGGGCGCGTCGTACTGACAAACCGCGAGCACATCATCGCGCTGGAGCCGATGGACAAGGGCCTCGTGGGCACGCTGCTGCGCTACCCCTACGAAGTGCGCAGCGAGGCCGAATATTTCGACGAGATCCAGGACGTCAAGGTCACCAAGGACATGCTGGACCTCGCCAAGCACATCGTGAACCAGAAGGCGGGGCGGTTCGAACCGGACAAGTTCGAGGACCACTACGAGAGCGCGCTGGTCGAGCTCATCAACCAGAAACGGGCCGGCAAGCCGATCGTACCGAAGGATCGGCCGAAGGGCGAGAACGTCGTCGATC
>NZ_AJQE01000219.1 GCF_000261685.1 Bradyrhizobium genomosp. I (2014) | reverse complement strand
GCAAGAGCGTCGGGGGCGCAGCGGCCGATACCGGTGCTGCGAAAAAGCCTGCCAAGAAGGCGGAAAAAGCGGCCGCGGGTCAGAGGGAGATGCTGATGCCGATAGCCGGCAAGAAGCCTGCGAAGGATGCCGCGAAGAAGCCCGCAGCAGGAGCGCGGCGGAAGTCGGCTTGAGGTCCGGAATCCGGTGGCTCCCGATGACAATTGCGGACTGACACGGGAAGAGGATGCCCTTGTTAAAGCTATGCTTCGGATCGGAACAGCAGGGTGGAATGTTCCTCAAAGCTGCAAGGAAAGGGTTGGCGGCGCAGGTAGCCACCTTGAGCGTTACGCGGCGGTGTTGAATGCCACCGAGATCAACTCATCCTTTCACAGGCCGCACCGGCGCTCGACGTACGAGAATTGGGCGAACTCGACGCCGGATGACTTCCGATTTTCGGTCAAAGTCCCAAAGTCCGTCACTCATTCGTCCCAGCTTGCGCGGGCTGATCTCGATCGGTTCATCGAAGAAAGCGCCGGCCTCGGTGCGAAGCTCGGGGTTTTGCTCGTTCAGTTTGCGCCTCGCAAGATGTTCGTTGAATCAGATGCGGAAATCCTGTTCGGCGCACTGCGGGAAGGGACCTCAGCCGCTCTCGCGTGCGAACCACGTCACGTCAGCTGGTTCACGCCCGAGGTCGGTGCTTGGCTCACGGAGCGTCGGATCAGCCGCGTCGCTGCGGACCCGGCGCGCGTGCCCGATGCCGACCTGCCGGGCGGGTGGCTGGGACTGCACTATTTTCGGCTGCATGGAGCGCCGCGCATCTACTACTCCGCCTACGACGGGGCATACCTTGGCGCGCTGAAGTCACGGCTCGGTGCTGCATCGTCCTCAGGCGAGGCCTGGTGCATCTTCGACAACACCGCCGCCGGCGCCGCGCTCCAGAATGCACTCGACTTGCTTCCTTGAAGGGCCTGCCATGGACGGCGGGCGGGCCCACCCGGGTTAATACGGACTTTTAGGGCCACCGGCGGTTTACCTTGGTAGGCTACGACGTTCCCCATCATGGATAACGACTTCGAGCCCAAGGACCGTGCGGAAGAAGCGGTGAAGGAGGCCCTATTGGCCGATGGCTCCGAGCGGCAGCGCTGGCTCCAACTCGCGCAGGCTTGGCTCGAACTCGCCCGCATCCGCTGCCATCCGAGCGGTGCGGCAGGCAGCCGAACTAATCTTTGCCTGGGGGGCACTCCGGGCACGCATCACCGATAGAACCCAAAACCTCGCGCACTTCCTCGACGGCCTGATCCGGAGACAAGCCCTCCGGCGGCTCCTGCCTGGCGATGTCCAACGCGTGCTCGCGCGCATGAGGGTCGGCCCGATCCCTCGCCCATCCGTGCTCCGCGCATTCATGGATGGCGCCCGCCTCCTGCAGCACGTGGATCGCCCAGCCGCGCAGCGTCCGGATCGCCGGTCGTCTTTCCTTCGTCATCAGCATCGACATCTCTCCTGCCAGGACGAATCCTGCCGCCCGCCTGCCCGTTCCGGGCGGTTAGCACGGGTCAGGGATTCGCAATCGGTAGGGCTGAGGCTTGTCCCCCTGTTCCGCGGCGCTGTGCACAAACCAGAAGCGCTGGCCGAATGGACCTAGCCACCTCAAGTTTGATCGGCATTGCCATCCCGAACGCACAGGGTGTATTGGCCATCCTAAGTACCTCTGGTGGTGGGAGGGGTGCATGGGTAACTGGCTTGTGGTTCCCAAGGGCGCAAGCCTGGCAAGGCGGACCCGAACGCGCCGCGCGGCGCAATACGTCAGGATGTCGAGGGAGCTCCAGCGCTACTCGATCAAGAACCAGATGGCGGCCATCGCCACCTATGCCGAGGCGAACGCGCTCACGATCATTCGCACCTATGCCGACGAGGGCCGCAGCGGGCTCCGGATCAAGGGCCGGCCTGGTCTGATCGAATTGATCGAGGACGTCCAGTCGGGGCAGGCGGACTTCGACCACATCCTCGTCTACGACGTCAGTCGCTGGGGGCGCTTCCAGGACGTCGACGAGAGCGCGTACTACGAATTCCTTTGCAAGCGGAACGGCGTCCAGGTCGAATACTGCGCGGAGCTCTTCAAGAATGACGGCACATTCGTCTCCGGCATTGCCAAAAGTCTGAAGCGCGGCATGGCCGCAGAGTGGAGCCGGGAACTCTCGGTCAAGGTGCACGCTGGACACTGCCGGGTCGCGAGCCTTGGATACCGGGTCGGCGCTCCCGTGGGCTACGGCCTCCGGCGCCTGATGGTCGACGAGAGCGAGCATCCGAAGGGCTTCCTCGAAAAGGGCCAGTTCAAGGCTCTGCAATCGGACCGCGTTCGGCTGCAGCCCGGCCCTGCCGAGGAAACAGCAGTTATCCGCATGATTTTCGATCAGTTCGTCAATGACCGGAAATCCTACAGCGACATCCGGCGCCAGCTGAACGATGCCGGCATCGCCAATCACAACGGTCGGCCGTGGAGCGACGGCATGATCCCGACCATCCTCGCGAACGAGAACTACATCGGCAAGACCGTCTACAACCGTACCTCGCGACGCTTAGGGCAGAAGCTGGTCAAAAACCCGGATCACGCCTGGGTCCGGGGCGCTGCGGCGATCGAGCCTATCGTGGACCCGGGCATCTTCGCACGCGCACAGAAGCTGCTTGCCGAGCGCCGCGTGGAGATTCCCGAGGATGAGATGCTGCTGCGCCTTCGTCTCACGCTACGCCGCCGTGGAAAGCTCAATTCGCACATCATCAACACGACGCTTGGTCTCAATCACGTCTCGTCGTACGTGAAGCATTTCGGCTCGCTGCGGAAAGCCTACGCGCTGATCGGATACAAGTCGCCGCGGGATTGCGATTGGATCGACACCCGGGAGCATTGGGCCTCCGAACAGGCGAGGCACGCAACCGAGCTCGCGGAGGTGCTGCGAAACGACCTTGGTCTTCGGCCGGAGCTCGCTCAGGACGGGATCGGCGTCGATGTCGAAGGCAGGCGAGTAGTTTCATTTCTCGTCGCGCGACGGCTGGCGCGACGGGGAGCGGATCACGCTGCGCAATGGAAGTCCTATCGAAGGCAGATCTCATCCGGCCTGCTTGCCGTGATGCGGTTGGATGCGGCAAATCGCGAGATCGAGGATTACGTTCTACTGCCTGCCTCGTTGAGGTCGGGACGCTACGTCTGGCTTGCATCAGGCTCCCTTCGCCGCCATCGCGGAGCGCTTTACCGGGAAAGGGGGACACTGTTCGCGGCCATCAAAGCAACGCTGGCAAAAACCACCCATGCCGCCCCAACCAGCTCAGCACCGCCGAAAAAGCGATCGAGATCAGGCCAGCCCAAAGCCAAGGGCTTCGGCGGGCGGCGCTCACGGTGCGGAGGTACAAAATCGCACCGATGAGAGTGCCGTAATTCCTTCGGAAGTCACCGTTCAGTTTCGCGATCTTGGACAATTCCGAGGAGGTGTCCACGTCATTCGCCATCGGGCTGGCTCCTTCGTCTCGCTAGGACCAGCGCCTTATGAACCACTGTTTTGCCCGACGGAGCAAGACAAAAATTTCGCCTTATCGGAATTTTCTGGGCTCGTCTCCAAGTCGCCCCATTGCTCGAACCGCTAGGCGGCCTCGCCGATATATCTCTCCTCACTCCGCTTCTGGTTGATGAGATTCAACAACTGGGCGGAGGCCCGCGCGTCGCATAGGGCGCGGTGGTGATTGTCGAGTGATATGCCGTAGATCTCGCAGAGCTTCCCTAGTCCGTAGGACTTGTGTCCCGGATAGCGCCGCCGCATCCCGGCACATGTGCAGAGCTTCGGAAATCTGAAGCGACGCCCGATCCGCTCGAATTCGTAGGAGAGGAAACCGTAGTCGAAGCTGACGTTATGGGCGACGAAGATGCCGTCGGCCATGAACTGCATGAAGGAATCCGCGACTTCGGCGAACAAAGGCGCGTCGCGAACCATCTCGTTCGTGATGCCGGTCAGCTGGACGATCTTGGCTGGAATGGAACGCTGCGGGTTGAGGAGAGAGTGCCACTCGTCCACGACCTGGTGGTTGCGGACCTTCACCGCGCCGATCTCGGTGATGCGGTCCCCGTTCGACCATGAGCCGGTGGTCTCGATGTCGACCACCACGTAATCCTGCTCGGGGTCGAAGCGGTAGTCGACCCGACCGATCTCGGCCACAATGCCGGCGTCGCCGAGTTGGCGGAGGCGGGTCAGCTGGTTGCGGCGGATCACGTCCCCTTCGGCCTTGACCTCCATGAAGGACGCCTTGCCGTCCTGGACCAACATGAGGTCGGGGAAGCCGTCGCGCATGCCGCGGAAGTCGTCGCACATGCTGCCGAGGATGCTGGCGACGCCAGCCGGATCGGACCCTTCGAGCAGCGCGCGCAGCGCCTCCACTTGCACGTGATCCCAGCTGAAGATCCCGTTCGGGCGGCCCCATCTCGCTGCGACGGTGCGGAGGATCAACGGGAGGGCGGATCCGGACGCGATGGCTGCCAGCTTCTCGTCGATCGTCGCGGCGAAGAGCCGGCGAAAGCTGCGATCCTTCAGGCAGTGAGGTAGCCAATCGAACCCGCTGGGCATCCGGGTGCTCTCGAAGAGCTCGTCCCAGAAGAGCAGGCCGAACAGGCTGTGCCACAGCACATTCTCGGTGAAGAAAACCTTGGTGCCCTCGCGCCGCAGCACGCCGGCGACGCCCGCTTCGGGATTGCCGCGATGGGTGTCGTCGACGGTGATCGTGCGGCCGGACCGCAGAAGTTCGGTGTAGAGCCCTGTACGCCTGCCGCCGAACTTACGGGCATAGAAGTCCGTGGCGAAGAGGTGTTCGCCATCGCTGGCGGGATCATCGATCATGCGCTGCAGCAGCGCTTCGGCCTCTGTCTTGTCGCCGTCATTGTAGAGCAGTCGGACCAGTCGCTCGTTGCAGTCCGGCGAAGACCCCGCCCGGTAAAGCGTAAGGGCGAGATCCCTTTCGCCTGCTTTCTCGAAGAAAAGCGCCGTCTGATGCGCGGCTCGGCTGCGGAGATCGGCGGCGAACTGGGTCATGCAGGCGGGTCCGCCGAGCACGTCGACGGCCGCCCGTCTGTGGGCAGGCTCCGATCCGTCCTCCAGGCTGTCCAGGACCCGGCTGTAGTGGAACGAGGCAAGCGCCTCCTCGGCATCGGTGAAGCGCGCGCTGAACGAGGTCTCGCGATTGGTGCGGAGGATCCCCAGGTCGCGCAGCGCGAAGTTCTTCAGATCTACCTCGGTCTTGCCGAAGTAGAGGTAGAGCAGAAACTCGACCGGACGCGTACCGTCGAGCGCGATGAAGTTGCGGGCGCCGCAGTGCTGCGCGGCGACCGAAAATGGGATGTGCTCGAGGTAGTAGTCGATGAACTTCGGCTTGGACCAGGATTTGCGGACGTCTCCTCGCCCGGCCGCCTGCGCTCCGGTGACGAGGATGTCCTTCGGCAGGCATGAGACGAAGGCCGCATAGTCCGCGTCGCCGAGCTCGCGTGCGTGACCGGCCGCAGTCAGATCGGATGCCGCCCGCTCGACGTCATCGATCTCGGGGTAGCTGAACAGGGATCGGTTGAATATGGCACCCCGCCTGTTGATCATCCTGACCAGCAGACATCGCGCATCTCTCGTAAGGCCCTCGAACCGCGCTACGAACGCGTGATGCTCCGGACCAAGCACGGAGGCGTACGTCCGCTGCACGAAGCCGAGCATTTCGGCGAAGTGGTCGAGATAATAGTAGACGGGCAGTTGAGGCAGTTTGGCCAAGCGGACCTTCGCGGCAGGAATCGTTCGTTCTATTTTTGTTCGAGCGCCGTCCTCAGAGTCAAGCGCCTCGACGCGCTACAGGTGACCAGAGCCACGGCCTTAGGCGGTCGCCGGCGCGGCGTCTTCCTTCCCGCCCCGCGCCACGATCCGGAGCGTACCGTCCGGTAGAGGGCGCTGCAGCTTCAGGGCCTCCTCGGCGGGCGCCGTCATCCAGGTCTCGACCTCGCCCGGCGTCATCAGGATCACAGGCATCGCCTTCGGATGGATGGCGCCAACCTCGGCGTTGGGCTCCGTCGTCAGGAACGCGTAGAGAGCGTTGGTGGTCTCGCCTTCCTTGACCTTCCGGACGGACGTCCAGTTGGTCCAGATGCCCGCGAAGCAGGCGAGTGGGCGACTTTCGTTGAGCGCGAACCAGATGTCGCCCCCTTCCGCCTTGTTGAACTCGCTGAAACTGTTGAATGGCACCACGCAGCGGTGCTCCGGACCCAGCCACCGCGTCCAGTGCTTGCTCTTCACGTTGCGGATGTTGGTGGTTCCGGAATCCGGCTCCATCCGGAGCAGCTCCTTGAAATCGACGGTCTTGCCCTTGGCCTGCAGTTTCTCCGCGCGCTTCTTCGTCGCGTCCATGAGCGCCTTCGACGAGGACGGCATGCCCCAGCGCGCGGTAACGAGCTCCCGGCCCTCGGCGTCGTTGCGAACGATTGGTGCCTTGTAGTCCGGAAAGACGCCGGGCATCGGGGCGAGGTTGCCGACGTACCGGTTGACGACGCGGAACAACGCGCTGATGGCGGACTGGTTGGTGGTGATGGAATAGAGGTTGCACATCGTCAGGTCTCCGGAGCGGCCTGGCGAGGGCGCTGCGCCAATTGTAGCAGCGTGGCAGCAGGCCGGCGATTGGCCTTGGCGCATTTGCTGCAGCGAAGTCGGCTTGCCAAGTCATGGACGAACGTGGTCGCCGGATGGCGCAGCGCCGCCAAATCGACGTTGCGTTTGTCTTGCAGCGCGAGCACTCGATCTCGAGCCATGGGTAGGTTCCGTTCACGGCCTGGTCGATCGTCGGCGAGGGATCGATCGGCTCGCCGTCCGCCCACATGCGCTCGTTCCACGACTCGCAGAGCAGCTTGTCCGCGGTGCGGATCAGCGCTTCCCCCTTGGCCCGGGCCTCGGCCGACTGGGCTGCCAAAATCGATGTCATCGCCCGAGCCTTGCCGAGTTCCTTGGCGAGCGCCTTGCGGTCTCCTCCGGAGAGCGGAGTCGGGTGATGCTTAGGCGCCATCGCCGGCGCTATTCAAATTGCGGCCAGCAGCCGTCTTCCTTATGGCGGCCCGTCCGAATCGTACACGTGTTGTCCAGCAGGCGCTGACCGACATCCGGCCAGATCGCGGCCTGTCCGTAGAGGCGGACGGCATCGACTTTCTGAATTTCGACCACTCTTCCGCAGCGGCGGCAGCCCACCCTCAGCAAATGCTCAGGAATTTGGTCCAGCCGCTGCGTGCGTCGGGATGAAGCAGGTCCCGGACCGGGCCCGTTGGCGCGGGGATCGTCCAAGAGCGCCTGCCAATATTCCGGCGGAAGGGCGTCTGCCAGTCCTACCTGGCGCAGACGGCCTTGATCACCAACTTACGTTGGTGCGATTGGAGCGCAGCGTCGCATATTGTTGCGCGTCTAAGGATTATGAGGAAGCGGTCATGCGCCCCGAAGCCTGTATCGAGGTCGGGTTTCCACTACGAGATGTCAAAATGAATGAGGCCGCCAACTGAGGCGGCCTCTTGACATACCGGAACAGCAGCCGATGTGGCCCGCTCGGTGATGCCTCGTAGGATATTAATCCGCAGATCGCGCAGGACAATGACAGTTGTCAACTCGCCAACTGAGGCGGCCTTACTCTTTGCGCGGCTCTGGGTGCCAGACGACGGGCACCGGCTGCCTCAACAGCTCCTCGGAGCGGAAAAGCGCCTCCCAAGATCGACGCAGCATGTCACGCGTCATATCTTCCTTGATGGCATGGCCATCCGCGCGAGCTTGAATGTAACTGCGTAGCCATTCCCGGTCTTCCGGCGACATTGGCCTCTCCAAGCGGAGTACCCGGAGATTAACGTAAGTTAAAGGTCCTGGTTCCCCCATATATTTATGAACTTAGGACACTGTGCAATTCGAACTAGGACACTCGGGGTCAAATACGGACAGCACCGACATAGCGCATTAGAACATATAGAACATAACAAGAACAAAGGAGTCGATGGGGCGCAAAAAAGATTGGCGGGCCGATCGTTTCAGCGACGCGCCGGCGGTCCAACCCGGGCGGAAAAGCTCGTAAAGGCCGTCAGTACCTGCTGCTGCAGATCCTCGTCCCGCAGATGGACTTCCGCTTTGAGGAAGAAGAGTTCGGCCTCGAGCGCTGCCTCGCAGACGTCGACGTACCAGCTTTTCGGACGACCATCGGTGCCGTCGCTCCAGCGGTAGCGCGCCATTTCAGCGAGTCCTTCAGTTCGAACCGCGACTGCTCGGCCCCGCGCGTACGGTTTTTTCCAGGCCGTCTCGAGCTGCGAACGCGAGTCGCCCTGCCGTCGGTAATTCGTGGCGGAATCCGGGTGTCGGATCCTGCGAGCCGGTTTTAAGCCACCGCTTTCTGGCTACCCCGCAGGTCGCGGAACTTTCGGTTCTCCCTCACATAGGCAGCGAGCAAGGCCTTTACCCACAGCGCCATGCCCTCCGCCTTCAGATCGATCTTCTGCGATCGGCTGTAGTGCTGCTCGGTCACCGGCGCGAGCTTCTCGCGTTCCCTAGTCTTGCCGAGTGAGGTCTTATGACCCAAGATGGCCGTCGCCGCTCCACCGAGACGCTTGTCATCCAGATATGTAGTGATCGTTCGACGGCAGTCGTGCAGCGTCCACGGTTCGATGTTGTAGAGCGCGAAAAGGTCCACGCGTTCCTTCTTAGGCCGCGGTTTGGGACCGGGCTTCCCCTTTCGGGCAGGCTTCTGCTTGACTGTGTGATCGTAGACGCGGCCTTGAAGGCGATGCATCGCGAGGTTCAAGGCCGACTGCGTGATGTGATTCTTCGGATCCCGCCCCGTGAACATCCACTTCGACGTGCCGCCCGAAAGAGCGTAATACTTCTGAATGATGCGGAGCGCCTCGGGCGGCATCGGAAGCGAATGCGGCCGGCCGCCGTCTCTGCCCCCCTTCATCTCGTGGGCCGTCCAATTCGCGATTTTCCATCCGCGAAGCCTTCTTACGACCTTCGCGGCGTCGTAGAGGCGATCGGGACGGAGCTTGAGGAAGGCGCCAGTTCTCTGGGCAGTCAGGCAGACGCCCCACAAGGCGCCCAACGTGCCGGGGTAGGTCTCGTGCTCGCCTTCAGCCAGATGTGTGAACCGCTCGGCGATGACCAGGGTACGGGCGATCTCGGCGATAGTCGGGGTGCGGGTCCGCTCGTTCGCCTGGTACTCGAACGACCATCTGGTCCACCATTCATACTGGACGTCCTCCAGACCCGAGTCGGTGGCGCGAAACTTCCAAGCCCAGCTCAACATCGCCTTCGACTGCGTTACCGCACGGTGGACAGCCGATGCCGCGTGCTTGACGGCGATCGCATCCCTGAGCCTCTCGAGGTCGCTGAGCTTGATGTCGCGTACCATCTTGTCGTTGATCGCGGCGAACTGCTCAAGCTCGAGATAGTGCGCGTATTCGTCCCGGTAGCCCTCTTTCAGCTTCGGTTTCTTATAGGCAAGGAATTTCTCCGTCAGAGTTTTCCACGTCCAGAACGGTGCGGCGGGGCCGACGGGAAGCTTCTTGGCCTCGTCCCTTTTTGCGAGACCGTATTCCAGTCTTTGGTCGACTGCATTCGACTGCGGGAAATCGGCGTAGGCGAGCAAGACCCTTGTGACATCGCGCAGGTCGCGTCTCATGAAGGCCGCAAGCTGAATCTGCTTGGCGATGTACCTGGCATGGTCCAGCGAGAGTTGACTTACTTCGCAGAAGCGGAGCGTCATCTCGCGCCGTCGCAGATACCAGACCGGCTTGTTTCGCGTGATGCGAATAGTGAGGCCGACGGTGCCGACGTCGCGCCATTCGACAACCGTCTTACCAAGGTCGTCGTCCTTGCTGAGATCAATCGCCTGCTCGACGACGCGATCGTTGAATCGGAACGCTTTGCGCTTGTAATTTGCAGCGGGTGACATGGGCAAAAACTCGTACAACGATCGTACAAAAACAGCTCCGAAAGGCATCATAGTTCACGATGCGTTCGAACCTGCCGTTTTTGGTATAAGTTTTTGCTTTTTCAGTGAGTTAAGACCCGTGCATTCCTTTCGAAGATAGTTTATGGATCGTTTTCCCAAGCTGCATACGAGGGTTCGATTCCCTTCGCCCGCTCCAAAATTCGCAAGCGATTTCATCGAATTGCCGCTCTACTATTGATCTCACCGTTCCCACGTTCCCCAACGCGTTCCCTAGTTTTCGTTCTCGTCCTGTTTGCGGTCACGGTGCAGCAGACGAAGTTCTGCAACGTGTCGTGATTTTCCCGTCGTGCCGCGAACGTACCGGCGAGTTGTCGACTGTTGAGTGTGCCCCGCCGACGACTGGATCTCTTCGATCGGCGCTAACGCGTCATCCGCTTCCGAAATTGCGCCAGCTCGGGCATGCATGTTTTTAACCTCGTCGGGGATTCCCGCGGATCTCGCGATCGGCCGCCATTCCCGCGCGTAGGCATCTTCCGCGTAGGGCCGGCCGCTGTTCTCATCGATGATCAGCGGACCAACTCGCTTGTCGGCCGGCACCAGCGGCAGCACCCGCAGCACGAGAGGGCAAAGCTTCAGATTCGCTACGACCGTCGCGCCGGTCTTGGTGGTGTCTTTCTTGATCACCATCGAGGCCGGAATGTCCGCCCACGTGAGACCGTTCACCCAACGATTGCCATTGAGCACGATTCCAGTGTCATGCGACCCATCTGTGATGGGCTCCCATTCACCGATAACGTCTTTCTGGCGCATCATCGTTTCGAACTGCAGCGCTGTGCCGAGCGCGAGCGAGATCCTACCAGCGGCGATCGCTGCAGGAATGAAAGCCTCGACGTGGTGCAGCTCGAGCTTCAATCGAGATCGAGCACCACCCTTGAACCGCATCTTGGATAGAATGCCGTGCAGCCGCTCACAATGCGGCAGCTCCGCTGCAGCGCCGAACGTCACCATCTGCCGCAGCAGCTTGATGATCTTCACCGCGCGATCGATGCGTTCTTTCCCGCCAGGCTTTTTGGGCTGCTTGGCGGCATCATACCATTTCTTGAAATCCGCATTACCGAGGGTCGCAAGCGAGCGGCGACCGAACGCATTCTCGATCGTCTTCAGAATTCGCGTCTCGCGATCACGCCAATTCCATTTGTGCTCGAGGAAAGGACTGGCGGGATCTGTCTGATAGCGACGACTCAGCGCGAGAACTGTCCCATCGAAGTGAGGAGCGACGCGCTTGTGCCCGCTAGCCCACGTCTTCATTTCAGCGTCGAGGCGCTGACACGCGGCTTCGATTAGGCGATGGTCGGCAGGATCGTGAATGTTGTAGTGCAGGCGCACCAGGCGAGGAGTGTAACCGGCCTTAGCAAGGTCGGCGCGGGCGGCCCAATAGAGCCGCTCGGCATTCTTGCCTCGCGGCTTTAGGCCAGGTGCGTTGAGTCCATGTTTACTTGAGGGCATCGAGATCTTCTCCTCCATCAGGTTGAAAGACCTCGACGATAGACAACCCGTAGCGCCTGTTCCACCAGGCCAACATCGCCGGCCAATACCGACCGCCCATTACGGGATCGACGCGAGGCATGCCGTCGCGCTCGAGAACGATAGCTTTCGCCGCCCAAGTCTTTGGATCCTGGCTGAGGCGCCGGGCGATTTCGGCTTCGCACGGGAAGAGCCCACCGCGGACACGGGCCATTTTTAGATCTCCCCGCGCTCAATCAGGCTCGCGAACCGTTCGGCAACTTCCTTGACGATGAAGTCGAGCAACAGAACGGTCGCGCCTTGCTTACGCCCCGCGGCAGCAGCGCCGGCCGATCCGATCGGAAAAAATACCTGCTCGAAAGGCGTATTCTTGCGATCGGCACGCACGACCGCAGCGGTGCCGTCGAGGTAGGCACAAAGCGCCGTCAACGCGCCTCCGCCATAGAGCTCGCCTGGCGCGCGCTCGTAACCAGGTGCCTCGAGAGGATTAGACCTGTCCGTAAAATGCCAGGCCGCACTGCAGGCAGCCTTGGGACGCAAGCCGAGCTCGACAAGTCTCGCCGCGATCGCCATTTGCAAAACGCGCCGCGGAGAGAGCAGCGCTGCCACCCCTCGACCGCTAGAAGGCCGATCTGTCCTTCGGAGCGGGAGGAATTCTTTCTTGAACCAGGACTGAGCAGTTGGCAGCTTCAAATTGGAGATCTGGGCGCCGATCAAGATCGGCACCCGCGGTGCGTCAAACATGCTGATTGTCCAGTGCTTGAATTCGGAAACGCTTCGCGCCTACCCTTGACTCGGTCTGCTCCGAGAGGGATGCGCCGAAGCCTTGTGCGGCTTGCGTTCGAAAGCCCTGACGACCTTGGCCGCCTCGATCCTCTCGAATTCACTACCTCGATCATGGAATCAGTAGTGACGCGCTTCGCTCTTGGTACGTCGATCCCAACCAAATTGCAAGCGCCGCTGAGGACGGTCCTCAGCGGCGCGGCAATAGTCATGCGATCTGCTTCACCTACGCCAGGGCAATTGTCGCGACGCCTGGCAGCAGCTCGGCGCCGGCCAACGCGGCGACGCTCTCGAGGATCCGGCGCTGCGCGCGCGCGCCGGCGTCTGCCGCTTCCACTGTTGCGGCGTCGATCCAAAGATCGTTGTTCACGAGCGCGCAGGCCCGCGCCTGCAGGACCAGGTCGCCGACCGTTCGGGGCTGACAGCTCATGATCAGGGCTTGAAGCTCAAACAACTCGGAATTCAAACCGTCCCAGCTGGTCAGCTCGAGATCCTCGACGATCTCGAGCTCGTCACGTTGTCGCTGCTCCCGCCAACGCTCGTAAAGATCCCCGAACCTCGCAGCCAGACCGCGAGGGATGCCTGGGCTAGGCGCGACGATCGACGGCGTGGCAATGAGGGGCAGGGCAGCAGTTGAACTCAACGCAGACATAACACTTCTCCGGGTTGCCATTGGTTGTTCTGGCGCGGCCGGTTGGCCGGGCAAGCACGACTTTGCCGTAGAGGCCGCGTGGAGGCCCGTACAGCGAGGTTCGCACAACAGGGACATTGGCAACGCCGCAGGGACGGTCGACGCTGCTGGTCGCCCTGTGGCGGCCTCCGGCGGCGCTTTGCCTGCGGTCGAGGCTCGGCGATCCGCCGAGGGCGGAAACATCGGTCGTTGTAGGGTCATGATTGGTGACTCTCGGTAATCGGCTTTCTAGGGCCGTCGCCGGTGGCAGACCGGCAGCCGGGAGCTAGAAACCAGCCGAGAGACTGGCGGCGGCGCTTTTAAGGGTTTCCCCTCTGGACATGGCGCAGCCCTCCCGGCCATAATGGCCAGGTCGAGGCGCACGCCAATGCGCCGCAGCGTTCAGCCGCGATCCACCCGACGCCAATCGGACGGCATGCTGACCAGGCATGTGGCGGCTATATCTCGGTCCGGGTTTCTAGGCCCAACGGACAGATTCACTGATTTGCAGCCGATTGCCAAGCCCCTCCGGGGCGGCTTTCGCGCGCGCCTAGGTTGCAGTATTGGGAGGCATGGGACAGGCGAAGCAGCGGGCACAGTCCATTCTCAATTCGAGCCGGGACTGCATCTTTTGCGGCGGGCGAGCTCGCGCAACGACCGTCGATCATCAGCCGGCTCGCGCCCTGTTCGATCGAAGGGACTGGCCAGAAGGTTACGCTTTTCCCGCGTGTGAGCCGTGCAACCGGGCGTCTAAAGACGCGGAGCACAAGCTCGCGCTGCTTGTCCGGATCGATACCAAGTATTCGGACGACCCTGTTCGCCGGCGCGAAGTTCAGAAGTACCTGGTCGGCATGAGAAACAATTTTCCCGGGCTGCTAAAGCCGTTCTCGGCTAACGAAAAACGGAAATTCCTAAAATCGGAGGGCATCAAACGGCCACTAGGCGCTGCTCTGGTCGACATGCACGTCGCGGGCATCCAGGCCGAAGCAGCTGAAGAACTGTTCGACACTACGATGACAAAGCTCCTAAAAGCGCTTCATTGGAAGCATACGGGCAACATCGTTCGATATGACGAGGGCGTCAAAGCCGATTGGTACACTAACGCATATTTTGACGTCTTCCGGAACAGCGACGAAGAGGAGTTTTACATGGGGCTGCCGGCACGCCCACCGATTGTTCGCAGCGGGCGCGATCTCTCGGATCAGTTCGTATATCGGTATGGCAAGGATGCCGGCGGGGAGCTCTCAGCCTATCTGCTTATTTTCCGCAGATCGTTGATTGTGACGGGCATCGTTGCCCAATCAGACGAGCTCGTGCAAGAGATCCGCAGTCACAAAATTGAACTCGAAAAAAATTCCAGTACTACAGGAGCTTGACTTGCGTGGGGGGCTTCAGCTTGCACGCCTTCTTGACTGAAATTTATCCTTGGATCATAGCAGCAGTCGGCGGCTTCGTTGGCGGTGCATTGCTGTTACCAACCAAGCTTGGTGAGGCTGTCATTAAACTCAAGACAGACAAGCTCATCGAGGTATTCAAAGCCGATCAGAGCCGCGAGCTTGAGCGACTAAAATCCGATCAAACCCGGGGCCTCGAGTTACTCAAAGAGCAACTGAACCACATTGGCGATCGCGGTCGCCGATCGAACGAGATGGAATTCGGTGCGATCGAGGCCGTTTGGAAGGCCTTCGTAAAGGCATGGCTCTCCACAAACACCTGCGCGGGCATGAGAATGACGATTCCGCGCTTCAGCACCATGTCAGATGATGAACTGAAGAAATTCATATCATCTTCGGACCTCACCGAGGACGAGGGTGAGACTCTGTATGCTTCGGCCGACAGAGAAAAGGAGTATGCTACAATTTGGAAGTGGCGCGCCGTTCGTGACGCCGGGCACGACATCTATAGCGCTAGGCTTGTCCTCCGGGAGCAGCGCATCTTTATGCCAGCCAATCTCACAAAAGAATTCTCTGACGTGATCGAGCGCATGTCCGGGGCTCAAGTCCAACGTCAATTGAGCCTACAAAATCCACACATACGCGAATACGAATTTGGCAATGCCACGAGAGATTGGATGGCGGATTGTCTTTCCGAATTCGATCGGCTTGCGGCGCTCGCGAATCAACGTCTTTTCCGTGAAGAGCGCGCAGCCCAGATTGAGAACCAAGGATCTTAGGACAGCGGACCATGCAGAAGATGATGTCCCTCAATCGTGCTCCTTTGCCAGTTGATGCCGCCGAGCTCAGCCAGGCCCTCGAGGCCGCCTTTGCCGGTCGCGCCACCATCGGCGTGCCGGAGCTCGCCGCCCTGATCCCGATGCACCGGGAAACGATCGCGAGGCACATCGCCGCCGGCAACCTGGTCGGCCGGCTCAAAGGGCTCGGCCGCACCAGGCGCCACCGCGTTTTCACGATGTCCGACGTGATGCGATTCATCCAGACGATCACCGAGGGGCCACCTGCTCCGACGTTCCCGCCCTCGGTCGGATTCCGCGCTCTCTCAGGACCGCCGATGAGAATGACCATACCCAAGGAGCGCCGGCGCAGTTAGCCCCAGTCCCGCCGATACGGAAGAATTGGACGAGGCTCCGATCAGCCGCCGCCATCCGCCGAACGATCAAAAGAATCCTACCAAGACGGCAGAATTCTCGCGCGAAGGGCAACTGTTCCGACAAGGAACAGTTACGCGCATGATCCGGCTGATGGCCGAAAAACCCCTCACAAATCGTAACAGGTTTTGTGGCCCGCCTCCTCACTTGCATGACCACCAAAGAATTGTGCCGACAGCGCACAATTCTCTGAGCCTCCCGCGCGCCGCATCCGTCTTGATCGGGCTGCGTCAAATCCGAATAGCGAAACTTAGCTGCTAAGCTCGTAAATTGTGAGCGTTGCGACCGAGGAGCCGCCGAGGAAACGACCGGAATTTGTGCCATTGAGATAGGTTGTCGCCGATCCAGCGCCCACCCGAACAGAAATCGTCTGCTGAGATGTAGAGCCGGGGGAATAGCTGCCGGCTACCACAGTTTGAGCACGCGCGCCGCTCGAGTTCATCATTTCGGCCGCGAAGGCGTTGGCAGCCCCATTGAAAAGAGCGACGACGACGCTATCGGCGGGATTCGCAAAAACCTGTCCGTTGAAGACGCAAAGCAAAGTGCTGTCAGCCGCTTTCGGCGTGTAGGATACCGAAATGATTTGCGTGCCCTCGGTGCTCTGCGGAATCGTATCGTCAAGCGGGATAGTCGCGCTGAGACCGGTGTTGCTCGCATAGGTGCCTATTGCCATCCCGAGAATGGCCCCCGTGCCCAGGTTTAGGTTGTTTCTGGCTTGCTTCTGCTGTGCGGCGGTAAGCGATTGAGACCCGCCGTAGCGCACGACGCCAAGATTTATAGCGGCCGTCGCCGCATTCGCCAGGTCCGACAGATTGTTCGCACTCGATAAATCGCCGGCACCTGGCTGGCCAACGACGTTGAAAATCCAGTCGTCATGCGTGCCGCTGCCGTTGAACTTGTCAACGGTGATCGTCAGCGTCGTGTCGCTGTATGTCGCGAGGCCCTCCAACCAGTTTGACGTGTTCGCCGCCGAGCTGGCGCGCACGCGCGCGCCATCCTGGTAGGCGAGCCCGGCCTGCGTCGCGAAGGCCTGCGAGCCGGCGCCGATCGCGAGCGACGTCGTCGAGGTGCCGCCGTAGCTCTTGCCGGCAGGGATCGTGAAATCGAACACGGCGGCTGCCGGCGTCCCCGAATTCGTGACTGACGCGGCGCTGCCGCCGGCGCCGGTCGTCGTGGTGCCGACCGAGACCGTCGCCGCTGCGCCGTCGTTACCATCCGTGCCCTTGATCGCCAACAGCTGCCAATAGGTGGTGTTCGGCGGCGTGTGGTTGGTGTGGTCCGACACGCAAACATAGCTCGAGCCGCTCAGCGTGACGACATCGCCGGCAGCATAGGCGGTCCCGCCATCCCATGCGCCCTTGAGTTGGAGTCCCTTGTAGGTGCCTTGATAGACCCACAAACCGCCAGTCTTCAGCCAAAACTTATATGCCCCTGGCTGGATCGCATATTGATCTTCTTCACCGAGCGACGGATCCGGCTCCGTTGCGCCGGGAGGAACGATAACGGGCACGCCATTTGTGTTCAGCGCGGCGACCAGTTTGTTCACGTCCGCCATTGCCTGCGCACCGGCAAATCGCTGCGGTGAGACCTTCCAAATCGTATAGGCGACGTCGGTTTGCGCACCGCCGCCCCACGACGGAATGGTCAACGTGTCGACATCCACGACGTCCGAAATGATCGTCTGGAAATTGCCGATTTGCAGGATGTCACCAGGGCGCGCGTTGACGCCGGACCAGATGGTGCCCGTGCCGGTAACGGTCGTTCCGCCGGCCGAGACCGAGACGGTGCCAGTGGAGTAGCTTGCAAGTGCGGTCATCGGGATTGTTTCCTTGCTTCGATCAATGCGTTTGCCTCCGCGCTCCGAAGCCACTCGCCGTCGACCTTCTGCCAAATCTTGCCGGTCGAAGGTTGGAAAGCGACCCAGCCGCGCGCCTCTCGAGGAGGTTCGGAAACGTCAGGCGGAAGTTTGTGGAGTTCGATCTTCATTGTGTTTGTCCTGTTGAGTTAGACGCCTCGCTTGGCATCCGCACTGGAGAGCACGGGCGACGCTTCGTGCCGATCGAAGCGCCGCCCCGCTTAGGCCAGCCTTGAATCCTTGAACCCAGAGACACCACCGGGGCGGGCAGGACTCTTTCCGCTATTCGCTGGGCTGCGGCAGCGTCAATGTCTGCCCCGAATTCTGATCAGACGCCGGCGCCGGCCGGAAACGCGCCGTGCACGAAAGCCGCCGGCCGCTTGACCGCCATTGCGAGTCGCTCCTCCGCGCGAACCGTGAGCATGTTCTTGATGAAGTTGTCGCGATCTTCCGAGCTGACGAGCACCTCGGCGTCCAGGCGATCGAATATCTGCGCGCCGTCGAGGAAGGCGCCGACCAGGAATTCACCGGCAGCCATCGCCGGTGTTCCGACAACCGGCCGCCCCCAGATCGTGGTAATCGGCGGTCCGAACGGTCCGCCGCCGATGTAGCGGTCGTCGCCGTCCTTGATGATCTTCAGCGATTCGAGGTCGTTGTTGTTCATCACAATGCCGGTGGCCGGCAGCAGCGCCACCTCGCTTTGCGCGATTGCATGGGCAAGCGTGTCGAACGCAGTATCGCCCGTGCCGGTGCGGCTGGTTTCGTAAGCGGTCGCCTGGGGGATGATGCCGTGGATGTGCTGGCCAGCGCCGCTTCCGAGCAGGAGCTCCTCCTCCTCCTTGACGCTGAGGCCGTAGCGCAGCTCGCCGTCGATCGTCGACTGCAGCATGGGCGCGTCGTCCATCGCCTGGCGCGACACGGGCACCCAGTGAGCGATCGTGCGCACCGGCGCGTCGGCCTCCGTCCAGGCGTATACCGATTCGGGCTTCTGCGAGCCTTCGGTGACGACAGCAGCATTATTCGTGCGCGTGGTCTGCAGGACGTAGTTGACGCTGTTGCTGTTCGTTGTGCCTGGCGCGATAAGTCCGCGAATTGTCAGCCGGCGCTTCGCCTGGCCGACGATCTCGCCGCGCCGATCGGGCGCAATCATCCCGCCGGCGGACGTGCTCGCTGAGGTGATGGCCTGCACTACTGCAGTGACGACGCCGCGGCCCGCACTGCCTCCGAAATTCTTGAAGGCCTCGGAGCGGACGAACATCTCGCCAGGCGACTCACTCGAGCCGCCGCCGCGACTTCCGAGACGGAGACCGTCCGCCAGCGCCTGCTCGATATCGCGGTTGCGGGTCTCGAGCTCCCCGATGCGCCGTTGCGCGGCGTCAACGCGGTTGCGCATGTCGGCGCTGATCCGACCGACCTCGTTGCCGATCTGGTTGAGAACGCGCTGGACGGGATCGGCTTCGCTTCTCAGCGCGCCGATGATGGCCGAGGGGCGGTTAGCCGCCAGTGCGGCAAGGGCAATATGCGGCACACGCCGCGAGTTCATGCGAATAGACGTCATGATGCGCTCCTTTCGAGCGGTTTTGATGGATCTCGCGTTGAGACGCGCTTGCGCTCGCCTCGAGCGAGGTGATTTCGATTGGAAAACGATGACCCGGCTTGGTGTCCGGTCCCGCAGCGCGCGGCAATGCAGGCTTCGACAGCAGCTCCCCAGCGCGTGACGTGAGGTCTCGACCGTCCGGCCTCTAACCGCCCGCTCGACACGCGCGGCGGCTGAGGCGCGCGCAAGCTCGATTATTTTTCCAGACGCTGTCAATTGTATTTTTGCGCGCATTGCGCATCGTCGGTCAGCAACTCGCGTTCGAACGCGTCGGCAGCATCGCGCAAGCGGCAAACAAGTGCCGCGCCGCCTTCCGAGCGAGCCGCGCGGACCAGCGCGGCCGCTAACATGGACTGCTCAGCCATCTCGGCCGGCACGCCGACAGCGACCAGGTCGTCGACGTGTCGATGCCAAACGCGCGCCAGGTTCTGCTCGAGGGTCGTCGGGTTTGTCGCGAGCATGCTGACGACGCGGCGATTCGTAGTTTCAGATTTCGACATCGGGCTTTTCTCCGGTTGACGTTGAGAGGTTTCGTTTGGCTGCGCTACGCGATGCCCAATTCAGCCGCGACCAATCCGATCTTTGCGATTTGGCCTGAGTGGTGCGGCACGGATCACTGCAGAACCGCTGCGGTCGGCCGCGGCGGCGAACAACTTCGAACGGCTTCCCACAAACGTCGCACGGCGCCAGCTGGGAAAGCGGCAGCGATAGCTGCGGGAAAATATTCGCTCGATCGAGGGCCTCGATTGCGGTCGACGCGCTAGCGTCGCCTGTAAGGCATTGATCTGACTCACGACTTTTTTGAGCGGTCATGGTGACGTCCGTTGGATGGTTCGAAAATTCAGTCCAGCAAGGAAAAAAAGCTGCGAATGAGAGAGGCGCCGGTCCGCGCCGACTTCCTGCGTGGACTTTTGACCCACCCCCCGGGGGCTCTCGACGGGCGCTCAAGGCGGCGGCCGCGCCAGGCGCACGGATGCGGCGAAGCTCGCCAGCGCCGCGTCGTCGAGCTCGCCGCGACGCTGCAGCGTTGTGAGCCTTGCGCGCTGCGCATCGCTCAGCTCTCCTAGGATCAACCAACCTTCCGATCCGAGCCGCTGAGCTATGCGGTTCTGGATGACCTCTGTCGGCTCGCTCCTCGACTGGAAAGCCTGCAGACGCTCGTCAGCGGAATTCGGAGTTGTTCGCGCTGGAGGTTCTATTGGAGGTTCTTTGGAGGTTATACACCGCACAGCTGTGCGGTATGGTGACCGGGCCTGGTGCGGTATGGTGGCCGGGCCTGGTGCGGCATGGTGCAGCCTCGCCGGGGGCTCATTTTCGGGCTTTGACCGTGCCGCAGATTGCGGCTTGGACATTTCTGCAACACCCATCGCCAAGTGATACTTTCTGCCGTCCCAACGGCCGCGCCCGCCGGGCCGCGTCTCGACCCGCACCAGGCCGAGCTTAACGAGCGACTTGATGCGCCTCTGGACGGTGTCGATGCTTTGCTCAGTGTCCCTAGCGAGGGTCTCTTGCGTGGGCCAGCAAATGCCCTTGTCGTCGGCATAGTTCGCCAGGGCGAGCAGAGTCAGCTTGTTCGAGGCCGAGCCAGTGACCTGCTTTGCGGCCCATGCAGTAGCCTGCCAGCTCATGACTGATCGCCCTCGCGGGCTTGGCAGATCGGCTCAAGCAACTCGGCCAAGAACCCCGCCCGGACGGTCGGGCGAGTAGCGCGCCAAACAGCGCGCAGTGTCCGGAGCTCGTCGGCTGAGCCGCTGGCCCGCAGCATCCCCTCGCGGATGCGCTGCCGCACTGCCGGATCTGCCATGCGCGCCTTGGTCGCTTCCGCGATCTTGGTCCGCTCCGCAGGGTCGCTCATTTGCGAGCGCCTGGTCGCGGCGATTTTAGAGCGAGTTTCCGGGCTGTGCTTCCAGCCGCCAGGCTTAGTCACGTCGTTCTCCGCTTGCTAGCGCGGGGAACGCGGTTCAGTTAGATCAACAGCTTAGCTTGGCTTCCCAAGCTGCATACGAGGGTTCGATTCCCTTCGCCCGCTCCAAGCCTCCCCGATAGCATTTCCATTTGATCCAGCCGCGAGCCGCACACGCGCTGCCCAATGATTCTAATATATTAGCTCCTCGCTCCCGGCACGCGCGCCTCGCCAATCTTAAGCTTCTCTCGCCCTGACGGGTGCGGTCCTCCTGTCGGCAATGTTCGGATGAAAGCCATGGACCAGCAGAAACTCGACCGCGCGATCGGTCGTCGCCTGAAGACGCTGCGGACGCAGGCCGGCATGACGTTGAACGAGCTTGCGGCGCGGTCCGGCGTCAGCCGGGCCATGATCGGGCGGGTGGAGCGGGCCCAGAGCAGTGCGACGGCTGCGCTGCTCGGAAGGCTCTGCGCCGCGCTCGACGTGTCGCTGAGCGATGTCGTTGCGCTGGCCGAGAAGCCGCCCGAGCGGCTGGTGCGGCTCGCCGACCAGCCGCACTGGCGCGATCCCGAGAGCGGCTATCGCAGGCGGCACGCCTCGCCGACGGATGCGGCGAGCGGCATCGAGATCATCGTCGTCGACCTGCCGGCCGGCGCGCGGGTGCCGTACAGCCCCTGGGGCCGCAACGCCTTCACCCAGCAGCTGCTGATGTTGGAGGGCGCGATCGCCGTGCATATCGATGCCAAGGCGGTGCGGCTGCGCGAGGGCGATTGTCTGGATTTCGACGTGATGCGCGCGGTGATCTTCGAGAACGAAACGAAGCAGGACGCGCGCTACGTCATCATCACGCGGCGCGGCGCCTCCTATGGGAAGATGTGAGATCATGGAGTGGAGATCCTGACGATGCAGATCCGCACCGGCGACACCTATGATCCCCGCGTGATCGCGCTGCTCGATCATCACGTCACGGCGGCGCGGGCGCAGACCGCGCCGGGCAGCGCGCATGCGCTCGATCTGGCCGGTCTGCGTGCACGCGACGTCGCATTCTGGACCGGCTGGGACGGCGAGACGCTGGTCGCTATCGGCGCGTTGAAGACGCTTTCGACGAGCCACGGCGAGGTGAAGTCGATGCACACGCTTCAGGCCACGCGCCGGCGCGGCTTTGGCGGCCGGATGCTCCGCCACATCATCACGGAGGCCCGCGCGCGAAGCATGAGCCGGCTCAGCCTCGAGACTGGCTCGTGGGATTATTTCAAGCCGGCGCACGCGCTCTACCAGGCGCATGGCTTCGTCGCCTGCGGCCCGTTCGAGGGCTATGTCGAGGACCCCAACAGCCTGTTCCTGACGCTGGACCTGACCACCGGCTGAGCCTTGTCGCCTGGCGGAGGCCCATCCAGCGTCAGCCTCTTCGCGCTGTTCCGGGGAGCTGCGGCGGTCGGAAAAACGACCCCGCGCCCCTCAAAATGAGTTGCGTACCTCAAAATACCTCTGCTAGCCTTCAGCCATGGCCGAGACGCTCACCTCGACTGCGCTGACCCTGAAGGACATCGCCCGTGAGGCCGGCGTCAGCCTCGCGACGGTGGACCGCGTCCTGCACAACAGGCCGGGGGTGCGCCCGGACACGGTCCGGCGCGTCAAGGCGGCGATCGAGCGCAATTCGTTCCAGCCGCATGTAGCCGCCGCCGAGCTCGCCCGCGGCCGTGCCCGCCGCTTCGCTTTCGTGATGCCGTCGGGGCCGAACCCGTTCATGCAGCAGATCGAGGCCTATCTCGGCGAAATGTCGGCCTGGCTCTCGGCCCGCCGCCTCAATGTCGAGATGGTCGCAACTGATGTGTTCGACCCCTCCGCGCTCGCGGCGTCGCTGGAGGCGTTGTCGGGAGACTACGACGGCGTTGCCGTGGTGGCGCTGGACCATCCCGGCGTTCGCGCCGCCATCAACGATCTCGTCGATGCCGGCACCAAGGTCGTGACGCTGGTCTCGGACGTGCCGTCCTCGCGCCGGCACCATTATGTCGGGATCGACAACATCGCGGCGGGGCGCACTGCCGGCGCGCTGGTCGGGCGGCTGGTCGGCCAAAGGTCCGGCAAGGTTGCGATCGTTGCGGGATCGCAGGGCCTGCGCGACCATGCCGAGCGCATCTTCGGCTTCAACCAGGTGATGGCGACGGAATTCCCCGACCTCGGCGTTCTGCCGGTGCTGGAAGGACGCGACGAGGACGACCGTTCGGAGCAGCTGCTGGCGCGATTGCTCGACAGGCATGCCGACATTGTCGGCCTCTATAACGTCGGCGCCGGCACGCAAGGCGTCGCCAAGGCACTGAACGACAAGGCACTGAACGACAAGGCGTTGAGCGAAGCCGGCCGCGACAAGCAGGTGGTGTTCGTCGGGCACGACGTCACCGCGTTGACGCGCCGATTGCTGCTGCAGGGCGTGATGGATGCTGCGATCTCGCAGAACCCCGGACATGAAGCGCGCGCGGCCGTGCGCGTGCTGCTGGCGCTCGCCCGCGGCGAGCCGATCCTGCGCGAACAGGAGAAGATCAGGATCGACATCGTGATGCGGGACAATCTGCCCTAGCGGCAGGCGGATTTCGAATCGGCCCGTTGCGGGGGAAAGCGACGCAAGATCGCGCACCGCAGCTGGCGAAGGGGAGGATGGCGTGTATCTCGGGACCGACATCGGCACATCCGGTGTGAAAGCGGTGCTCGTGAGCGAAGCCGGCGCGGTTGTCGCGACGGCGGCGCGCGAGCTTGCGCTGTCGCACCCCGCACCGCTGTGGTCCGAGCAGGATCCCGATGCCTGGGTCGATGCGGCCATCGGCGCAATCGACGATCTCGCTGCGCGCCAGCCGCGCGAGATCGCGCAGGTTCGTGGCATCGGGCTGTCAGGTCAGATGCATGGCGCGACGCTGCTTGGCGAGGACGGCCGGCCGCTGCGTCCGGCCATCCTCTGGAACGACGGTCGCTCGCAGGCCGAATGCGTCGCGCTTGAGCGGCGTTGTCCTTCGTTGCACACGATAGCGGGCAATCTGGCGATGCCCGGTTTCACCGCCCCAAAATTGTTGTGGGTCGCGCGGCACGAACCCGGGATCTTCGACCGCGTGGCAAAGGTGCTGTTGCCGAAGGCCTATGTCCGCTATCGCCTCACCGGCGAGATGGTCGAGGACATGTCGGATGCGGCCGGCACGCTGTGGCTGGATGTCGGCCTGCGTCGCTGGTCGGCCCTGCTGCTGCATGCCACCGGGCTCGATCTGCACCACATGCCGCGCCTGGTCGAAGGCAGTGAGGTGAGCGCGGTGCTCGCGCCGGACTACGCGCGGCGCTGGGGCATGCGGAACAATGTCGTGGTCGCGGGCGGTGCCGGCGATAATGCGGCCAGCGCGATGGGGCTCGGCGCCATCGCGCCGGGCGACGCCTTCCTGTCGCTGGGAACGTCGGGTGTCCTGTTCCGCGTCACCGATCGCTTCGCCCCGGCGCCGGCTTCTGCCGTGCATGCCTTCCGTCACGCACTGCCCGGCCTCTGGCACCAGATGGGCGTGATGCTGTCGGCGGCGGCCTCGCTCGCGTGGCTCGCAGGCGTGATGGAGACGCCGGCTACGGCGCTGCTGGCGCCGCTCGGCGAGCGCGTCGACGGGCCAAGCCCGATTAGATTCCTGCCCTATCTCGACGGGGAGCGCACGCCGCACAACGATGCCGCTGCCAGCGGCGCCTTCGTCGGCTTGCGCGGTGCGACCGGCCGGAGCCAGATCGTCCAGGCCGTGCTCGAAGGCGTCGCCTTTGCTGCGCGCGACAATCTAGTGGCGCTGAGCGCGGCGAGTGGGCCGATTGCCGAGGTCGATCTCGTCGGCGGCGGCTCGCGCTCGCCGCTGTGGGCGCAGATCTGCGCCGACGTGCTCGGCATTCCCGTCCACCGCGTCGAGGAAGGCGAGGTCGGAGCCGCGCTCGGCGCCGCGCGGCTCGCCCGGCTTGCCGCGACCGGCGAAGATCCCGCGGAGGCCTGCAGCCGTCCGCGGCGGCTCGCGAGCTTTATGCCCCGTGCATCGGTCGCTTCGGCCTATGACGAGGCCTATCGGCGGTGGCGGGCGCTTTATCCAGCATTGAAGGAGTCTCTCAGGTGAATGCATCAGCCAAATTCTTCGATGCAAGCGCACCTGTCGCCTTTGCCGGCGAGGGTGCGGAAAACGCACCCGCCTTCCGCTGGTACGACAAGGACCGGCTCGTGCACGGCCGCAGGCTCGAGGATCATTTGCGCTTTGCGGTCTGCTATTGGCATTCCTTCTGCTGGCCGGGCGGCGATCCCTTCGGGGGCGAGACGTTCCTGCGGCCCTGGCACCACGGCGCCGATGCGATGGCGATGGCGCGCGCCAAGGCCGATGTTGCCTTCGAGCTGTTCCGCCTGCTCGACGTGCCGTTCTTCACCTTCCACGACGTCGATGCGGCGCCAGAAGGCGGCTCGCTTGCGGAGTCCGTTGCCAACCTCAACGCGATCGCCGATCTGTTCGAGCAGAAGATGGCCTCCGCGAAGGTGCGCCTGCTCTGGGGCACCGCCAATCTGTTCGCGCATCGCCGCTACATGGCGGGCGCCGCGACCAATCCTGACCCCGACATCTTCACCTACGCCGCCGGCCAGGTCCGCGCCGCGCTGGAGGTGACGCACCGGCTCGGCGGCCAGAACTACGTGCTGTGGGGCGGTCGTGAGGGCTACGAAACACTGCTCAACACCGATCTCAAGCGCGAGCTCGATCAGCTCGGCCGCTTTGTCTCGCTTGTCGTCGAGCACAAGCACAAGATCGGTTTCAAGGGCCCGATCCTGATCGAGCCGAAGCCGAAGGAGCCGACCAAGCATCAATATGATTTCGACGTCGCCACCTGCTACGGCTTTCTCGTGCGCTATGATCTCCTGAACGACGTCAAGCTCAACATCGAGCAGAACCACGCCATCCTCGCCGGCCACTCCTTCCATCACGAGGTCGCGCTCGCCGAGACGCTCGGCGTGTTCGGCTCGCTCGACATCAACCGCGGCGACGACCTGCTCGGCTGGGACACCGACCAGTTCGCGATGAATGTGGGCGAGCTCGCGCTGGTGTTTCACGAGATCCTGAACCGCGGCGGATTCACCTCGGGCGGGCTCAACTTCGACGCCAAGATCCGCCGTCAGTCGATCGACCCCGACGATCTGATCCATGCCCATGTCGGCTCGATGGATGCCTGCGCACGCGCGTTCCTCGCTGCTGCCGACATGATCGACGCCGCCGTCCTCACCGCGCCGCTTGCGAAGCGTTACGACGGATGGACCGGCGCCGAGGGCCGCGCCATTCTCGGCGGCCAGCGCTCGCTCGCCGATCTCGCCGACCGTGCGATGAGTCCCGGCTTCGACCCGCAGCCGCGCTCGGGGCGGCAGGAATATCTGGAATCGCTCGTCAACCGCTATGTCTGAGGAAGACCGACGATGGCAAAGACAGACGCAGTGCCGGTCCTCGAGCTGGCCGGTATCGGCAAGGAGTTCGGTGCGATCCGCGCGCTGCACGATGTCGACATGCAGATCCTGCCCGGCGAGGTGGTCGGTCTGATGGGCGACAACGGCGCGGGCAAGTCGACGCTCGTCAAGATCATCGCCGGCAACTTTCGCCCCAGCCATGGCGAGATCCGCTTTGCCGGCAGCGCGGTCCAGTTCAACCGCCCGGTCGATGCCCGTGCCGTCGGCATCGAGGTGGTCTATCAGGACCTCGCGCTATCAGACAATCTGACGGCAGCCGCCAACGTATTTCTCGGCCGCGAGCTGAAGCGCAAATTCGGACCCATCGCGTTGCTCGACCACAAGGCGATGGCGGCGCGCGCCCTGGAGCTGTTCGGCGAACTGCGCTCGGAGACGCGTCCCGACGATCTCGTCAAGCAGATGTCGGGCGGCCAGCGCCAGGCGGTGGCGATCGCGCGGACGCGGCTTTCCAATGCACGCCTGGTCATGATGGACGAGCCGACCGCCGCGATCTCGGTCCGTCAGGTCGAGCAGGTGCTCGGCCTGATTCACCGGCTGAAGGAGCAGGGCGTCGCCGTCATGCTGATCTCGCACCGCATGCCCGACGTGTTCGCGGTGTGCGATCGCGTCGTCGTCATGCGCCGCGGCGAGAAGCGGGCCGACAAGCCGATCCACCAGACCAGCCCGGAGGAAGTCACCGCTCTCATCACCGGCGCGAAGGAGGCGGCGTGATGGCCATGCCCTTGGAATCCCCGATCACCTTCTCCAATGTCGGCAGGATCAGGTGGTGGCAGCGCGGCATCTTTGCCTCCCAGACCGGCTATGTGCTGCTCGCGCTGGCGGCGCTGCTGGTGATCATGCATTTCGCCAGCCCCTATTTCTTCACCGAAGGCAACATGCAGAATGTGGCGAAGAATTTCTCCTTCATCGCCATTGCGACGCTCGGCGTCACCTTCGTGATCATCACCGGCGGCATCGACCTCTCGGTCGGCTCGATGATGTGCTTCTCCGCCATGATCACCTCGATGGTGATGACCGAACTGTCGGCGCCTGGCTCGGCCGCGGGCTCGCTGTTCGTGCATATGGCGGCCGACGGCAAGACCGTGCTCGCCAATGTGCCCGGGCTGATCCTGCTGGTCTCGATCCTCGCCGGGCTCGGCGTGGCGCTGATCGCGGGTCTCCTCAACGGCTTCTGCATCGCCGTGCTTGGGCTGTCGCCCTTCGTCACCACGCTCGGCATGCTCTCGATCGTGCGCGGGCTCGGCTATGTCGTCTCCAACGGCCGTGGCAGTTTTCCGGGCGGACCGGACGCAGATTATTTCTACGCAGCTACCTCGGGCGACGTGTTCGGCGTCCCCGTACCTTTCATCTATCTCGTGATTCTCGCGCTGGCGATGGCGGTGGTGCTGCACCACACATCGTTCGGTCGCCACGTCTTCGCGCTCGGCGGCAACGAGAAGGCGGCCGAGCTGACCGGCATCCCGGTGGTGCGGGTGAAGGTCGAGGTCTACGTGATCTGCGCGCTCGCCGCGGGGCTCCAGGGCATCATCATCTCCGGCTGGCTCGGCTCGGCGCCCGCCAACATGGCGACATCCTACGAGCTCAACGTGATCGCGGCGGCTGTCATCGGCGGCGCCAACCTCGCCGGCGGCATCGGCGGCCCGTTAGGTGCCATCGTCGGCTGCGTGCTGCTGGAAGTGATCCGCAATGGTCTCGTGCTGGCACAGGTCAGCTCCTATTGGCAGCAGACGCTGGTGGGCGTGATCATCATCCTGGCCGTGCTGGTCGACCGCATCCGCTCGCGGATGACGTGACGTGACGTCGCTTCGGGAAGGCAACGAACATGCCGCCTGTCCGCTTCCCGGCGCTTTCGAGAGGATGGGCACCAAACAAGGGTGGAGGAGACAATGAGGAAATTTCTTCTTGCCGGTATCGCCGTTGCGATGATGGCGACGCCGGCATTCGCCGCGAACTACCGCTTCGTCATCGTGCCCAAGGCGATGAACAATCCGTTCTTCGACTTCGCGCGCGACGGCTGCCTGAAGCGCGCCAAGGAGCTCGGCAACATCGAGTGCATCTACAAGGGGCCGGTGGAGCATGAGCCGGCGACGCAGGCCCAGATCATCCAGGACTTCGTCACCCAGAAGGTCGACGGTCTCGCCATCTCGGTCGCCGACGTCGCGGCCATGACCAAGTCGATCGAGGCGGCAACCGCCGCCGGCATCCCGGTCATCACCTTCGATGCCGATGCGCCGGGCTCCAAGCGCATCGCCTATATCGGCACCAACAACAAGGAGTTCGGCCTGGCCCTCGGCAAGCAACTCCTGAAGATGCGGCCCGACGGCGGCAAATACGCCATGGTCTCGGGCGGTCCCGGCGCCAGGAACCTCGCCGAGCGCGTCGATGGCGTGCGCGAGGCACTCAAGGGCTCGAAATGGACCGAGGTTGCTGGCTCGCCGACCTTCTGCAACGACGATCCCGCGCTGGCGGTCCAGCAGATGACGGATATGCGCACCGCAACGCCCGACCTCGCC
>NZ_AJQE01000218.1 GCF_000261685.1 Bradyrhizobium genomosp. I (2014) | reverse complement strand
GTTTTGGCCGATGTTCGCCCCGGAAGGCTTCAAGGCCTTCGCCTCCAGGAACAAGAAGGACATCGATTCCGGCAAGTTCACGCTTGTCGTCGCCGATACGCTGAAGATGCAGCTCGAGCTGCTGCGCGACGGCTATGCCAATGCGCTGGTCGGCCAGCGTCCGTTCGAGATGGGCGAGAAGGCGATGGACACGCTGCTCGCCATCAAGAAGGGCGAGAAGGTGCCGGAGATCGTCTATACCGGGCTCGACCTCGTGACCAAGGACAACGTCGCGCAGATGCTGAAGTAGGAGCGCCGCCAGCCCCGCGCTCCTGCATGCCACTCCCGCTTGCGGTTTCCGCAAGCGGGAGTGATGATTTGGACTGCTGGAACAAGACAGCTGGAAGGCAATGGGAATGAAACGCTCGCGGCTTGGCTCCCTCGACGTGACTTCGATCGGTCTCGGTTCCGCTCCGCTCGGCGGATTGTTCACCCCCGTCAGCGATGCAGATGCGGAGGCGACGATCGCGCGCGCCTGGTCGCTCGGCGTGCGCTTTTTCGATACCGCGCCGCTCTACGGCTTCGGCCTCGCGGAGCGACGGTTGGGCGCGTTCCTGCGACAACAGAAGCGCGAGTCCTATGCCATCTCGACCAAGGTCGGCCGCCTGCTGCGCGCATTGGATGGCGATGCCGCGGACGACGAGCACTACAAGGGCACGCCGCGCGAGCGGCCGGTGTTCGACTTCAGCCATGACGGTGTGATGCGATCGGTCGAGGAGAGCCTCGAGCGCCTCGGGCTCGACCGCGTCGACGTCCTGCTCGTGCATGATCCCGACGACCATTATGACGACGCCGTCGCAGGCGCCTTCCGCGCGCTCCAGCGTCTGCGCAATGAAGGCACCGTCAAGGCGATCGGCGCCGGCATGAACCAGTCGGAGATGCTGGTTCGCTTCGCCGAGGCCGTGCCGGTCGACTGCTTCCTGCTCGCCGGGCGCTACACGCTGCTCGATCAGGGCGCACTGGATGCGCTGTTTCCGCTCTGTCGGGCGAAGGATATCGGCATCCTGCTCGGCGGCATCTACAACAGCGGCATCCTGGCCAATCCGCGGACTGGCGCGAAGTTCAACTATCAGGACGCCGATCCTGCGCTCGTTGCGCGAGCGCTTGCGCTCGACGAGCTCTGCCGCAGGCACGGCACCGAGCTGAAAGCCGCCGCGCTCCAGTTCTGCATGGCCCATCCGGCGGTGACCGTCGCGGTGATGGGTGCGCGCAATGCCGCGGAAGTAGCCGACAACATCGCGATGTCGGAGGCGGCGGTGCCGCCGGCGTTCTGGCAGGAGCTGCGTGCGCGAAAGCTCGTCGATGCACGGGCGCCGCTGCCGGGCGGAGTGTAAGGCGTGATCATCGACGCCCACCAGCATTTCTGGGACCCGGCGCACGCCGACTATCCCTGGATGGAGGCGGACGAGCTTACGCCGATCCGTCGCGCCTTCGGTCCCGCCGATCTCGCGCCATTGCTGAAAGCAAACGGCGTCGACGCGAGCATCGTCGTGCAATGCCGTTCCGCGCCCGAGGAGACCGAGCAGTTCCTGCGCATCGCGCGCGCCAATCCCTTCGTCGCCGGTGTGGTCGGCTGGGCCGATCTGACCGATGGTGCGCTTGACGAAACGCTCGACCGCCTGCGCGCTTTGCCCGGAGGCAGCAAGCTGGTCGGCATCCGCCACCAGGTTCACGACGAGGCCGACCCCGATTGGCTGCTCCGCGAGGATGTTCAGCGCGGCCTCACGGCTGTGTTCGCCCGCGATCTCGCTTACGATTTCCTCGTTCGCGCCCGCGAGCTGCCATCCGCGATCGCAACGGCGCAGGCCTTTCCGCAGGCGCGCTTCGTGCTCGACCACGCCGCCAAGCCGCCGATCGCAGCTGGCGGGAGCGCCGAATGGGCTGACCGCATCAAAGCGTTGGCGGCCTGCGGCAATGTCTGGTGCAAGATCTCAGGGTTAGCGACCGAGGCGGTCTGGAACGACTGGGATGCGGAACGGCTGTTTCCGTTCGTCGAGCACGCCGCGAAATGTTTCGGCGAGGACAGGCTGATCTTCGGCTCCGACTGGCCAGTCTGTTTGCTTGCGGGAAGCTACGGTGAGATCAAGACTGCGCTGGAGGCCTGCCTCGCGAGACTTGGCCCGCGTGTGCGGGACAAGGCTCTTGGTGTGAACGCGGCGCAGGCGTACCAGCTGGCTATCGCCGGTTAGCGCGAAGCGCCGGTGTCCTCCTGCCTCTCCTGGCAGAGCAGGAGAGGGGAGGCAGCGGCGGGACCCGCTCCAAGCCTACTCCGACATCGGCTTGTCGGAGATGTCCCAGTCCTTGCCGGTGAAGGTGGAGATGAACAGCGTCTTCATCGGCGTGTAGTTGTCGGGCGTGTAGCTGTAGGTGACGCCGTCGAGGAAGTATGGCGAGTGGAAGCCCGCGAGCGTCGATGCGTGCTTCAGCACGTTGGCGCGGGTGAGCTCGTCGCCGCAGCGGCGCAGGATCTCGCCCATGGTCACGGCCTGGCCGTAGCCGGCGAAGGCGATGGTGTTGTCGGGGTCGATTGCCGGCGTGTACTTCTTGCGCAGCTCCTCGAACGCCATCACGTCGGGGTCCTTCTCCCATTTCGGCAGTCCGACTTCCTTGTTGTAGCGGATGGCAACAATGCCGGTGGCGTTATCGAGACCCGCAGCATTGAGGATCGAGCGACCGGTCGAGC
>NZ_AJQE01000217.1 GCF_000261685.1 Bradyrhizobium genomosp. I (2014) | reverse complement strand
AGCGGCTTCCAGCCGAGCTCGGCCACTTTACGAATCGACTGCGACGACGCCTTGCCGGTCGAGATGTTGTAGAAAACGTCGGCGCCCGACTTCGAGAGATTGATGAGCTGGGAATCGACCGTCGGATCGGTGAGATCGTAGGTCTGCTCCATGATCACCTGCGCCGTGCCGCCGGCATCGGCCAGCACCTTCTTGAAGGGCCCTAAGAAGTCGCGGCCGAAATCGTCGTTCTGGTAGAGGATGCCGATCTTGGCGTTCGGCTTAACGCTGACGACGTGCCGGGCCAGGATGCGCGCCTCGGTCGGATAGAGCGGCAGACCCGCCATGGTCCATTTGAACTCTTTCGGATTGTTCCACTTCGATGCGCCGGTGTTGAGCAGGAGCTGCGGCACGCCTTTGGAGTTCAGGTATTTGTGCACGGCGGTCTGCGGCGCGGTGCCGAGCGAGCCGTAGAGCGCCAGCACCTCTTCCTGCTCGACCAACCGTCGCGTGGCCTCGACGCATTTCGGCGCGCTGTAGGCATCGTCCATGGTGAGGAACTTGACCTTGCGGCCGTTGATGCCGCCCTTCTCGTTCAGCATCTGGAAATAGGCTTCGCCGATGCGCCCCAGCACGCCGTAGAGCGAGCCGGGGCCGGAATGCGGCACGGTCTGCCCGATCTTGATCTCGGTGTCGCTGGCGCCCGCGTCGTATTTCTTCTCCGCGGCCCGGACATAAGGCGCAGGTAAGGTGGATGCAGCGATGGTGGCGAGCGCGGCGGCGCTGAAATCGCGCCGCGATGGATTCCTGGTCATTATTTGTTTCTCCCTAGCGAGGGCATTGTGCTGGCATCGCAGTGCAGCTCGCAAGTAGGAAGTCGCGGCTTTGCGACGCAATGACGCTCAAATCGCGGGAGTGTCAGCGTGTAGACTCAAGTCTTCTCGGCGACGACGACGAGGCCGCGCACCGGCTCGCTGTTCTCGTTGCGCGGCGAGGCCGACTCCAGTGTCAGCAGCTTGAGGCCCGCCTTGGCGATGGCACCGCGCACATATTCCGCGGCGTGGGCATAGCGCAAGCCGTCGCCGAGCACGATACCGCTGCCGTCATGCGTCTCCAGCGTGAAGGCGAGCACGCCACCAGATACGAGCACGCGCCTGGCCTCGCTCAGCACCGGTGCGAGATCGGAGAGATAGACGAACGCGTCCGCGGCCACGACGAGATTCGCGCTTGCGTCGGCCTTGCCGCGCAGGCCCTCGATCATGTCGGCGACCTCGAGCTCGGCATAGAGGTTGGTGGCGCGCGCCTCCTTGATCATGCCCGGCGACAGATCGATACCGACGAAATGATCGACCTGCTTGGCGAAGGCAGCCGCCGCAAGTCCGGTGCCGCAGCCGAGATCGATGGTGCGCTTGAAGTAAGCCGGCTTCTTCGCGGCGACCCTTGCGGCCAGCACCGCCTTGAAGATCAGCGCGGGCCCGCGGTAGTCGAGATCGTTGACCAGCGCGTGCTCGAAGCGGGGCGCGTATTGATCGAACAGCGCCTGCACATAGGCTTTTGGCATTTCCGCCATCTCCGCGTCGCCGAGCCGCATCAGGTGCAGGCCGGCGCCGTGCTGGTCCTCGGGATCGGATCGGCGCGCTTCCCGAAATGCCGCGATCGCCTTGTCGCGCTCGCCGAGCTGCTGACGGATTTCGCCGAGCGTGAACCAAGCCGAGGTGAAGTTCGGCGCGAGCTCGATCGCCTGCTCCAGGAGGTCCGCGGCGGCGGGCAGATCGCCCTTGAGCTGGAGGTCGCGCGCGAACTCGAAGCGCCGGTCGGCCATGAGATCGCCGGAGGACTGGAACAGGCGCAGGGGCATTGGGAACCGGGAACGAAGCGGTGATGACTCGAAGACGCGATGACGCAACCTATATAGCAGGCATGCGTCCGCAAGACATCCTGCTGCCAACTGATGCCGGCCTGTGCTGCAAGCCCGGCGGCTTTCATATCGATCCTGTCCGCGCGGTCGAGCGCGCCGTGATCACCCACGGGCATTCCGACCATGCCCGCGCCGGCCATGGCGCGGTGCTGGCGACGCAGGAAACGCTCGATATCATGCGGTTGCGGTACGGCGAGAATATTGCCGGATCGACGCAAGCGATCCGCTATGGCGAGGAGATCCGGTTCGGCGACGTCACCGTCAAATTTCATCCGGCCGGCCACGTGCTGGGCTCAGCACAGATCGCCGTGACCTGCAAGGACACCTGCATCGTCGTCTCCGGCGACTACAAGGATGCGGCCGATCCGACCTGCGCGCCGTTCGAGCTGGTGCCCTGCGACGTCTTCATCACCGAGGCCACCTTTGGGCTGCCGGTATTCCGGCATGGTGATGCGAGCGACGAGGTGAAGAAGCTGCTCGCCTCGGTCGCGCTGTTTCCGGAGCGCGCGCATCTGGTCGGCGCCTATTCGCTCGGCAAGGCCCAGCGCGTGATCGCGCTGCTGCGCCAGGCCGGCTATGACGCGCCGATCTACCTGCATGGCGCCCTGGAGAAGATCACGCATTACTACCAGAGCCGCGGAATCACGCTCGGCGAACTGAGGCCGGTGAAGGGCGTGAAGAAAGCTGCGCTTGCCGGCACCATCACACTGGCGCCGCCCTCGGCGACTTCCGATCTCTGGACCCGGCGCTTTCCGGATCCCGTCACCGCTTTCGCGTCCGGGTGGATGCGCGTGCGCGCCCGGGCGCGCCAGCGCGGTGTCGAGCTGCCGCTGGTGATCTCCGACCATGCCGATTGGGACGGCCTTACCTCTACGATCGCCGCGACCGGCGCGGGCGAGATCTGGGTCACTCACGGCCAGGAAGATGCGCTGGTGCATTGGTGCCGGAGCAAAGGCCTGAAAGCGCGGCCGCTCGATCTCGTCGGCTATGGCGACGAGGAGGAGAGCGAGACGCCGATTCCAGACGAGGCCGAAGCATGAACCGCTTCGCCGAACTCCTCGACCGCCTTGCTTACGAGCCCGGCCGCAACAACAAGCTGCGGCTGATCACCGGCTATTTCCGCGAGGTCGGCGATCCCGACCGCGGTCATGCGCTGGCGGCGCTGACCGGCGCGCTGAGCTTCAAGCATGCCAAGCCCGCGTTGATCCGAAACCTCATCGCGGCGCGCACCGATCCGGTGCTGTTCGGGTTGAGTTACGACTACGTCGGCGACCTCTCGGAGACGGTGGCGCTGATGTGGCCTCGGCGGGTGCCTAATAATGGCGAATCTTTTCCGAGCCACCCCTCTCCCCCGCCCTCCCCCGCAAGGGGGGAGGGAGCACAGCGGAGTGCGCGGCCACCGGAAGCGACAACAAGTCATGGCGATTTCGAAAGTGATGGGCGCATGGCTCTCTCCGTTCCCTCCCCCCTTGCGGGGGAGGGGCAGGGAGGGGGGTACCGCGGGCGAGATGCTGAAGAGTCTCCTCACCCAAGCAGCCACAACAACCCGCCGCCCCCGACGCTCACCGAGGTCGTCACCACGCTGCGCACGCTCGGCAAGACCGAATTGCCAAAGCAGCTCGAGCGCTGGCTCGACGAGCTCGACGAGACCGGCCGCTGGGCGCTGCTGAAGCTCGTCACCGGCGCGCTTCGCATCGGCGTCTCAGCGCGGCTGGCGAAAACCGCGGCTGCGGCGCTCGGCGACAAGGACCCGCATGAGATCGAGTTGATCTGGCCCGGTCTTGCGCCGCCCTATCTCGATTTGTTCGCCTGGCTGGAAGGCCGTGGCGACAAGCCCGTCAACCGCGATCCCGCGCCGTTCCGGCCCGTCATGCTGGCGCATGCGATCGAGGACACGGATTTCGCCGCGCTCGATCCCGCCGACTACATTGCCGAATGGAAATGGGACGGCATTCGCGTGCAGGCGGTGGCGGGGCGGGACGGCCGCGGCCACATTGCGGCGCGGCTCTATTCGCGCACCGGCGAAGACATCACGGGGAGCTTTCCCGACCTCGTGCCTTCGCTGCGGCTCACAGGCGCCATCGATGGCGAGCTTCTGATCCTGCGCGGGGGCCGCGTGCAGAGCTTCAACGTCCTGCAACAGCGCCTCAACCGCAAGGTCGTCTCGCCGAAACTGATCAAGGAGTTTCCGATCCACCTGCGCGCCTACGATCTGCTTGGCGACGACGAGAACGATCTGCGCGAGCTGCCCTTCGCGGAGCGGCGCGAACGGCTGGAGACGTTCGTCGCCAAGCTCGGCGATCCCCGCATCGATCTGTCGCCGACCGTGCCCTTCGCGAGTTGGGATGCGCTCACCGCGGCACGGGCCGATCCGGCGAGCGCCGGAGCCGGCGATGACGCAGAGGCCGTCGAAGGCGTGATGCTGAAGCGACGCGATGCACCCTACTTGCCGGGGCGGCCGAAGGGGCAGTGGTGGAAGTGGAAGCGCGATCCGCACATCATCGATGCCGTGTTGATGTATGCGCAGCGGGGCCACGGCAAGCGTTCGTCCTATTATTCCGACTACACCTTCGGCGTCTGGACCGAGGGCGAGACTGGCGACGAACTGGTGCCGGTCGGCAAGGCCTATTTCGGCTTCACCGACGAGGAGCTGCTGCAGATCGACCGCTTCGTCCGCCGCAACACCACGGAAAAATTTGGTCCCGTTCGCCACGTCGTGCACGAGGGCGACAAGGGGCTGGTGCTGGAGGTCGCGTTCGAGGGGCTGCAGCGTTCGCCGCGACACAAGTCCGGCGTCGCCATGCGCTTTCCCCGCATCAGCCGCCTGCGCTGGGACAAGCCGCCGCGGGAGGCGGATCGGCTGGAGACGCTGGAGAGGATGCTGAAGGCGGAAGCGGCGGAGATTGATGTGTGAGGCGGTGCGCTCCCCCTCCCGCTTGCGGGAGAGGTTACAGCCAGCCCGAGGCAGGCGCTGCCGGAATTAAACTCCCGTAACCCGATTGACGCCTCGATGCGGGTTCCCCATGTGCCTCGCCGTGCCCTATAATGGGGTCGAATCCCCTGAGGAGTTCGCGATGGTCCAAGACGTCAGAGATTTGCCGGCCGGCCGCAGCGACGGCCTGCACCGCTTTCTCGGCGGCTCCCCGCTGGCGGTCGCGTTCCGGCTGGTCCTGCTCTCGATCCTGGTCGGCGTCGTGCTGGCCGCGATCGGCTTCGATCCCTGGAATATCATCACCAGCATTCGCCTCTTGTTCCAGCGTCTCTGGGATCTCGGCTTCGATGCCGTGAACTGGCTGTGGCGCTACTTCCTGCTCGGCGCGGTCATCGTGATTCCGATCTGGCTGCTCTCGCGCGTCTTCGGTGCGCCGCGCGGCCGGTGAGGATTTGATTGAGGGAGCGCGCAGCCGATGCAACTGCGTTTCGTCGGCTGCGGTGACGCCTTCGGCTCCGGCGGCAGGCTCAACACCTGCTTCCATGTCTCGGGGCGCGCGGCCAACTTCCTGATCGATTGCGGCGCGTCGGCATTGCCGGCGTTGAAGCGGCTCGAGATCGACTGCAACGAGATCGATCTGATCCTGATCACGCATTTCCATGGCGACCATTTTGCCGGGCTGCCGTTTGTCCTGCTCGACGCGCAATTCTCGCGGCGGACGCGGCCGTTGACCATCGCGGGCCCGCAAGGCATCGCGGCGCGGCTTGCCCAGGTGATGGAAGCGCTGTTCGAGCATTCCTCGACAACCAAACAGCGCTTCGAGCTGAACGTGGTCGAGCTCGCGCCCCAGCAACGCCGAAGCTTCGGCGCGGTGACCGTGACACCCTATCCCGTCGTGCACGGCGAATCCGGCGGGCCTTTCCTGGCCTATCGCATCGAGGCCGAGGGCCGCACGCTGGCCTACAGCGCCGATACCGAATGGACGGAGACGCTCATTCCGCTGGCGCATGGCGCGGACCTTTTCATTGCCGAAGCCTACATGTACGAGAAGGTGGTCAAGAACCATCTCAGCCTGAAGACCTTGGAACCGCACCTGCCCGCGATCGCCGCCAGGCGGCTCGTCCTCACCCATACGAGCGACGACATGCTGTCGCATCTGAGCGAAGTGCCGCATCTGGCTGCAGAGGACGGCTTGGTGCTCGTGTTCTGACATGCACGCACCGGTTCATCCCAGGATCGGCTCCCGCCAGGTGTTCGCCATCGCGGGGCCGGCGATGGTCGCGAACCTGACCACGCCGCTGATCGGCGTGGTCTCGACCACCGCGATCGGCCGGCTCGACGATGCCGCGCTGCTCGGAGGCGTCGCGATGGCCTCCGTCATCTTCGACTGCCTGTTCTGGCTGTTCGGCTTCCTGCGCATGAGCACGCTCGCCTTCACCGCACAGGCGCTGGGCGCCGGCGAGACGCGCGAGCAGACCGCGATCCTGGTGCGCGGCTTCATCGTTGCCGGCCTGATCGGCACCGCGCTGATCGCTCTGCAACTGCCGCTGACTTCGGTGCTGTTCGACCTGATGGGCGGCAGCGAAGGCGTGACGCGCGCGGCGAAAACCTACTTCATGATCCGGATCTGGTCATCGCCATTCGCCTTCGCCAATTACGTCGTGCTCGGCTGGCTGGTCGGACAGGCCCGCGCCAATCCGGCCCTTGCGCTCCAGGTCGTCATCAACCTCATCAACATGGTGGCGACGGTCCTGTTGGTGCTGGTCTACGACACCGGCATTGCCGGCGCGGCGATCGCCGCGCTGCTGTCGGAGACGACCGGCTTCGCGCTCGGCGTCATCGTCTGCCGGCGCCATGCCGCCGGAGGCTTCAGCGTGCCCCGTGCAACGCTGTTCAATCGCGCCAAACTGATGCGTCTGCTGGCGGTGAACTCCGACATCATGATCCGCACGGCGGCGCTGATCGTCGTGTTCCTGTTCTTCACCGCCAAGGGCGCGCGCGCCGGCGACGTCACGCTGGCGGCGAACTCCGTGCTCAACAATTTCCTCCTGGTCAGCGCCTTCTTCCTCGACGGCCTCGCCAACGCAGCCCAGCAGCTCTGCGGCCGCAGCTTTGGCGCGCGCGACGCCAGGGGATTTGCGGATTCGACCAGGCTGGTGCTGCTCTGGGGCCTCGGCTTCGCGCTGGTCGTCGCCGCGCTGTTCGCGCTGCTCGGCCCCAACCTGATCGATGTCATGACGGCCAGTGAGGACGTACGCCGCGCCGCGCGCGACTTCCTGCCGTTCATCGTGCTCGCCCCCATCCCCGGCGTGTTCGCCTTCGGCTTCGACGGCATCTATGTCGGCGCGACCTGGGCGCGCGAGATGCGCAATCTGATGCTGGCCTCGCTGGCAATCTTTTTTGGCATTTGGCTGGGGCTGCAATCGTTCGGCAATGCGGGACTGTGGAGCGCGCTGATCGCGTTCTACGTCGCCCGCGGCGGCTTGCAGGGTGCGCGCTATCCGGCGCTGTATCGGGCGACGTTCTCGAAGCCGTAACTCTCGTGTCCCGGACGCGCTGCAGCGTGAAATGCTGCTGCGCCGATCCGGGACCCGCCAGGCATAGGCCCCGGATCAGCAGCGCACCGCCACCCGCTGCGCCGCATCCGGGGCACCAGACTGTCTCACATCCCCGGCCAGTCTTCCGCCGTGAGCGTCGCCGCATCAGCGCCGACGATATCGGACAGCGAATCCCGCCCCGTGCGAAGCAGCGTCGAGGTCAGATCGCGCTTGATCTCGTCGACGAGGCCGAGGCCCTTGTAGACCAGCGACGAATAGAGCTGGATCAGGCTGGCGCCGGCGCGGATTTTCGTCAGCGCGGCGCCGCCCGAGTCCACACCGCCGACGCCGATCAGCGGAAACGCACCCTCGACGCGCACATAGGTCTCCGCGACCATGCGCGTCGAAAGGCGAAACAGCGGCCGCCCCGACAGGCCGCCTTGCTCCTTTGCCCGTACCTGCTCACGCAACGTGCTCGGCCGCGCGATCGTGGTGTTCGACACGATCATGCCGTCGACCCGGCGCGAGCGCGCGACCTGCACGATGTCGTCGAGCTGGGCAAGGCTCAAATCCGGGGCGATCTTGAGCAGCACCGGCGTGTCGCCCGCCTTCTGGCGCACCCGCTCGCGGGCGTCGATCACATGTGCGAGGAGATCGTCGAGCAGCGCGCCTTCCTGCAGATTGCGCAGGCCGGGCGTGTTCGGCGAGGAGACGTTGACGGTGAAATAGCTCGCCACCGGCGCAAAGGTCTCGATCAGCTTGACGTAGTCGGCGACGCGGTCCGGGGAATCCTTGTTGGCCCCGACATTGACGCCGACGATACCGCCGTGCTGCGCGCGCGCGGCGAGCCGGCGCAACGCAAGGTCCGCGCCGTCATTGTTGAAACCCATGCGGTTGATGATCGCCTCGTCGCGATCGAGCCGGAACAGCCGCGGTCGCGGATTGCCTTCCTGCGGCTTCGGCGTCACCGAGCCGATCTCGACGAAGCCGAAGCCGAGCCGCAACAGCGCGTCCGGCACCTCGGCGCTCTTGTCGAAGCCGGCGGCCATGCCGATCGGATTGGGAAAGTTCAGTCCGAAGGCGCGCACCGCGAGCTTGGGATCATCGGCGCGCGGCTTGACCGGCGGCAGGAAGCGCAGGCCCTGGATCGCGAGGCGATGCGCGTCTTCGGGATCGAGCCAGCGCAACACCGGCAGCGAAAAGGCGTCGAACGCGCGGATCACGGCAACAGCTCCGGAACGTCGTGACCGCCATCGGAACGGATGTTGAGGTTCATCACCGCGATCACCGCGCCGAGATCGAGCTCGCCGTAGAGATGCGGAAACAGCTCGTCATTGCGCGAGCGCTCCCAGCGCAGCTCACTGCCCAGCAAGTCACCGTCGACCTCGACCAGGAACAGCGCACGCTGCCCGAAATAGTGCCTGCGCAGGGTCTCGGGGACCTGGGCAGCGGTCGAGAAATGGATGAATCCATCGCGCGCATCATCCGCGCTGCCCCGGTAGGCACCCTGCCGTTCCGCCTCGCGCCAGGCCGAGGCCGGACAGATTTTGTAGATCTTGACCACCGCTTCCGCAGCCTTGTTTGTTCTTTGAATTATTTGGGTTTTTTCGTCTCTCGTGGGTCCGCAAAACCCGGGGTCGACCGTAAAGGCCGTCCCTTCCGAACTCAAGACCTAGAGCCTTTTCCGTTCCAATGAAATCGGAACGGGGCTTTCGATTGCTGTTTTGATGCGTTTTCTTGACGCGAACCGATACCCACTTCGCCTGAAACCGCTTTCCCCTGCTACCTCTTGCGCGAAAAACGGAAAACCGGTTGATTTGAGGACAGTTTTCCTGAGTTGCGACGGGCTGGACCTTCCATGGTCAGACAGGCCAAAGCGCAGAGGATGCTGACCCACGACCAGATCTGGGCCGCGCTGGATCGGCTGGCGGCGCGCGCCGGATTGTCACCGTCCGGCCTTGCCAAGCGCGCCGGGCTCGACCCCACCACTTTCAACAGGTCCAAGCGCGTCACCGCCGACGGCCGCGAGCGCTGGCCCTCGACCGAATCGATCGCCAAGGCGCTGGCCGCGGCCGACACCTCGATCGACAGCTTTGCGAAGTTGATTGACGACGACGGCGTGCGCGACGGCCGTTCGGTGCCGCTGCTCGGATTCGCGCAGGCCGGGACGAGCGGCGCTTTCGACGAGGCCGGCCTTCCATCCGGCAGGGGCTGGACCGAAATTGCGCTTCCCATCACGGAGGACCGCCACACGTTTGCGCTGGAGATTTCCGGCGATGCGCTTGCGCCTGTCTATCGCGACGGCGACATCGTCCTGGTCTCACCCGGCGCGCCGATCCGCAAAGGCGATCGCGTGGTGGTGAGGAGCAAGGCGGGTGAGGTGACGGTCGCGACGCTGAAGCGCCGCTCCGCAAAGACGCTGGAGCTTCAGCCGCTCGATGGGGCACAGGCCGAATGCACGATGGCGGCGGGTGATGTGGTGTGGATCGCGCGGATCCTGTGGGCAAGCCAGTGATTGGTTGCTGCCGGTGTTGTGATCGGCCGACGACATCGGCCGGGCCACGCCTCGTCCGCCGCGACCTTGCGACTCACCGGCCCTCTCACATAGGTTGCGCACCTGCTGCCGACCAAATTCATCGCAGGGGAAACATGATGGATCGCCGTCACGCATTGAAGGCCTTGGCGGGTCTCGCGCTTTGTCCGCTATGCAAGCCGGGCTTCGCGGCCGAAGGCACCCATTGGAGCTATGAGGGCGCCGGCGGCCCGGCCAAATGGGGCGACCTCGACGCGGCCAACAAGGCCTGCGCGGTCGGCCTGCAACAATCGCCGATCGACATCGAGGCGACGATCAGGTCGCAATTGCCGGTTCTGAAGCTGAACTGGGGCAAGAGCGCCGACACCATCGTCAACAACGGGCACACGATCCAGCTCAACTTCGCCGAAGGCAGTACGCTCGCGCTCGGCGACGTCAGGTACAAGCTGCTCCAGGTGCACTTTCACCGGCCGAGCGAGCACATGATCGGCGGCAAGAATTTTCCGATGGAGGCGCATTTCGTCCATCGCAACGATGCCGGCGGTCTGGCCGTGGTCGGTGTGCTGATGGCCGAAGGCAGGCCGAATGCGGCCTTCGGCAAGATCGTCAAGTCCATGCCGGCGGCGGAAGGGCCCGCGGTGAAAGCCGATGCCGGCATCGATCCTCACGTCCTGCTGCCGCAAAAGCTCAGCTATTTCCGCTATCCCGGCTCGCTGACGACTCCGCCCTGTTCGGAAGTGGTCGAATGGCTGCTGCTGACCGATCCGATCCAGGTCGCCAGCGCCGACGTTGGCGCCTTCGCAAAGCTCTATCCGATGAACGCGCGCCCGGTGCAGAAGGACAATCGGCGCTACGTGCTGCGGTCGACCTGAGACGGCGTCTCCGATCAACACTGTCGTCCCGGCGAACGCCGGGACCCATACCGCGTGATCTGTCGGAGAGTGGCGGTCTTCGTACCGACGCAAGCGCAATTGCGAATCTTCGCCTAACTTCTCCCAGGGGTTGGGTCCCGGCGTTCGCCGGGACGACAGCGGAGTGTAGAGCGAAGAGCAACGCGTTTCTCACGCGCTCCTTGCCAGCGCGCCGTCGATCATGTTCACCGCATTCTGCACACCGTACACGGCGACGAAGGAGCCGAAGCGCGGACCCTTCTCCTGGCCGAGCAGTACCTGGTAGAGCATGTTGAACCAGTCGAGCGTGACGCCGGGCCGGCCGTCCTTGCCCTTCTTGACCTGGTCGAGGAACGGCTCGCGGCGGCCGACCTCGTAGACGACGTTCTGGATGTCCTCGGCCGAAGCGTCCGGCGCCAACTGCGACAGCGCATCGCGCAGATCCTGAAGCGCGGCGCGCTCGCTGTCTGTCGGCACCCGGAACTGCTTCGTGGGCGCGACGAAATCGCGATAATAGTTGATGGCGTAGCCGACCATCGCGTCCAGCTTCGGATGCGTCTGCGGCGTCACGCCGGGGCGATAGCGGCCGATGAAGCCCCACAGCGTCCCGGCATTCTCCGCGTTCGACGACGACACCAGGGTCAGCAGCAGCTGGAACGTGACGGGCATGTCGCCCTTCGGCGGCTTGCCGTTGTGGATGTGCCAGACCGGATTGCCGAGCTGCTGCTTGCCGTCCTGCTTGGCAAAGCCGTCGATGAACTGCTGGTAGTCGTCGACATTGCGCGGGATGACATCGAAATACAGCCGCTTGGCCGCCTTCGGCTCGCGGTACATGAACAGCGACAGCGATTCCGGCGAGGCATAGCGCAGCCATTCGTCGATGGTGAGGCCGTTGCCCTTCGACTTTGAGATCTTCTGGCCCTTCTCGTCGAGGAAGAGCTCGTAGTTGAAGCCTTCGGGCGGCGTGGCGCCGAGCGCCTTTGCTATGGCGCCGGACAGCTTCACGGAATCGATCAGGTCCTTGCCGGCCATCTCGTAGTCGACGCCGAGCGCGACCCAGCGCATCGCCCAGTCTGCCTTCCACTGGCACTTGACGTTGCCGCCGGTGACGGGCGTTTCGACCTCCTGGTTCGTATCAGGATCGACATAGGTCACCGTGCCGGCCGCGACGTCGCGGCGGATCATCGGCACCTGCAGCACGACACCGGTTGTCTTGCTGATCGGCAGGAACGGCGAATAGGTGGCGCGGCGATCGGGACCCAGCGTCGGCAGGATGATCGCCATGACCTTGTCGTAGGCGGCGAGCATCTTGAGCAGCGTCGCGTCGAAGCGGCCCGACGTGTAGTAATCGGTCGAGCTCGCGAATTCGTAATCGAAGCCGAAATGATCGAGAAAGGCGCGAAGCCGCGCATTGTTGTGCGCGCCGAAGCTCTCATGCGTACCGAAGGGATCGGGCACGCGCGTCAGTGGCTTGCCGAGATTGGCTTCCAGCGGCGCCCTGTTCTGCACGTTGTCAGGCACCTTGCGCAGACCGTCCATGTCGTCGGAGAAGGCGAGCAGACGTGTCTTGATCTTGTCCTCGGTCAGCACGCGGAAGGCATGCCGCACCATCGAGGTGCGCGCGACCTCGCCGAACGTGCCGATATGCGGCAAGCCGGATGGCCCGTAGCCGGTCTCGAACAGCACCTCGTCCTTCGGGCTTTTCTTCAGCCGCGCGACAATGGCCTTCGCCTGCTCGAACGGCCAGGCGTTGGATTGTTCGGCGAGCGCACGCAGGTCGCTCGGGCTCATGCTGGGATCGATAACGGACATCAAGAAGGGCCTCCGGGCCGCGGAAAATAGCGATTTTCGGGCAGAATGCAAAAATGGTCTTGATCGTCGTTCCGGGGCGCGCGAAGCGCGAACCCGGAATCCCGAGATTCCGGGTTCGATGCTGGCGCATCGCCCCGGAATGACGATCGTTGTTTAGAACGGGCTCACCGAGAAATACCGCAGCCACAGATCGGTATAGCGGCCTTTTTCCCAGACGCGGAACATCGCCCAGTTCAGGGCCTGTCGCAGCACGTCGTTGCCCTTGCGCACGGCGATGCCGATGCCTTCACCGAAGAAACGGCTCTCGACGAAGGGACCGCCGGAGAAGGCGCAGCAATCGCCGGAATCGGTGCCGTTGATCCAGAACGCCAGCGAGATGGCGTCGCCGAAGATGAAGTCGACCTCACCACTGCGCAAAGCGGCGCGCATCGCATCGTCACTGGGATAGGCATGCAACTCGGCGTCGGTGAACATCGCCTTGAGATAGGCCTCATGCGCCGAGCCGGCGATGACGCCGACCTTCTTGCCCTCGAGATATTCGGGCCGGATCTCCGGCATCACCGCGTCCTTGCGCGAGACGAAGCGGGCCGGCACCCGGTAATAGGGATCGGTGAAGTCGACGCGTGAGCGAAGCTGCGGGCTCGCCGCCATCGAGGCGATGATGGCATCGCCCCGGTTGGAGGTGAGCGCGTCGACCAGCGTCTCGAAGCGGCGCATCTGCACGGTGCAGGTGACCTTGATTTCCTCGCAAAGCGCGCGGGCCAGATCGACGTTGAAGCCGGCCGGATTGCCGTCCGCGCCGGTGAAATTGAACGGCGGATAGTCAGTCTCGGTCAAGAAGCGGATCACGGTCAGGCGCGACAGGTCCGGCCGTTCCGGTCGGCGGCGCGGGTCCCAGAAGCCGGGCACGGCCTGCGGGGCCGCCTGGGGTGCGGCTTGCGGTGTGACCTGAGGTGCCGCCGGCGGCCGCCTGGCGGGCGCCTGGGCCTCGGCGCCGGTCAGTCCCGCGAGTAGGCACGCGCCGACGGCCAGCCCCGTCAGCAAGCTACGGGCAGATTTGGACGATTTCGCCTGGTGCGATGGAGCCATCAGCCGGAAATGAACGAATTTCGTTGGGATCGGAGGGCCTTATAGACCATCCCAGCGGGAACGCGAGCGCCGATTGCGGGCTGAGCAAAGGTCTCTCAGACGTCATGCCCGGGCTTGTCCCGGGCATCCACGAACTTCCTCGCCCGCCCAAGAACTTGGATGGCCGGGACGAGTCCGGCCATGACGGATGTGGAGGCACTGCGCCCGGACATAAGGCTCAAAGATACTTCTTCAAATCAGCCGCCGCCTCTTCCGGCGTCCGTTTCAAATTGAACGGCGAGACGAACCTCCCGTCGCGGTCCATCAGGTAGATCAGCGCGGTGTGGTCCATGGTGTAGTCGCCGTCCTTGGTCGGGACCTTCTTGGCATAGACCCGGTAGGAGGTGATGACCTTGGCGGTCTCGGCGGGATCGCCGGACAGGCCTTCGAGATGTGGATCGAAGCTCGACAGATAGTCCTTCATCGTTGCCGGCGTATCGCGCTCGGGATCGACCGAGATGAAGACGGCATTGACCTTGTCGGCGTCCTTGCCCAGTGCGCGCAGCACTTCCGAGAGCTCGAACAGCGAGGTCGGGCAGACGTCGGGGCAATGGGTGTAGCCGAAGAAGATCAGGGTCGGCTTGCCCTTGAGGCTCTTGTCCGTGACGGCCTTGCCGTTCTGGTCGGTCAGCTGGAACGGGCCGCCGATCGCGGCCGGCTGCGCCACCTTGCTGAGCCCGCCCATGGCCCAGAACATGATCAGGAGCCCGACAATGAGGCTTGCGGCGAAGGCGGTCGCGATCACCAGCGGACGGGTGGCGGGTCTCATGGGCGTAAAACTTCCTGTCGCAGGTCAGAAGCAGGCGGCAAAGCCGGTCCTGATCATTTCGAAGAACACCTGGCTGCCATAGTGGAACCAGAGCGCCAGCGCGCCGATCACGACGAGGCCGCCGATTGCCGCGCCGGCCCACAGCAGCACGGACGGCATTCGGCCGGCAGTGGGCGAATTGTCCGATAGCCGATGCGCTGGATGTAGTGGTTGAGCCATGACAACGATCGGGGCGAAGGCCCCGGTTCCCAGGCTGTCAGATAGGCTTTGCGCCGCCTGCGGGCAAGACGCCGCCTGCGAGGTAAAAGGATTCCGTCAGGCCGCGACCTATCAGTGAAGGAGCTGGCCCCGAGCGGTTTCGAGTTTCTCCGCTTGCGGGAGCGACCGGCGCGACGGCTTGGCCGTCGAGGCCTGCGCGTCCAGGTAGCAGGGCTTGTACATGGCCTCGAGCTGCTTGCCCCTCAGGAAGAGCATCCGTGGGGTAAGCCCGCCCCGCTGGCCGATCCAGCGCTTCACCCGCGAGGGATACATCGCATAGAGCATCTGGGTAGCTTCAGGATTGGTGACGGCGCGGCCGTTGGACCCGAAATCCCAGGCGGCGTGGAAGCCGAGCGTCGCATGCGAGGTCACGCAGATCCGGTCGTGCGGGATGGCGCCGAGGACGATGGTGCAGGCGGAGGCGCAGAGGCCGTCGATGATGACGGTCTCGCCCGATTGCCTGAGATCCTGGTATTTGTCAACGTAGGTTCCAATCCGGCCGCCGCGGTCATCCGCGATCCGAACCACCGCGTGAGAAGCCCCCACGCCCGCGATCAGGAGAACCGCCGCAAGCAACCCCGTCAGAAACTTCATTGTCCCCCGCCCCAGCGAATTCGAATCTGCGTGTCAGGTGGTGATGCACAGCTAGCGTCTGTCGTAACCAAGGTTTTGTCTAGGCAGGCGGGCTCGATCAAAACAAATTCAAATCCAGTGTTGCGTCCGCGCTGCACTCGGCCGGTCTCTATCCCAAAGCGGAACAAGTTAATGAGGTCTTACGCGCCACACCCTTGATCTCAGTTGCAACCGCTGGCTTCAATCCGGGCAACTACAGGGGGGAACTCATGGAGGGGCAGACGCATGGCTGAAGAAGCGGACGTCATCGTCGTCGGCGCGGGACTGTCGGGTCTCGTGGCCGCAACCGAGATCGCCGACGGGGGCAAGCGCGTTATCGTCGTGGACCAGGAAGGAGAGCAGTCGCTCGGTGGCCAGGCGTTCTGGTCGTTCGGCGGACTGTTCCTGGTCGAATCGCCGGAGCAGCGCCGGCTCGGCATCAAGGACTCCTACGAGCTCGCAATGCAGGACTGGCTCGGCACCGCCGGCTTCGACCGCGACGAGGATTATTGGCCGCGGCAATGGGCCGAGGCTTATGTCGCCTTTGCGGCCGGCGAGAAGCGCGACTGGCTGCGCGCGATGGGGCATCGCATCTTCCCCGTGGTCGGCTGGGCCGAGCGCGGCGGCTACGACGCGATGGGCCACGGCAATTCGGTGCCGCGCTTTCACGTGACCTGGGGCACCGGTCCCGGCATCGTCGAACCGTTCGAGCGTCGCGCGCGCGAGGCGCTGAAGAGTGGCCGGCTGAGCTTCAGGTTCCGCCATCGCGTCGATGCGTTCTCGGTCACCAATGGCACCGTGGATGGCGTCAGCGGCGCCGTCCTTGCGCCCGACACTGTCGCGCGCGGCAGGAGCTCCTCCCGCGACGCCGTCGGCGAGTTTGCGCTGAGGGCGCAGGCCGTGATCGTCGCCTCCGGCGGCATCGGCGGCAATCACGAGCTGGTGCGG
>NZ_AJQE01000216.1 GCF_000261685.1 Bradyrhizobium genomosp. I (2014) | reverse complement strand
TCGGCGAGCCGCCGAAATTCATGATTTCCGGCGTGCCCGAGCATGTCGACGGCCGCATGATCGGCATCACGGAGAAGACCGGCGCGCGGCTGATCAACCGCGACCGGATGTGGCACTATGTCGAGGGCATCCAGAACTGGTCACCGATCTGGCCGCGCCACGGCATCCGCATCCTGCCCGGCCCGTCCTCGATGTGGTTCGACGCCACGGGCACGCGGCTGCCTGCGCCGCTGTTCCCGGGCTCCGACACGCTCGGCCAGCTCAAATACATCATGTCCACGGGGTATGATTATTCCTGGTTCATCCTGACCCAGAGCATCATCAAGAAGGAGTTTGCGCTCTCGGGCTCGGAGCAGAACCCCGACCTGACCGGCAAGAGCTGGCGCATGACCTTGCGCCGCGCCACCAACAAGGGCGCGCCGGCGCCGGTGGAGGCGTTCAAAAGCCATGGTGTCGACTTCATCGTCCGCGACAGGCTCGATGAGCTCGTTGCGGCCATGAACAAGCTCGCCGGCAGTGATCTCCTGAGGCTCGAGCACATCAAGATGCAGATCGAGGCGCGCGACCGCGAGATCGCCAATCCTTACGTCAAGGATGCGCAGGTCATGAACATCCACAATGCGCGCCGCTACATCGGCGACAAGTTGATCCGCACCGCCTCGCCGCACCGGATTCTGGATCCGGCGCACGGACCGCTGATCGCGGTGAAGCTCAACATCCTCACCCGCAAGACGCTGGGTGGCTTCGAGACCGATCTCGATTCCCGCGTGTTCGGGGAAGAGGGCCGCGTCATTCCCGGCCTCTACGCCGTCGGCGAGGCTGCCGGCTTCGGCGGTGGCGGCATGCATGGCTATCGCTCGCTGGAGGGCACTTTTCTTGGCGGCTGCCTGTTCTCGGGCCGCAATGCGGGCCGTGCCGCCGCCAAGGCGGTGGGTTAGGTCGTGCGGCGATGGATGCGCATCGCGGCGCTGGCCGCTTCATTGGCGGCAGCTTCAGCTGCGTCCGCCGTTACGATCGACGTCAACGGTGTGAAGCGCTCCTACACCGCGCAACTGCCGGCCAAGAGGCCCGCACCGCTCGTGATCGTGCTGCATGGCAAGACCCAGCGCGGTGCCGACATGATCACGCGGACGGCCTGGCCGCAGGTTGCAAAGCGCGAGGGCCTGGCCGTGGTCTTTCCGGACGGGCTCAACAATGCATGGGCGGACGCACGAACGAAGGTGGGACCGGCCCTGCGCGGACCGCCGGCGGGTACCGATGACGTCGGCTTCATCGCAAGGCTCGTCGAGAAGCTGGTGGCCGACGGCACGGCCGATGCAAGGCGGGTCTTCGTCGCGGGCATCTCCAATGGCGGCGCCATGGCGATGACCATGGCCTGCGCACGCGCCGATTTGTTTGCGGCGGCTGCGAGCGTGATCATGAATCTCACCGACGAGGCCGCCGTCACGTGCCATCCATCACGGCCGGTCCCGATGCTGCTCATGAACGGCACCGCCGACCTGCTGGTCCCCTACGGCGGTGGACGCGGAGCGAGCTATTTTGCCGCAGACGGATTCTGGTCGACGGACGAGACGCTGGCGTTCTGGCGCAGTCTCAATGGCTGCGAGACCGATGACACTGAGGTGACTGATTTGCCGGACAGGGCGCCGGCAGACCATTCCACGGTCACGCGGATCTCCTCACGCTGCCCCCGGGGACACGACGTGGTGCTCTATCGTGTCAATCATGGCGGCCATCGCGTGCCCGGATTCTCTCCGGATGCCCGCTTCCCGAAGGTCGCCGCCGGCCTGCTGGGGCCGCAGAACGCTGACATCGACGGTGCCGAGACGATCTGGACGTTCTTCAGCCGGTTTCCGTAAAGCGACGCATGCATCGCGGTGACGCATCCGCCGCATGCGTGCCGGGCAACACATGCGTGCCTGGGGTGGCAGAGCGCGAGGTGCTGGGCTAGACAGGGCCGCCATTCCAGTGAGGAGATCCCCAATGAGCATTCAGCGTTTTGAAACCGGTCCGCGCATGAGCCAGGTCGTCGTGCACGGCAACACCGTCTATCTCGCCGGCGTCGTCGCGAACAAGGCGGCCGGCGAAAGCGTGACGAAGCAGACCCAGGACATCCTGGCGACCATCGACGGCCACCTCGCCAAGGCCGGCACCGACAAGTCGAAGCTGCTCTCCGCAACGATCTACATCACCGACATGAAGACCTTCGGCGAGATGAACGCAGTGTGGGACGCCTGGGTGTCGCCCGGCAACACCCCGGCGCGCGCAACCGTCGAAGCCAAGCTGGCCGCCCCGCAATACACTGTCGAGATCATGGTCACGGCGGCCAAGTAATTTTCGCGGAATTGGGATGCGACGGAAGCGCGACGAGATCATCGTCGCGCTTCGTTTTTTGCACACACCGATGACCTCCAAGGTAATCGATCCGCGCGCGTGATCCATCGATAGTGACGGTCAGCCGAACACGGCACCATCGAAGGAGAGCACCATGACCGATCCCGTCACCATCGCCCGCGGCTATATCGAGCTCTGGAACGCGCGCACGGCCGGCCGACGCCGCGAATTGCTCAGCGAAAACTGGACGACGGACGCGAGCTATGTCGATCCGCTAATGAGGGGAGACGGCCGCGACGGCGTCGAAGCGCTGATCGCAGGCGTGCAGCAGCGCTTTCCCGATTTCAAATTCAAGCTGATCGGCGAGCCCAACGGCTACGGTGATCACATCCGCTTTTCGTGGGGACTTGGTCCCGATGGCGCCGCGGACAGCCCGATCAAAGGCACTGATTTTGCGGTGCTGAGGGAGGGGCGCATCAGCAGCGTAACCGGATTTCTGGACCAGGTGCCGACCGGAGCGTGAGACCCCTGACCCTCCTCGTTCAGGCGGGGAGGGTAGCACCCCTCGACGAAGCGACACCTACGGCTTACCTGTCATGCCGTGCCGCCCCGTACTCTCCAAGCATCGGCCGAGCCGGCCACGCTGCTGCCAAGCCGCTTCCAGCAATGGTTCGCGGCCCGCGGCTGGTCGCCGCGCACGCATCAGCTGGCGCTGCTGGAGAAGGCGCGCGAGGACCGCTCGGCCCTGCTGATCGCGCCGACCGGCGCCGGCAAGACGCTCGCAGGGTTTCTGCCGACGCTGGTGGAGCTGTCGGCGCAGTCGGTCAAACGAGACGCGGGTGCGAAGGGAAACCTCGTTTCCACCGGCCGCAGCGTGCAACGCGCCGGCGGCCTGCACACCCTCTACATCTCGCCGCTCAAGGCGCTCGCCGTCGACATCGCGCGCAATCTGGAGCGGCCGATCGCCGAGATGACGCTGCCGATCAAGGTCGAGACCCGCACCGGCGA
>NZ_AJQE01000215.1 GCF_000261685.1 Bradyrhizobium genomosp. I (2014) | reverse complement strand
GGCAGCGGCGCTATCCGCCGGACGTGTTGCTGACGACGCCCGAGCAGCTTGCGCTGCTGCTGTCCTCCGACGACGCACCGTTCCTGTTTTCCTCCCTGAAGCGCATCGTGCTCGACGAGCTGCATGCACTGGTGACGTCCAAGCGCGGCGATCTGCTCTCGCTCGGGCTCGCGCGGCTGTGGCGTCTCGCGCCGCAGCTGCGCGCGATCGGCCTGTCGGCGACCGTGGCCGAGCCGGATCAGCTCGCGCGCTTCCTGGTGCCGCAGCCCGAGGGCAAGGAGGTCGCCGCCGACGTCGTCGTCGCCGGCGGTGCCGCGCCGCCCGTGGTCGAGATGCTCGATACGCGCGAGCGGCTGCCCTGGGCCGGCCACAGCGCGCGCCACGCGCTCCCCGAAATCTACGAGCTGATCAAGGCGAACAAGACCACGCTGGTCTTCGTCAACACCCGCAGCCAGGCCGAGATGCTGTTCCAGAATCTCTGGAGCATGAACGACGACGGCCTTGCCATCGCGCTGCATCACGGCTCGCTCGACGTCGCCCAGCGCCGCAAGGTCGAGGACGCCATGTCGGCGGGCAGACTGCGCGGCGTGGTCTGCACCTCCTCGCTCGACCTCGGGGTCGACTGGGGCGACGTCGATCTCGTCGTCAATATCGGTGCACCCAAGGGCTCCTCGCGCCTGATGCAGCGGATCGGCCGCGCCAACCACCGCCTCGACGAGGCCTCGCGCGCGGTGCTGGTGCCGGCCAACCGCTTTGAAGTCCTGGAATGCCGCGCGGCGATCGACGCGATTGCCGAGAACGCGCAGGATACGCCGCCCTTGCGCATTGGCGCGCTCGACGTGCTGGCCCAGCACGTGCTCGGCTGTGCCTGCGGCGAGCCGTTCCTCTCCGATGAACTCTATGCCGAAGTTCGCACCGCAGCGCCCTACGCCGATCTGTCGCGGCAGGATTTCGACGATGTCGTCGATTTCGTCGCTTCCGGCGGCTACGCACTGAAGACCTACGAGCGCTTCGCCCGCATCAAGCAGGACAAGGAAGGCCGTTGGCGCGTCGCCAATCCAAAGGTGCGGCAGAGCTACCGGATGAATGTCGGCACCATCGTCGAGGACGACATGCTGAAAGTGCGGCTGGTGCGCTCGCGCGGCGGCGGGCAGGGAAGAACGGGCGGCTCGACCGGCGTGATCGCGCGCGGCGGCAGGCTGCTCGGCGAGATCGAGGAAGCCTTCATCGAGGGCCTCAGCCCCGGCGATACCTTCGTGTTCTCGGGCGAGGTGGTGCGCTACGAGGCCCTGGTCGAGGACCAGGTCTATGTCTCGCGCGCGCATGACAAGGACCCGAAGGTGCCGTCCTACATGGGCGGCAAGTTCCCGCTCTCGACCTATCTGGCCGAACGCGTGCGCCGCCTGCTCGCTGATGGGCGCATGTGGAATGGCTTGCCGGAGCAGGTGCGCGACTGGCTGTCGCTGCAAAAGGACGTCTCGCGCGTGCCGGCGGTGCGCGAGCTCCTGGTCGAGAGCTTTCCGCGCGCCAACAAGCATTATCTGGTCTGCTATCCCTTCGAGGGGCGTTTGGCGCACCAGACGCTCGGCATGCTGTTGACGCGCCGGCTGGAGCGCGCCCGCGCGCGGCCGCTCGGCTTCGTCGCCAACGAATACGCGGTGGCGATCTGGGCGCTCGGAGACATGTCGTTCATGATCCGGGAGGGCAGTATCGACCTCAACGCGCTGTTCGACGCTGATATGCTCGGCGACGACCTCGAGGCCTGGCTCGCCGAATCCGCGCTGATGAAGCGCACCTTCCGCAACTGTGCGATCATCTCCGGCCTGATCGCCCGCCGTCATACCGGCGAAGAGAAAAGCCGCCGCCAGGTGCTGTTCTCGACCGATCTCGTCTACGACGTGCTGCGCAAGCACCAGGCCGATCACGTGCTGCTGCGCGCCGCGCGTGCCGATGCCGCCACCGGCCTGCTCGACCTGCGCCGCCTCGGCGACATGCTCGCCCGCATCCATGGCCGCATCACGCATCGGGAACTCGACCGCGTCTCTCCGCTGGCGGTCCCCGTGATGCTGGAAATCGGCCGCGAGTCGGTCTATGGCGAAGCTGCAGACGAACTGTTGGCCGAAGCCGCCGACGAACTCGTCAAAGAGGCGATGTCTTAGACTGCTGCAGCGATGTTTTTTGGGGGCTCAATTCTCTCCACGTCATGCCCGGGCTTGTCCCGGGCATCCACGTCCTTGTCTCTGCG